>NZ_JBEDTY010000004.1:0-300000 GCF_040119285.1 Alcanivorax sp.
GGTGACGAGTCTGCTCTACCGCTTCACGCTTGAACTCGGGGCTGTACTTCTTTCGCTTGCTCATAAACACTCCTTGGGCACAGTGTGCCTCTTTTTAGAAGTGTCCGCAGTAACGGGGTAGAACCCCATCAACCTCTTTGAGGATCGATACGATCTGGGTTTCAGTAAAGCGTGATTTCTTCATTATCGTCTCCTGAGATGTGATATTCCCAGAAAACTCTAATCAGGTCT
Source organism: Alcanivorax sp. (assembly GCF_040119285.1). Classification (GTDB taxonomy): domain Bacteria; phylum Pseudomonadota; class Gammaproteobacteria; order Pseudomonadales; family Alcanivoracaceae; genus Alcanivorax. Next base: position 232 of record NZ_JBEDTY010000004.1, read on the forward strand.
GTCTCAGTTTAGGGGGAGTGGACAGAACACTTCACCATCCACGACCTGCGACACACCTTCCGCAGCCTCGCGGGTGCGGAAGGTGTGCCCAGTCATGTGGCGGAACGGTGTTTGAATCACAAGCTGAAGGGAGTTGAGGGGATTTATGATCGGTATGATTATTTTGATGAACGACAAGTGGCTCACCAGAGTGTGGCCAGTCTTATAGAAGCTATGACACGCCCATAATGCATGAGCGTACTAGTATTAATTTTGCCCACTTTAATTGGGTGATCTAAAAAACACACTAAATCCATACCTAGAGAGCGGGTGCCTGTAGGCCAATTGGGGATATATCAGAACTTACACCCAAGCACCATTAATTGAGCCGCCGCACGCAGTGTGCTGATACCGTGGTAGTAGGGTATCTCGATCAGTGTCACCTTCGGGCCCCTGGCCCGAACCACAGCAAGGCCCCAATCCGGCGGCTACACTTCCAAACCTAAGGTAGCGGAAACAAAGAACCCATGCATCATCCTCAACCCTTGTTTAGGCAAATTATTTAATCGGTTCTCCATTATTTATAGAAAGCCAAAATCAGCCTTAACTACAGGATTATTAGAGCAACTCATAAGTCTCATCGAACACACTAGCGCGCACAATACCGTAGTCACCCTCTCCATATTGGACCACCCAATCTCCGGGATGACCGGTTAATACATCATCTTGTGAGCCAACACTTACTGATGTGGTCTTTTCAATCTGAAGCGCAAAAACTTGTGCTGGAAGCTTTAAGTAGCTCCCATTTTTACCACTCATTACTTCACCAACAGGGATGTATGCGCCGAGAAACCTTTCCCTCCTCACGGGCCATACCTCTCCCCTACTTCCCGTTAAAAGGGCGTCCCCCCTGCGAAAATGCACTTTACCTTCAAGCGTATCAGACACACCTGATTTTCTAGCAAATTCGACATTAACTGTTACAGGCTTATTCTGTGCTTTTACGCTTTTCGGATCGAGAGCAAGATTCCCTACTGATACTTCCATTATCTCTCTCTATTCTTATATTCACTAACTGTAAATATCAACAAGCTTTAAAATCACCTATACAGATTGATTTCACAAATTCGAGTTTTAATACCTTGATCCGAAAAGCATTCGGCCTTAGGAAGAATGGCCATATCAACTTCATATGCTTTAGCTCTTAGGGCACTACAAAAATGGCTCTTTAATTGATCAGCGTTAATTTTAGATGGTTCATTGCTGGTAATAATGCAAAGTATATCGCTCCGTTCAGCTATCCACTTCCAGGTCGCTTCAAATTGCTCTTTAATTTCTTCAACGGCGTCTTCACCTTGAGCATTACGACCATACTCTGAGCCTGATCTACCTATAGGCATTTCCACATAGCTAACATTTGTTTTTCCTGAGTTGTTCTGGAAACCTCTAGCACCGCCAACACCCCAAACAGACTCTTCCTTGCTATCACGTTCATTTTTAAAAAGACCGATATCAGTCATGAAGTTGTAAGGAAGCGGAAGCACAATGAGCCCCTCTATTTGTGATCCGGAATAGAAAGAGCCACTACGCTCTTCATTTGATCTGCAAGAAAACCGCTCATCAAGCCCTAAATTTAGATAATAAAAAAAGGCCTGCTCTACGTCAGATACTAGCGGGGTCGTCAAGGTAAAGGCTAATCTTCCGTCGGGGCTCCAGTCATTGCGCAAAATAATATTTTCAATTCTGTCTATGACTTGACCAGCAGCCTTCGAAAGCTTTTCATTATTTGCACATCTGTCATCTTCGCCGTCTCCAAACACTGGATTCCAAGGAAAAATAACGCCAATATTCAACACAGGTGCAGCATAACCAAATTCGGCCTTGTCGCCTAAAAACAACGATTGATCCAGATCACTATTCGCCAGCCCCTTCCAATCTGGCCTTACCTCATGCAAAACCGAATCCATTGCAGAGCTGCTACCCTCAAGCAACGCTGGCAGAACCCTAACCTGCGTACGGTCTTTTTCTTTCTCACTCATTGGCAGACAATCCCATGAGTTTAATCGATTATGAATTTTAAGAGAATCGAACCTGCCACTACTTTGCGTCCAACCTTCAGCTAAATGCGAACCGACCCAACGATTGTGCTCCATGACGCTAAGGCATGCGAGGACTGCCTCTGTCTGCTGGCAACCCTTTTCAATTGACTGCCGCCCAACCGCTCGTCGGGGGAAATACATAACCCTTTCATGGGATGTTTTCGAAAACGCGCTCTTCCCAGATTGGGCAACCCTTCTCCATCTAATACTTCGAAGTTTCGTGTCGATATGCAGAGCAGCATACCGGTTGCTCCGACGCTGACCAGAACTCAGGTCAGACCACTTAATATTAGTATTATGCACTGCACGATAAGCAAACTCATGAATTCCCTTGCTGATTCTATCCAACTCAAAACTATCAAGATGAACCGGATCACACATTTCATCAACCATTCCAAATGGATAAAGTCCATCCGGTATTTCAGATTGCCCCGTATTAGAGTCAAGCAGAGCAGCTAAGCCATCGCTCCTTTCCGAATTCACAAAAATGGCAGCGTTCCCCTTCCTATGCCACAAAGAAGAAGAACGAAGCTCAAGTGCGTTCCTGAACGCGACCTCTTCATCTAGATCACAAATAACATGTTGCGTTATTGGGTCTGTGTGCTTTAAAAAGCTATTATCGCTTCTCTCCAAAACCGCCTCGATACTCAAGGCGGCATGCTCACATTTTTTTTCATTAACGAAAAACCCTGGATAATCTCTCTCCAAAGCTTGCTCCACACCATAAATATCATCATCAAGTATCGTTATCTTTACGGACTTATAATTTCGAAAATGACAGATTCTGGCACAATAAGCCAATATCTGAGTCCCCAACTGATTGAATCCGTGAATAGCAATGTGTGGACGATCAACTGAAAAAACATCTGCATATATCTCAGGGGGATATCTAAGCAGCAAATCCTCAGCGCACCGTGCGTAGAGGCTCTCAAAACGAATGTCCATTAAATCTGTTTGGCTAACCCTGGGATAATCCGAAAGGCGCACAGCTAACTTCGCTTCGTTTATTTGTACAAAAAGCTTGGGTTTCTTGTTTGAACCTATCTGACTTAAATACTGCTGGAGATGAAGCGTCAGCTCAATATCCTTTGAGTCTTTGTCCATCATGCTAACGATACGTGACGCGCTGTGGCATTTTGTCCTTTTGAATGCTTCTTGCTTGTTGCTTCCTGCAGCAGATACGAAAACAGGAATGCCCATTGCGCGAACCATTCGGATATTTGGATTCTCTGGATCCCTTTCAATTACGACCAAGGGACCATGGCGGAATTTTCCGGAAAGGGTCCTCCAATGTTCAACGTGAGCCATGCCTGCTCGCCCCAGACCAAAGACGACTGTATGGTTTTTCTTTGGCATAAGGCAGAACTGCACCCAGAACCCGAAAGAGCGAAATGCCACAAGAAGAAGACCTCCAAGTGCGATTAACGGCACCACAATTCTTAATATTTCAAAAGCAAAAGATCTCGACAGTGCCCCCTTTTCGCTAACGCTCCAATCTGCAAACGTAGCAATACTTAAAGCTCGGTAAACCTGGGTAAGCAGACTAACTTCTTTTATTTCTGGCAGGTCTATCAATACGAAGAACGTAGCTGTGATTAGCATAACCACAATAGATAGCCAAACAGCAGTACTGGTCCACCCTCGAGTCACATGAAGAATAACCAGCCTAAACTCGGTAATTTTTTTATTTAAAAATAATGAAAATGGCATTGCGCTATCCTCCCAGTGGTATCATGACAAACCTATTTTCTCTGAGCAAAAAACGCTGCCACCTTCGTCAATTTCGCTCAAACCCTTTACTTTTACAGAAAAAACCTGCTTAAAACTCCAATCAGCAATCCCTACTCATGGCGCTTTCAAGATATTTTTTAGCCGGCCTCGAATGTAAATGTCACTACTTCGAATTCTTGCTTTTTCGCCGAACACTTCTTCGTATAAACTCTTATGTTTACGCAGTATCTCCCGCTCGAAATAGTCGTCTTGCGCTGCCATAAGCTTTCCGTAACAGTACCCAACATGAGGATCATTCTCGATGTGAGCCACCACTTTTTCCTCAAAATCGCTAAACCGATAAAACCCTTCTGAAATCGAGGTCTTGTACAGAGCCGTATCGTAGACCAACTCTCCAAACCCTTTAAAATTCAAAAAACTATCAACCGATGCACCGGCTACAAGTTCGCAATCCAGATTGAATTCAGATAATTTCAACCCCTCTCTTCGATCACAGAGGAATTCTTGGTAGCTTAACGAAAATTCATATATATCTTTAGTGCCACTTCCCACCTGGTAACCATAACGGCTCAAAAAACTTAGTGCCAAAAGTGGAAACTCAATAATAAAAAAAGGATTTCTCGAAACTTCTTGGATCACCGCTTCTTCTTTGCCTGAAAAACAAAAACCATCAACTACATTGATATAATTTTCGGCATTAACATAGCGAATATAGGAAAGAGACTTCATAAAGTCGAAGAAATTACTCCTATAAAAATACGAAAACCTTACTTCATCTTTAAAATCCTCTTTATATTCCTCAATCCATTCCTCTACCTTTGATCGCCCACCGATTACCCAAAAGAAATATGTTTCTATATTTTTAACAAGCAAAGGGAGAAACTCATCGTCATTATTTTTGTGGTGTTTTTTAAGCAATCTAATTCTATTAACCATTTTATTTTCATTAAGACCTGAAAAAGACGCCTTACGACTACGAACCTGATCGTTAATGATATAAAGAGACGGCCTCAACCTCTCTATCACCTCAAGGACCACATGCTCTGGAAGACCCAATTCTTCTGCCAGATCGACCATTGTTATTCCGTCAGTGTCTATGTAATCATTAAGAAGTGCCGGAACTCTCTCACCAAGATCGACCGTGGAAAGATTCGGGTAATCCTTAACTATGGACTCAATCACTCCACGAATTAATTCATCCCATCCGTAATTATTACTGCCTGTCTTGACACACTGATCTTTGATTTCCGCCGCAATATCCTCAACTTCCTTATTACATTTCGCATGAACGAGCTGATAGAAAACCAAAGAAGCGGCCATCGGAATTTTAAACAATGAAACATTTGAGAAAATTTCAGAAACAGATTCGGGTATGGTTTTACCAAATCGATCACAATAAGATTTACGGAAGCTCTCCAAGTCATCACTACTAAGCCCATCCAGAGTAAAGCCCGGCTTAAAGGTGCATTTTGACTGGTAACTTACCGTCATATCCACACCTTCCGGAAGCTGAAATCCACCCAAAAGACGCAAAATAGAGTCATGATTCGGAACTGATGGATCAAATTCCATTTTCCGTGAATCCACTGCATCTATAAAAATCGAAATGTGGCCGTCATAGCTTTCCAAAATCATTTTAAGGATTAAAACCTTATCCTTTAAAGAAAGTTTTCTTTTTTCTTGGTCGACAGCCACACCCAAGTCTTTTAATACTCGATCAATGGGGTTTTCAAAATTACCTAACCCTAATATCGCACTCCCGGACTCATCATCCTCAACATTATCTTTCAGCTGCGTAAGCAAAAAAGTTTTTCCGCTCCCAGCATCACCCTGCACAAATATCGGGCACGACGTTGCCATTTTAGATTTCCCTAAAACCGACAATAAATCTAAATACGCTTGCGTCTTAACACCCTCAACCAAAACTTCATTGAATACCGCATTTCGGCTTATGTCATAATCCTTAAATTTTGAAGATGCTATAAAATTTTCATTCAGAAAGACTTCAAGCTCATGCAAAAAATGAGAACCTACATCTCTTGCTTCTTTATAGCCATCGATTGCTACATACCCAGGCAAACGAAGAATCCGATCCACCTGCTCTAAAAGACACTTATCATTACCCTCTTTATATGAATCAAATCGTATGTAATATAATGGTTTAAATTCCGGATTCTTAGATGCAATATCCTCGGCATAGAGGAATTCTAAGTCGGTCACCCCAACAGGTCGCTCTGAAAGTTTTTCTTCAAGCCAATCGCCATATTTCGAGTCTGGAGATTTTAGGTAACTTTCTATTTCTTTCTTACCGAATGGTGTTCCGTATCTGTTGCCAATTAGACCAATAAAAAATAATGGGGCGCGGGCGCTCCTGTCAATTTCCTCCAAACACCTATGTAGAACCTTCTGCTCTCGCTGCTCATCGCTTGTTATTCCCCATCGAAGATCTATAAACGTTATGGAGACAGAGAACTTCTTGCAGATATTTTGAGCTTTAGGAAAAATATGAGTGCGAAAATATTCTCGCTCACTGTCCATTCCACTAAAAACTGAGGATATGAAAATTCTAATGTGGCGACTTTCGATAGTCATCTTTTTACTCCACGCCTAATGCGGAATTAAATGCTATTGCCAAGATAGCATTTAATTAATCGCATAACCGAATACTGGCGGCTGCCCATCGAGGACAGTCCTATAAATCGCTAGCAATAGGTAAGCCCGGAACTAGCCCCACCACTCAAACTTTATCTACTGGCGATAGCTCGCTCAATGCCCCGTTCTTTTTCAAACCATGATTTGGAATCCAGAACTGCCGAAGGCAAGCCTAGACGCATATCGACAAGGCGCGTAAGAGCGACACAAGTCTTGCTTTATATCAAACCCCAAATAAGCCAGATTTTGGGCACTGTGGCAACGCATAGCTTAGCTCGCTCAGGGCCAGCCCCTCTTTCGCAACGAATTACAACGCACACTTCGTCAGAAGTCCGGGATGGCTCAGAGTGATTGTTTATTTTTTCACGTCAGAAGTGCTAACTTGTAGAGTATGTATCCAAAATTTATTGATGTAGAGGCCTCCTCCCTAGACGGCTTCCCCCTTCAAATAGCATATGGAAGCAGAGAGGGCGAAATTGTCTCTCATCTTATTCGCCCCTTTGACAGTTGGTTAAGGGAAGAAAATCGATGGAGCCCGCAGGCATTTAAATTGCACGGTCTAAGCATCGACCTCCTGCTGGAGGCTGGTTCAGATCCTCATGAAATCGCCTTTCGCATTGAAGACGACCTTTGGGGTGAGACGGTCTACTCCGATGCAGCGGATTACGATCATACTTGGATTAATATTCTGTTCAGCAAAGTAAGTGTCGAGTCAGGAACACACCTCGTAATGCCCTGCATCAGAGAGATGAATGAGATCCTTCCTAGGAGCTGGTCACCTGACGGGCGTCGGACTGTGCGTGACCGCATACGGTTGCAAGCCGAAAAAGAAGGGTTGCGGATTCATCATGCGGATGCTGACGTCCTGGTCCATGTACGCACTTGGCAGGAAATGCAGAAGCTTTAAACCCAACGAAAATGTGTAGAACTCGATTAACGTCATTCATTACTGAACACATAAACACGTCGCTTTTCCGAGCACATCCGGTATTAGTCGCGCTGCTTTCCACACACATCTCTTCCTGCCCTCCATAATTCCAAATAATTTCAGCCATACATCACCTCCATGAAGCCAGGAAGGGCTCACCTTCCCAGCCCCATTTCATGGAGGTCTTATGATCATTCAATGTCCGTCTTGACAGTCTATCCGGGTCATTGTCCAACAAAATGGCCGCAAGGTCGGCGGTTCAGTGGGAAAAGTGGTGGGCAGCCTGTTTTTATAGATCCAAACGCCACAAGATCAAAATGAGCAAACTCACCGCCACCCAGACCAAGGCCCTAGAAAGCAGGCTCCCAAGAAGGACACTGATGGTGTCGGCCTGTATTTCTGTGTACACAAGTCCGCACGTCCTACTGGATGCTGCGCTACAGCGCCCAGGGCAAGCGCCACGAAATCACTCTGGGGCAATAATGCCCTCAGATGTCGCCCGGGGAACCGCTGTGCTAACCAAGTAAGGCATCCGTCCGCACTGTCAAAGCCCTCTTTCAGGACTGGTACGTGACCGACCTGTCCCGGCGCCTGAAGCACCCCGCCTCCTGAACAGCAACCGCTCCCACATAGGCGACTTGGAACATTTCACTATTCACGACCTGCGGCACACCTTCCGCAGCTTCACGGCTGCGAAGGTGTGCCGATTCATGTGGCGGAACGGTATTTGAATCACAAGCTGAAGGGCGGTTGAGGGGATTTATGCCCGCTACGAGTATTTTGAGGAACGGCGGGAGGCGCATCAGAAGGCAGCGAACAAACTGGACGCGAGTTTTCGCTTTTAATACAAAGCCGGCCGAGTAACAGCGCTGAACACGAATCGTCTAATAGAATAGTGTTTTTCTCTTACGCTTTTATTTCGGCAAATGCCGACTCAGGAAATACCTGGGTCGGCCCGCATAAGACATTGTATGAGCCCCGCTAGCAGATCAATCTTGATCCGTCAGCGCGCCTTCGCTGGCCGAACCCACCAGCCGTGCGTATTTGGCCAGCACACCACGGGTATAGCGTGGTGCTGGCTGTTGCCAGTTAGCACGGCGGCGTGCCAACTCCGCATCAGACAACGCCACGACCAGGGTATTGGCTTCGGCATCAATGGTAATTTGGTCACCGTTTTCCAATAATGCCAATGGCCCACCATCGAAAGCTTCCGGGGTCACGTGGCCTACCACGAAACCATGGCTGCCGCCGGAAAAGCGACCATCGGTAATCAGCGCCACCTCGTCACCCAGGCCGCGCCCCATGATGGCAGAGGTGGGGGTGAGCATTTCACGCATGCCTGGGCCGCCGCGGGGGCCCTCATAGCGGATCACCACCACGTCCCCGGACACCACAGTGCCATCATTGATCCGCTGCTGCGCTTCTTCTTCCGAACCGAACACCCGGGCCGGGCCGGAAAAGTGGGTGCCTTCCTTGCCGGTGATCTTGGCCACTGCGCCATCCGGCGCCAAATTGCCATAAAGGATGCGCAGGTGACTTTCTGCTTTCAGCGGCGCAGACAGTGGCGCGATGATCGTCTGATCCAGTGGATAAGGACTGACATCCGCCAGGTTCTCAGCCAAGGTACGGCCGGTGACCGTCAGGCAATCACCCTGCAGCAAACCCGCCTCCAATAGCAGCTTCATCAACGGCTGAATGCCACCGATGGCCACCAACTCACTCATCATGTAATGCCCACTGGGGCGCAGGTCCGCCAGCACCGGCACCCGCTTGCCGATCTCGGTAAAGTCGTCCAGCGACAACGACACAGCCACAGTGCGCGCCATGGCGATCAGGTGCAGCACCGCATTAGTGGAACCGCCCAGGGCGATCACCACAGTGATGGCGTTCTCGAATGCCGCCCGGGTCATGATGTCCGAGGGCTTGATGTCCTGTTCCAGTAGCGCCAACACTGCTTCGCCGGCGCGCAGGCAATCATCACGCTTCTCTTCCGACACCGCATTCTGTGCGGAGCTGCCCGGCAGGCTCATGCCCAGCGCTTCAATAGCCGAGGCCATAGTGTTGGCCGTGTACATGCCGCCGCAAGCACCGGGGCCGGGAATGGCAGTTTCTTCTATCTGCTTGAGTTCGATTTTGTCCATGTCGCCGCGGGAATGGGCACCCATGGCTTCGAACACAGAAACAATATCCGTGTGGCCCTTGCCGGGCATGATGGTGCCGCCGTAGACGAAGACGCTGGGGCGATTCAGCCGCGCCATGCCCATTAGGCAACCGGGCATGTTCTTATCGCAGCCACCAAGAGCCACCAGGCCGTCAAAGCCTTCACAAGCCGCAACGGTTTCAATGGAATCGGCAATCACCTCGCGGGAGACCAACGAATATTTCATCCCTTCGGTACCATTGGCGATGCCATCGGAGATGGTGATGGTATTGAAGATTACCCCTTTGCCGCCAGCTGCATCGGCTCCAGCGCAGGCTTTTTCGGCGAGCTCACCGATATGGCTATTGCACGGCGTCACCTGACTCCAGGTAGAAGCAATGCCCACCTGGGGTTTATGGAAATCCTCATCGGTAAACCCCACCGCCCGCAGCATGGCCCGGCTGGCGGATTTACCGGGGCCGTCCACGACCTTCGCTGAATGGCGGCGACGCGGATCGCCCTTTGAGTCACTCATATATTCTCCTGATTCCAGTTAACGCTTCACCGCCAGCACGGCAAAGGTGTCGCCCACGTCCACCCGTGACGGGTGGCGGCGGCCGATCAACATGCCCGCAAACGGCGCCCGATAGTCCACCGGTGGCTCACCGGTACGTTCCAGGGAATGCACGCGGGCAAGCACATCACCCTGCCGCACCCAATCGCCCAGTGCCACCGCAAATTCCAGCAGGCCACGATGCTCACTGACGCGGTAATAGTCTGCGCTGGGGATCTCCAACGCCTGCGATGCCACCGGCAGCGGATCACCGGGCAGGATGCCGGCAAAACGCAACACATTGTCCACGCCTTGCTCCGCCAATGCCACGGTGTCCGGGGTGGTGGTGCCGCCTCCGCGCAGCTCGGTGCTGATGAAGACCCGGCCCTGGCTTTCCACCACGCTGTCGAACAGGGCGGCCTCTTCCAGCTCCGCCATAAACAGGGTGTACGGTGCGCCAAAAGCTTGGGCCCCGGCCAGGCAACGGGCGCCAAAGGCCGCGTCGGCCAGCCGATGGGTGGCCGCGAAGGGCAATAGATCCAAAGTCCGCCCACCGGAATGCATATCCAGCACCACGTCGGCCAGCGGCACCAAATAGCGGGTGAAGTAATCGGCGATCTTTTCGGTAAGGCTCCCCACGGGGTTACCCGGGAAGGCCCGGTTCAGGTTACCGCCATCCAGTGGGGAGGTGCGTGTGCCGTTCAGCACCGCCGGGTGGTTCATCATCGGCACAATGATGACTCGGCCACTGATCTCCTCCGCGCCTAGCCGGTTGGCCAGCTTGAGCAGGGCGGTGATCCCTTCGTATTCATCGCCGTGGTTGCCGCCGGTGAGCAGCGCGGTGGGGCCCTCGCCGTTACGAATCACCGTGATCGGGATCATCACATTGCCCCACGCCGACTGGTCATGGGAGTACGGTAGTTTGAGGAAACCGTGTTGCACGCCGTCCTGATGGAAATCCACCGTGGCGCTGATCGCGCTGTCCTGCATAGCGAGTCCATTATCTCCGGATCAGAGTGCATATGACGCACCCGGTTCTTTACGCCTATAATGCGCGCTTTACCAGGATCGCGAACAGGACATTCCTTAATATGGCCGACAAAGGCACGCTGTACATCATTTCCGCCCCGTCCGGCGCCGGCAAAACCAGCCTGGTGGCCGCACTGGTCGACAAGCTTGTCCGGGTACGCATTTCCATTTCGCACACCACCCGGGCCATGCGCCCCGGTGAAAAAGACGGCGTCAACTACCACTTCACCGACCGCGACAGTTTTGTGCGCCAGGTTGAACAGGGCCGTTTTCTGGAACATGCGCAAGTGTTCGGTAATCTCTACGGCACCAGCGCTGACTGGGTAGCCCAGACCCTGCGCACCGGCGACGATGTCATTCTGGAGATTGACTGGCAAGGCGCCACCCAAATCCGCAAACAGCTCCCGGATTCGGTCAGCATCTTCATTCTGCCACCCTCCCTGGAGACACTGGCTGGCCGCCTGCGCGGCCGGGAAACCGACGACGAAACGGTTATTCAGCAACGCCTGGACGGCGCCCAAGAAGAAATGAGCCACTACGGAGAGTTCGATTATCTGGTGATCAACGATGACTTCCAGCGCGCCCTCTACGAGCTGGAAGCCATTGTCGAAGCTCGCCGGCTGGTGACAGCCCGGCAGTCCGCCCGCCAAGCCGCCACCCTGCAGAACTTGCTCGCCCGGCGCTGATCGCCGCCACGGCACCGCCGTTCGGCGGCCGGCACTGGACTTGTCTTGCCCTCAGCCCGTAAAATCGCCTCCTTGCGAATTATCAGACGGCGCGGGTTCATGTCGAGCCCGCCCCCGTCAGCTTGTCAGGAGAGCAGCATGGCACGAGTTACCGTAGAAGATTGCCTGGAAAAACTGGATAACCGCTTTGAGCTGGTGCTGGTTGCCGGCAAGCGCGCCCATCAATTGCAGAGCGGCGGTAAAGAACCACGTGTAGCTTGGGAAAACGACAAACCCACCGTTGTCGCCCTGCGCGAAATCGCAGAAGGCCACGTCACCGCTGAATCCGTGGATAACCCCATCGCGGACCGCAGTGCCGACGTGGACGAGCTAGCGCTGCTGACCCAGTCTTTTGGCGAGTAATTCCCTCTGCCACTGTCTTCTTGCGATAGTGCACAGCAGCAGGTTGAGAAACGCAGAGGCCTAGAGCCTCTGCGTTTTTTTGTGGGCCGTACACGGTGCGCCCCGTTACTCTTCACGACCTCACCCCTTATTGTTTTTGCCCAGCCGAATAATAGTTCGTCGCTATCCGCCTTGTCATAGACAAAGCCTACTCTCAAATCTAAGCTAAGAGTCATCTTAGAACCTGTAGCTCGCCAATGGCGTGACGAGGCCTTTTGCCCACCATCCATAATCTGGAAAAACGATTACGTAGTTACTTGGACGATGATCAAATCGCCCAGGTCGTACGCGCTTACCATTTTGCCGAGCAGGCTCACGAAGGCCAGTATCGCCGTACCGGTGACCCCTACATCACCCATCCGCTGGCGGTAGCAAATATCCTTACTGACATGCACATGGATCATGCCTCGCTTATGGCGGCCATGTTGCATGACGTGATCGAAGATACCGGCATCAGCAAGGAGCAGCTGGCCAACGCGTTCAGCGAGGAAGTGGCCGAGCTGGTCGATGGCGTTTCCAAGATCGCGCAGATCAAGTTCGAATCCAAGGCCGAGCAGCAGGCAGAAAACCTGCGCAAGATGATGCTGGCCATGACCCGGGATATCCGCGTCATCCTTATCAAACTGGCCGATCGCCTGCACAACATGCGCACCTTGCATGTAATGCGCGCGGAAAAGCGCCACCGTATCGCCACCGAAACCCTAGAGCTGTACGCTCCCATCGCCTTCCGGTTGGGCATGTATAACATGCGCGTGGAATACGAAGACCTGGCCTTCCACGCCATCTACCCTATGCGTGCCAAGCTGATTGGCCAGGCCGTTAAAAAGGCCCGAGGCAACCGCAAGGAAATTCTCACCACCATTAAGACCAGCCTGGAGCATTGCCTGGAAGAAGAAGGCATCGAGGCACGTGTGTTGGGCCGCGAGAAGCATCTGTTCAGCATCTACTCCAAGATGAAAGAGCAGCACAAACCGTTCGCGGATATCATGGACGTGTTTGGTTTCCGTATCATCGTGGACCGAGTAGACACCTGTTACCGCGTGCTCGGCGCCGCACACAACTACTTCACCCCGATTCCCGGGCGCTTCAAAGACTATATCGCCATTCCCAAAGCCAATGGCTACCAGTCCCTGCACACCACGTTGAAGGCCCGCTCCGGGATCCCACTGGAAATGCAGATCCGCACCGAAGAAATGGAAGCCATGGCCAACAACGGCATTGCCGCCCATTGGCTGTACAAGTCCGACGACGAGCCTGGCTCCCCCACCCACAGCCGCACTCAAAGCTGGATGCAGCGGTTACTCGAACTGCAGCAAAAAACCGGCAACTCCATGGAGTTCATCGAGAATGTGAAGGTGGACCTGTTCCCGGACGAGGCCTATGTGTTCACTCCCAAGGGGGATATCAAAGAGCTGCCCGGTGGCGCCACCGCCGTGGACTTTGCCTACGCGGTGCACACCAAGGTGGGCAATAAGTGCGTGGCAGCGCGTATCGACGGCAAGTTGGCCGCGCTGTCTACCCCGCTGGAATCCGGGCAAACGGTAAAAATCATCACCGCCCCCAGCGCCACGCCGAATCCGGCTTGGCTGAACTTCGTGGTCACTGGCAAGGCGCGCACCAACATTCGCCACTTTCTCAAGAATCAACGCCGCGAAGATGCGGTGGAGCTGGGCGAGCGACTATTGGAGAAAGCCCTGCATTCCTACGAAATTGGCATGGACGATTTACCCATTGAACGGGTGGTCAGTGAATTGGCCGGTAATGGCTATCTGGAACTGGATGACCTGCTGGAAGATATCGGCATGGGCAACCGCTTGGCGCCACTGGTAGCTCGCAAGCTGGCCGGTGCCCGTGACGACGACGAACGCCAGCACGAAGACGACCGTCGCCCGCTGGCGATTCGCGGCAGTGAAGGCCTGATGGTCAGCTACGCCAAGTGTTGCTGCCCCTTGCCCGGGGACACCATTATCGGCCACCTTAGCGCCGGGCGCGGCATCGTGGTTCACCGTGACACCTGCAAGAACCTACTGGCGGAAATGCGCAACGCGCCAGAAAAGTGCATCGCGTTGAGCTGGGAAAAACAGGTGGAACAGGAATTCACTGCCACCCTGCGTATCGAGCTAATTAACAAGCGCGGCGTGCTCGCCATCCTGGCCAACAGCGTGTCGGAACTGGGCTCCAATATCGACACCATCGACATGGCCGAGAAAGACCCTACCCTCACCATTCTCAATGTAACCATGACGGTAAAAGACCGCATCCACCTGGCACGCATCATCAAGAAGCTGCGCACCCTGGATAGCATCGTCAGAATTCATCGGCTCTGAGAACGCTGCACATATCTTCTGGAGGGTGGCAAACTCATGGTTCAAAGCTAACTGCCACCCACGCCCACCAATGGCCATGATTGATGCAGAAGCTCGCCTGTAAGCAATGGAACCACGCTCACACATGACAATTCGACGGTGTTGCGTGCAGGCGTTAACCCGTGCAAGCATAGCCGCTTCCTTATTTCCGCCTACCGGCCATGTGCCTAAGGCATAACCGATGAAGAACACACCATGTCCAACCATTCCGTAATCAGCACCAACAAGGCTCCGCAGGCCATTGGTACCTATTCCCAGGCTATCAAGGCTGGTTCCACCGTTTACCTGTCCGGCCAAATCCCGCTGGTGCCGGAAACCATGGAGTTGAACGAAGGGGACATGGAAGCGCAGATTGAACAGGTGTTCAGTAATCTGTCCGCTGTTTGTGAAGCGGCGGGCGGTAGCCTGCAGGATATCGTGAAGCTGAATATCTTCCTCACCGACCTGAGTCACTTTGCTTTGGTGAACGAAGTGATGGCCAAGCATTTCAACCAGCCCTACCCAGCCCGCGCGGCCATTGGTGTGGCGGCGCTACCCAAAGGCGCCCGCGTGGAAATGGACGGCATCATGGATATTGCGTGAACACAACACGCTTCATGCAACAAAAACGCCCGCTCCTGCGGGCGTTTTTTTAACACAGCCGTGCAGAGGGAAGAGGGGGAGACAGTGCGCTATAAAAAGCGCACGATAGGAAAAACGGCTAACGGGCAGCATGCCCGTTTCGTTAATCAAGCGACAATAGGGATGTGCGATATGGATACCGCGACCCATGATCTGAACACCTTGTTTGACCAACTCGGATTGGCCAGCAGCGATCACGACATCAAAGAGTTCATCCACCAGCATGGCGGCACTCTTCCCGATAGCATGCAGCTGCATCAGGCTCCGTTCTGGAATGGAGCACAGGCAACCTTCCTCGCTGAGGCGATTCGCGAAGACGCAGAATGGGCAGAGACTGTGGATACTCTCAGCGCTCTGTTAAGACACTGATAATAAGCGAGCGGCAAGCCTCAAACCGTAAATGACGGCGTAATGCTGCTGTCGTTACCCTAACGGCAGCAGCAACAGTATCCGGTCGAAGAATACGCAGTAGAGCAGCAGCGGCAGTGGCATACCAACCAAGGTGCCGAGCATGTAGTGGCGTAACTTCACGCCGCTGAGTGCCAAGGTGTAATTAAGCGCCGGCATAGTTTGAAACAACATGCGCAACAAGGCGACACTGCGTACCGGGTGGCTGTCCAAGCGCGCCAGAATTTTCCTGACAAAAGGACGTTGGATGTCACGCAGCGCACTACCTCCAAGCCCGCGCACCAACACATAGGTCACCAGACAAGAAATGCACGCGGCCACATAGGTCGCCAACCCGCCCATCACCGTTCCCAGCGCCAGAATCGCCGCCGCCAGAAAAATCCAGCCCGGCAATTGAATCAAGTTACCGATAACGAAGATCACCACAAAGGCGAGAAACCCGGTCACCGGATTGGCTTCCAACTGCGCACGCAAAGTTGCTACTGATAGCTGCTCTCGCAGACCGGACCACTCCACCGTAATCAGCACCAACGCCAATACCATCACCATCATGACCACGCGACGATAGCGAATAAGCGAAAACGAGAGAGACACAGTAGCAACTCCTGAAAGCTGGAAGAGACCCGTTTGCCCATTAGCAGCGGGGTAATTACGACACACCGACCTCGACGTCGACATGGCTAAAGGAAGCATGTCGCTGAACGAAAATAAGCCCGTTATAAAAATGGAAATTAATTACCTGAAACCATGACTGGTCGCTTGATTTTTGTTCAATTGTAATGATAACGTGCCGGCTCTTTATGATAGCTAAGGAAATAGTGTCAGTGCAAAATAACGAAACTCTTATCAGCAGCAGCAGCATCTCTATTGCCGAAAGCCTGTTAAGACAACGCATTGATGATATTTTTGGCCCTTCCGTTGCTATCGTGTGCACCCCGGACGGCATGATCGTGGCCTCCGCAGCAAATGACCCAGAAACCAACGCTCGTCATGCAGCGCTGACTAGCGCCTTATTTTCACTATCCAACTCATTTTGTGCCGAGCTTTTGCGGTCTGAAAACAAGGAAATCTCTTTAACCTCGGAAAAAGGCCAAGCGGTGATCGTCGTTTTTTTTGCCGACAAGCATCCCTTTTTCCTCTGTTTGACCTCCAGCACAAAGACCAACCTCGCAACCTTACTAAGACTTTCCAAGGATACTGGAGAACAATTAAAAGGGATTATCCAATTAAACCAGACCGGAGAACAACGTGCGCAAAATTCAAGTTGATGAACTACAGGAAATTGATGGATACATCGCTTCAGCCCTAGTGGATATGGAGTCGGGAATGCTCATGGCCAGTCATGGCGGTGGCGACGCCATCGACCTGGAAGTCGCCGCAGCAGGCAACAGCGAAGTACTCAAATCAAAAATAAAAGTCTCAAAGAGCCTTAAGCTTAACGATAGCGTTGAAGACATCCTTATCACGCTTTTTAAGCACTATCACATCATTCGCCCGCTCGAAACCAATAATAATGTTTTCCTTTACTTAGTATTGGACAAACCCAAGTCCAACCTCGCTCTGGCAAGGCACACACTAAGAGCTTTCGAAAAGACAATCGATTTCAGCTAAACAAGCCGGCCAGTTCGATCAGGGAAAAACCATGAGAAAAATAAGAATATCTCATGCGGGATGCGGAGATTCAATAATAAAGAAGTTATCCATGGCCTCCACTCTTTTTGGCGGGAGAGGAGTAACTGCATCTATTGCTCCCTGGTCGGGGATAAAGACCGACGTAGTGATGACCGATCAGAGTGATCCATATGGGGAAAATGTGTCGAATATTGCCAACCGACATAATATTCCTGTTATTCACATCACGCGGTCGCTAGAAAATAGAGCCAGCGCGCCAGGCGCCGTAACACTTTACTCAGACCTTCCCGCCATTGAATTTCTCAATGCCATTGAGCAACTGCTTGGAATAGGAATAGCGGTCGAACCACACATTAACCAAAAGAAAGCGTTCATTGATACCATCGACCCGTTTTCCAGCCCGGTGCTCAGCCATGGGAATGCGCAGGTTTTCATTGATTATAGCTCTGGGGTTTGCCGCTCCGCCTCTCATAGCGACATGCTGTTTGTTTCAGAAGCCATCAGTAAAGAGCTGCCGATAACATCTCATCGCATTAAACCGTCAGACCTAAAAAGCATGGAGTGCAGTGTCAGTATCGAATACTTCTTCTTTTCGACACTCGCTAGAATGACCACTATTGAATGGAAAAAAACAGGACCGCTGCATCTCAAAGGCTGGCCAGACATTAAATCGAGGACTTATCCAAAAGCACCGATCACATTAGCAACAATGCTGCTTGGAACGACTAAACACTATAGTGATTTATCGCTGGCAGCACCTAAAAACATTGTTTGTGCTTTTTTATATGCCACCTATTTTTGCGGCTTACTGACCATTGAGCAACAACAAGGACAGCAACTTCAACGAAGAGAAAAAACTTTACCCCCTTCATCAAGTAACTTTTTTTCTACTTTAAAAAAGTGGCTCGGGATTTAAGAAACAATGATCAACTACAATAAGCTGCTTTTTGCAGGACCATTCGGCGCAGGAAAAACTACGGCAATACGCGCGATCTCCAATTCAGCGCCTATTTCCACCGAAACGCCTATTTCCACAAGCCCTGAAGGAGAAAAAACCACCACGACAGTGGCAATGGATTACAGCTTCATCAATATGGAAGGCACTACCGTACATGTGTATGGCATGCCCGGACAGGATCGCCTTGCGTTCATGCGAGGGATCCTTATGGAAGGGGCCATTGGCGCCATCCTATTGCTCGATGCAGCTCAGCCTTCTCTCAACGATGATCTGCAAAGTTGGCTGAAATCTTTGGCGGCTTTATCTCCAGGGACCCCTATCGTCATTGGGGTTACCAAAACCGAACTTGCACCCCCCTCCTTCTCTCTGAACAGCCTTAGGCAACTGGTCAGTACGGTTTCCGTTACCAGCCCGGTTCTTTCCATAGATGCCCGCGAGAAAGAAGATATACAACAGTTAATCCGAATGATTTTGGTGCTTAGTGAAACTGAATTTGAAGCCGGTATAGAGAAGACTCTGGGCTATATTTAAACAACGGCTTGCTGCTTAGCCGGCTAAAGCGCCTCTGAAAAATACCTTGCGTGCTCGGTTTTCAGGCTGATTCGCGGTCTATCTCATCCAAAGCCTGACAGACACAAATAAACCCAACCTCAGATGAGATTGGGTTTATTTAATTACCAACAGAGGGGCAACAGTGCCCATAGGCGCCCTTTCGTGTTTCTCATATCAGCTTACTCTGCAGGTTCGCTTGTCCTTACGCCTATAGCCAGCGAGTGGTCATAATCATCGTTGGTGCCAAACTGGTCTGATTCAATCTCAAAGCCCGCACTGGATAACACCAGAATTTCACCATCCAGCGCGACAATAAACTCTTCGACGCCATCTTCCTCCGGGAAGGTGACAGACAGGATGTTGCCATCCAGTTCCCAGCTACCGCCGGTAAACGTCTCCGGCCCATCGGTAAAGTCTTCTACCCTGTGTTCACAATTGAAATTACCGGGCTCACTTTCGGTACACTCTTTATTTTCAAAATCAATTTCGCGACCGCTTTCCTGGTACTGTTCGGTCAGGGTTCCATTCGTCTCGAACGTAAGCACACTACGCCCGCCGAAGCCTTCCAGGTAAGCGCCTTTATAGGGGCTCAAAGCATCCGCATAGGTTCCTATCACGGCGCCCAGATAGGAAATGGTGTACGTCGCACCGCTGATTTTTTCCCGCAAGGAAGACGGTGTTCCCGCCGCATCTTCCAAAGCAACGATACGATCATTGTTATCGTTGATAGCAGTAATCAGCGCCTGGAAGTTGGCATCCACACCGGCAGCAGTAGCCGCTTGCCCGGATTCAGGTGCGGTATAACCTGTCACGTCACTCGCTATTGCGCTGGCACTCATCACAGTTGCGGCGAGGCCTGTCAGGATTACTTTTTTCATCTCTTTTACCCTCTAAGGTTATTTCCTTTAACCAATGGCCTCACTGCCAGTTGGCTTCATCCCAGTCAAATTCATTCCAGACTGCACCTGGCGTTTCAGTTGTGCAGGAAGGCGCATTGGTATCCGGATTACAGGGATCAGCATCATCCGGGTCTGCGGTATTGGCGCCGTATCCATCGCCGTCCGCATCCTCGCTTTCGGTAGCATCGTCAGGGAAGGCATCTTCGTTATCGCCTACACCATCGTTATCGCGGTCAGCACTTTCATTGGCGTTACCGGGGAAGGCATCCGCATTGTCCCCCACGCCATCGCCGTCGCTGTCCAGAGCTTCGTTGGGGTCATTCGGGAAAGCGTCTGCGTTGTCACCAACCCCATCAGAATCACTGTCCATCGTTTCGGAAGCATCACTGGGGAAGGCGTCACTGTTATCGCCGACACCGTCATTATCCGCGTCACTCGTTTCAGACGGATCTTCAGGGAAGACATCGCCATTATCCCCAACACCATCTTCGTCACTGTCGATAGTTTCGGCTGGGTCTTCAGGGAACTTATCCGAGTTATCCCCTACGCCGTCTTCATCGGTATCGGTTGTTTCAGAAGAGTCGTCAGGGAAGGCATCGGTGCCATCCTCAACACCATCTTCATCGCGGTCCGGGTCGTAGGGCGCGGTGTCCTGTTCGTTCAACAGGCCATCACCATCGATATCGGCATCGCTAGTATCCGGCGTGCCATCTAGGTCGATGTCACTTTCCACTACCGCCGGTTCAACAACTGGGAAGGTGTTCTCTGCTGTGGAGGTATCGGTGTCGACCCCTGTATCTTGCGTTTCACCAGCCACCACTGACGCAACTTGAGATACCGTTTTGGTAGAACCGGGAATAGTTAAGGAGGAAGGGTTCTGAGTTACTTCCGCGACAACGTCCGCAATGTTGGCGAAAGAGGCAATGGCAGCCTCGCCACTCTTGCCATCAACCTGACCATCATTCAGGTCTTCAGACAATGCGTTGAACATGGAGTCCGCCGTTTCGGTGCTACCGGGGTCCGCCAACTTTGCTGTTTTGGCCATGTCCGCCATCAGCGCGGCGACCGCTTCCACCGCCATTCTCAGCTTGACCACCTGCGCCTGATCGTCCTGATCACTAGTGATCAGCGGCGGGGAAGAGAGCAAATCAATGCTATTATCCAGAAGCCCGAAACCGAACTGGCTACGCACCTTGTGCTTGGCCAGTTTCAAGGCGGCAGTCCACTCTGCGGCGGTAACGGTTCCATCGGTATCACCAATAAAGCCATTGGTGTTGCTGTCCGCATTACTCAGCGCCATGTTCACCACCAAGGTACTTAGTGGCGTTGGGTAATTGGTCTCACCGGCAGCAACGGCCTCTGCCGAGGTGACAGAAAGCAATCGCGTGATGACCGGCGCCTGGCCCGTAGTGAGATCCAACGTATCGGCATCCGCCTGCACTTCTACGAGCACCTCTCCGCTTGTTCCATCAGGGATGCTGACCCCTGAAAATGCGGCTTCCCTGTCAGTACTGCCGGTGTCCAGTTGCTCGCCAAGCCCGCCAGCAGCATTGAAATCCAGTTGATAGAGCGTCACCGCAGCGTTCGCCAACGGGCCCTTGACCGCACTGCCTTTGACCGCACTACCTGATTTATCGGCACCTGTAGAAGGGCTGTCACTCCCGCTACTTCCGTCTCCGCCGCACCCGGCAATGGCTACCGCCACTGCCAAACTGGCAACTCTGAATGTTCCCTTCATGTGTGATGTCTCCGATCACCCCAGTTTTGGTATAGCACCAAACTAAACCTGAGCAACAAGAGCGCACATCACCCATTTAAGGTATAAAACAAAAAACGCTTACAGAGCCCCCAGCACTACCCAACAAAAGCACTTTAAGATACAAATCCAGACCGCCTATTGCGCGCTTAGCCACACGACTTCAACACGCGGGCAAGACGGTCCGCAAAAATCGCCGGTTGTTCCATCTGCGGAAAATGCCAGGTGCTCGCCTGCAACCACTCTGTTACATAGGGGGCGCAGCGAGCGCGGGCAGCCTCACCCACCAAGTCACCGTTAATGGCATGAATGGGACAGTCTATTTCAGCGAAAGCCGCATTCGGAGACCATCGCAACAAGTCGGACCACAGGGGCAACATGGCATCCTGACGGGCTCCAGCCATCTCGCGCTCCAGTGTTTGTTTTTCCTGCTCACTCAAATCCGGGCCGGCATTGTTGGCCACCAAATTGGCAATCCCGGAAACAAAATTGTCCTGAAAGGGGGTCTCAATCTGGCGGGCGGTTTCTTCATTCAGATCCCCGTAGGGGATAACAAAGGTGTCCACCAATACCACAGCTTTAACCGGCTTTATCCGGGCCGCCTCCAGCACCACAGCGCCCCCCATGGAGTGCCCCACCAGCACAGGGTTATCGATATCAGCCAGCGCCGCCACCAGCGCTTGGGCTTGGGCCGCTACAGACCACTCGGATAATGTCACCTCTCGCGCCTCACCATGCCCTGGCAGGTCCACAGCAATCAGTCGCGTTCCTTGCGGAGGGCAATCCAGCAGGCACTGCCAGTGCTTGCGGTTGCAGGTCCAGCCATGGACTAGCACCACGGGCTGCGATCCCTTTCCTGCTTCTGTTATCGGTAAGACCTGCTCACTATTGATCGCCAAGGTTGATTCCACTTTTCTCTCCTATTCACCAAATTGTGGCATGGGTTGTTTACATTCAATTCTGTACCCAGATCGGGTAAATTAGAGACTCACGAAGGGAACAACAACCAATGACTCACTCTGCCCTGGATGGATTATTGGGCCCCGAACGCGGGCACCTGCTCGATACCTTATACGAGGCACCACAGGCCCCTGACGCCTGGCCACGTTTTCTAGCCCAAGCCGTGAGCGCCACCCAATCGCGCTCCGCTCGCATGCTAGTGCTCGACCGTCGGGCGCAGACCGTACTGTCCAGCATCAAGCACAATATCGATGAGAGCGACCATCAGGCTTATGTGGACCACTATGTGAACGCTTGCCCCTGGCGCCCGGAATTAAACGATAAGCCCCCCGGCCAGCTGTATTCCACCTTTCTGGATTTCTCCTGTCGGCAAAACGCCTTCTACCGCACTGAGTTCTATAACGACTGGGCCCGCATCCAGGACATCCACCATGGTGTGTGCGGCACCGTTTGGCAGGATGAAGACCATACTGTCCAGCTGCTGATTCAGCGCACCAAGAATCAAGGCCACTACAACCGAGAAGAAACCGACCAAATCAACGATCTGGTGATGCATGTGCGCCGTGCCGTACGACTACAGACCCAGTTCAGCGCCCTGAAGCACCAAAGCGAAGCACTTCAGCAGGCGCTGGATATCCAGGCTCAGCCCTTCGCACTGCTGGATGCCAAGGGCACGTTGGTGCATATCAGTCAGGAGGCAGAGCTGCTCATTGCAGCGCATCCGCGCATGGCACTAGGGAACCGTAAACTGACGTTCCAAGACTCAAGACAACACTCGGCATTACTGCGCCAACTGGCTCAGGTCACTCATCCCAATCCCGCTTTTCGGGGCAGCGGCGGTGTCATTGCTGTCGCACTGAACAACCATTTGTCTACCCGCTGCCTGGTTTCCCCCATGCATCCCGGGGCAGCTCCCAACGGTTTCAACACCCACCCAACGCCCCTGGCGATCGTCTACTTTCAGGACCCTCTGGGCGATATTGAGGTCGATTTGGATAGCCTGATGCAACTGTTCGAGCTCTCTGAAGCCGAAGCTCGGGTGGCCGCCGGCATTGCCCAAGGATTGTCGCCCCAGCAAATTGCCGATAATCATTTTCTGTCTGTCCACACTGTCCGCACACAGCTGAAAAACACTTTCCAGAAAACCGGCACCATGCGCCAGACTGAGCTGGCCAAGCTAGTGCTCACTTCCCCTGCGGCTTGGCGCTGGCGCCGTCCGCCGTTGAATCTGAGCTGCCCTGCATAGCCTTACCTGCCACTTCCAGAAACAGCTCAAACTGATAGGCAAAACGCCAATCCTTCTGCCGCAACTCATGGAGGGAATACCAGCCAATATCACTGACCTCCAGGCGAGCCTGAACCGGTAACGGCAAGGATTTCCCCTCTGGCAAAGAATCGGCGGGGATACAACGATAGAGATGAAAACCATTCTTCATCACCTGCATACGCTCCCCTACCACAACCTGTAGGCCAGTCTCTTCAAGGGTCTCCCGGTATGCCGTGCACTGGGCCAATTCTCCGGGCTCAAGGGTTCCCCCAGGCACACCGAGCTTGCCGCCCCAGCGATGGCTAATTAGCAACACCTGCTGATCACGGATAATCAGACAGCCAGCATTGGCGCGCCGGTCATCCTCCTGCCCAGGCACGCGGGGGCAATCCGACAGCGCCTGCAGTGACGGCAAGAGAAAAGATAGGGTAATCAGGAAACGGTATGCCTTCATTGGAACAACCTGCACCGACAAGATGACGGTATCATGGCAGTTTTCGCAAGCTGGAGCGGATCAACGCTCGCGCCACCGACCCCGGTCACTCAATTAAGGGCAATCGGTGCTCCCGCGTAGCCGCGACGACTTCGTCAGGGATGACAATTTCGGTGGCCAAAGGCAAATGATCCGACAACAAACAGTCGGAGAGTACCCGGGTGTGGCGACTTTCCAGTTCTGGCGATAACAGGATGTGATCGATATGACGATCCGGCGCCCAGCTGGGATAGGTATTCAGGTTATCCGCCTGCACCGTCTGCAACCCCAGCTCGGAAAGCGGAGAGTTATCCAGGTGGTCCAAACGGCAATTGAAATCGCCCATCACCACCACATACTTGTAACTTCCCAACAACCGGGCCAGATAGGACAACTGGGTATTGCGCACCTTCTCACCCAATGCCAAGTGGGCCACCACCACCACCAAAGGCTGGATCGGGTGGCCATATTTGATAACGATAGCACCACGACCAGGCAACCCGGGTAAACGGTGGTCGGTTATTTCGAACGGCTGGTGACGACTGAGAAAACCATTACTAAACTGTCCAAGACGGCCAAGATTACGGTTCAACTGCTGGTGCCAAAAAGGAAAGTCGGCCATGGAAGCCAAGTGCACTAGTTGATTCATGTTGCGCGACCGCAGGCTGCCACCATCGACTTCCTGTAGGCCCACCACATCAAAGTGGCTTAGCACCTCAGCGATCTGCTCGATGGTTTCCACACTGCGTGGATGCGCCACCAGATGCTTCCAGCTACCGGTAATATAATCACCAAATTTCTGGCTGCCGATGCCTGCCTGGATATTGAAGCTCATTAGCTTCACGGTATCCTGAGGCAACAACACTTCCCGTGTCTGGCGAGTCTTTCGTGCCCCTTCCCTGGCAAAGGAAAAACCCGCAGGTCGGGCTTTCCAGTCACGGTAGGCCAGTCTGGCGCGATCAAGCAACATACATCAGCTGCCTGTGTTTTCCTTGTTCGCCAAGTATTCAATCACCTTGAACAGCTCCTCGTTGTTCTTCACGTTCTCGCGCAACACCAAATACTTGCCGTTCACCACGAAATTCGGCACTCCCGGAATCTGGTATTTCTTGCTCAACGCATCGGCCTGACGAATCTTGGTGGAAACACCAAACGAACCATATAGCTTGCTGAACTCAGCAGGCTCAACATCATACTTGCGGAAAAAGTTGGCCAGCGCCGGCTCGCTGAATAAAGGCTCACGATGTTTATGAATCGCATCAAACAACGGCACATGCATTTCATCAACCAGCCCAAGGGCGTCTTCTACGTAGTAGGCACGTGCCAGCGGTTCGGCGTTACGCAGGAATAACACTGGAGT
Organism: Alcanivorax sp.; assembly: GCF_040119285.1. Taxonomy (GTDB): domain Bacteria; phylum Pseudomonadota; class Gammaproteobacteria; order Pseudomonadales; family Alcanivoracaceae; genus Alcanivorax. The sequence continues at coordinate 25,721 of NZ_JBEDTY010000004.1, forward strand.
ACGCACATAGTCGATGTAGTCTGGCTTCTCTTCCAGCCAGGCATCAACTGCCGGCTCCAGTGAATAGCAGTGTGGGCAGCCGTAAGAAAAGAATTCCCGTACTTCTACCTTGCCTGGATTATCAACAGATCCGGGCACATCCAAAACTTTATAATGGGTATCTACCGCAAAACGGGCGTGTTCTTCAGCGGCCGCAACTCCGGTCGCCAGCCCCAGACTCAGCAGCAAAGCCGTTACCATGCGAAGCATCTCATGCTCTCCTTTTTTGTTGGTTTGCGCCCACTATGACAACAAGGACGGCATTTTTCTCCCTGGCAAGCACAATCCGCACCCACTCAGAATCCTATCTTTTCATGTTGACCATAAAAAAGGCAGCCCGCAGGCTGCCTTTTCTACAAACCGTAGCCAAACAACCTTATTTGGACAGCCCGGAGATGAAGCTTGCTACGGCCTTGATTTGGGTATCTGTCATTTTCGCTGCCACCGTCTGCATCATACCCAGCGTATCGTTGTCCGAGTCATTGGTGCGTTTGATAATGCCATCACCCAAGTCGTTACGGCCTGCTGCACGGAAGGCTTTCAGTTGATCTTCCACGTATTGGGCATTCTGCCCAGCCAGATGCGGGTATTTGGCCGCATCAATGCCTTGCCCAGCCGGCCCGTGGCAACCAGAGCAAGCCGGAATGCCGTTAGCCATATCGCCACCGCGGTAGAGCTTCTCGCCCTGCTCAACCCAATCTGCGCTCGCCTGGCCCGCTTCCGGAACCAAGGTGGCGTAATAGGCCGCCACATCCTGCATGTCCTGTTGGCTCAGGCCTGCGACCTGCGCCTTCATGACCGCATTGTCACGGGCACCAGACTTGAACTCCTGCAGCTGTTTCACCAGGTATTCTTCCCCCTGGCCAGCCAGTTTCGGGTAAGTCCCGGTAAGAGTCTCGTTACCATCCTGGCCGTGGCACGCGGCGCAGGGGGCGGCTTTTGCTTTGCCTGCCTCAGCATCACCGGCCGCCATAGCCTGGGTGGCGGCGACAGCAGCAGCCATCAGCACGAACAGTTTAAAAAACTTCATGGCCTATCCTTCAGTACAGCGTCTTATTTGCTTTTGGACATGTACTCAATCAGAGCACGGTATTCTTCGTCACTACAATCGTTACACATGCCTTTGGGGGGCATGGCATTAAACCCTTCCTCGACGTGCTTCACCAGGGTATCCATGCCTTTTTCCATGCGTGGTTTCCAGGCGGCTTCATCATGGGATATGGGAGCCCCAGCAGCACCGGAAGCATGACAGAATGTACAGCTGCTGTTGTAACGTTCCTCTACAGTCGCTGCATTGGCAGCCCCCGTAACCAGAACCATTGCAAGACCTGCTACAAAACCCTTCATACACTACCTCTGCTATGCTGGCGAAGTCCGTTTGCCGTTACCGACAAACACCACGTTGTAGAACGTCGGCCGCCCCAACCACCAATAAATACGCGGTTAAGTGACAAGCGGGCGGGATTATATACCAGTCTGGTGGGCGCCGTCATATCCCATGTGAAGGGTAGGGGTATAGACGCACCAAAGTCACGCCCTCGCCACCGCCCAAAGTGGCTAAAACATCAACTTTAATGAATAAATTGCCCATTCATTTTCTCTCGCCAGCGGGTATGCATTGCCAGCCGCAGGCCAGACAGCAAGAATAGCCCCCTGACGACATCCAAAGGCTCCTTGTTATGCCCATGCACCCCATGGAAAAACGACTCCACCAGGCACTATTCCTGCAAAGCGCCCAGCGCCTGGACCAATGCCCGCCGGATGAAGGACTGGAAGTAGCCTTCGCCGGACGCTCCAATGCCGGAAAATCCAGCGCCATCAACCGGCTCACCGGCCAACGAAGCCTGGCCCGCACCTCCAAGACCCCAGGGCGGACCCAGCTATTGAACTTCTTCCAGCTCGACGAAGAGCGTCGACTAGTGGATCTACCCGGTTACGGCTATGCGAAGGTCTCTAAGAGCAAACGTAACGAGTGGCAGGAGCATCTCGACCATTACCTTTCCGAACGTCAGACGTTAGTCGGGCTCGTGCTGATGATGGACATCCGCCATCCGCTCAAGGACTTCGATTTGATGATGCTAGAATGGTCCGCCCAGGCCAACATGCCCATCCACATTCTTATGACCAAGGCCGACAAACTGAAGTTCGGCGCCGCCAAGTCCACCCTGCTACAAGTGCAAAAGCAGCTAAAGGAACACCCTGCCCCGCTGTCGCTACAGCTGTTTTCGGCCACCAATGGCACCGGATGTGACGAAGCCTGGGACAAGCTGGGAGAATGGCTGGGAATAGAGCGCCTGACACCCTAATGAGCGCAGGACGGAAATAAGGGCCAAGCTCACCCCCGCATAACCCACCCAGTGTTTTCTTCAGACAAAAAAATCCCCGGCAGCAATCTAGGGGGAAGGGAACGATTACGCTGCCGGGGAGGCTTGCCACTCTGGCCCTTTTGGGGGAAAAGACCAGAGTTATACAGCAACGGATCGGTGAGGGTACTGGGGGATCGGGGGTTCCAATCCGTTGCTATGTAGTGAGAGTGCGCTTTTTTAGAAAAAGTTCCAGCCCTCGACAGTATTTTTCTTCTCAACTGTCGATCCGCGTCACAAAACTGGCGCACTGCGGCACTTCGACTCTTGCGCCGTGTCTAGCAAGAGCGTTACCCACCCTTTACCTTGATCTGGTATCTTACTGTTTAATAAGAGGAAAATGGCAGAAAGTTAAAACTGGCACGCTGGTTGCTAGTTCTTTTGCAAGCAGGCTCAATAACCTGCAGCCGGCAGAAATGTCAGGCAAAAAAATCCCTGGCAGCAATCTTGGGGGAAGGGAACGACTGTGCTGCCAGGGAGGCTTGCCGCCCTGATTTCGGGGGAGAAATCAGGGACTCCAAAAAACTACGGATCAGCGAGGGTACTGGGGGATCGGGGGATGCCAATCCGTAGCACTAAATAGGACCGCCGCTTTTTCCGAAAAGTTCCAGGCGGTCTTATCTTTTACAGATTTTACCTTCAGGGTAAGCGACACGCTGCCACGCTATCATGACAGCAATATACCGACACTCGCCCCTTCACGCTTCCAGCAATACCGCCTGGCGCTAAACGCAGAGCACGACGTTGCCGTCCCTTTCTACCCTCGCGTTTGTAGCTCGAAGCCTGCTGCTTTTATTGCTTCCAGGGCTCGCCGCGGGTTCCTTTCATCCGTTTTAACTGCCGATGCATGGCCGCCTTGGCCAGCATGTGCGCGGATACCGGGGCGGTGATAAACAGGAACAGGGTAATCAACACCTCATGCAGCTGCAGCCCGCGCTCCTGCCAAGAAAAAAACAGTAACGACGCCACAATAGTACCCCCCACACCCAGCGTGGTGGCCTTGGTGGGGCCATGCAAACGGGTATAAAAGTCCGGCAAGCGGGCCAGCCCAATGGACCCCACCAACGCAAACACCCCACCAACAATTACACTGGCCGACACCAGCCACTCAATGAGAAAATCCATAAATCGCTCCGCTTGCTTGACGCCGCATGCTCCATACCCGACGCAAACACACTGCGTTCAGCGTCAGGCATTTGGCACCTGGCGCTTATTCAATAATATCCCCGCGGGTGACGTATTTCGCCACCGCAATGGTACTAACAAAGCCGATCAGCGCGATCAGCATAGCCGCTTCAAAATACAGCTTGCTGTCCACCTGAATGCCATACACCACGATCAACGCAATGCTGTTGATGTACATGGTATCCAACGCCAACACTCGATCTGGCAGGGAAGGCCCGATTATCAAGCGGTACAAGTTCAGCACCCAAGCCAAGGTAATCAGCGCCAGGGCAATGGAAATCGCCGTCTCTAACATTCGAAAATCTCCTTCAGCGGCTGCTCATAGCGCTGCTTGATCTCCGCCACCAGTGCCGCCACGTCATCCACATCCAGCGCATGCACCAACAATGTTTTCCTGTCCAGACTCACATCCGCGGATACCGTTCCGGGAGTCAGCGAAATGGTGCTGGCCAGCAGAGCAATGGCAAAGTCGTCTTCCAATTCCAGCGGCAGCTCCACAAAGCCCGGGCGAATGGAGCGCAGCGGCCCCAGCACCTTAATTGCTACAGATACATTGGCCAACACAATGTCGTACAACACCACCACCACAAAGCCCAACAGCTTTGGCAGGTTGCGAATGCGCGGCACGTTCGGCCAGAACGGCCGGGTCCCCAGCGGTAATAGCACCGCCAAAAGCGCCCCCAATACCGCATGCCCGGCAGTGAAACCGCTAAGCAGCATCCAGGCGAACCACAGAATCAGGCTCAGGCTGGGGTAAGGCAGCACGCGATACAGTAACTTCATGCCTCACCTCCCAATACTGCCGACAAATATAAATCCGGGTTACGCAGCTGCTCCGCTACCGCAGCGGTTAGCTGCAACAGAGGCTCCGCATACACGGCCATCAACGGGCTCAACATCAGCAGCCCCACTGCGGCTAGCAGATGCCTGCGGGCCGGGCGCAGGCCGCTGCCCTCCCCGGTGGTGCGCCAGAACAAGGTAGAACCTGCCCGGCTAAGGGCAATCAAACCACACAGCCCCGCCAGCAGCAGCAGCAGCCAATAAGTCGGATCCGGTACGCTGCGCAGCAACGCCACTTTACCGACAAAACCAGAGAGAGGCGGCAAACCCACCACCGCAATCGCCGCCACAAAAAACAACAGTGACAGCCGACCGCCATTAAGAATCGCCGGGCCAATCTGCAGGTAATCCGCCACGTCGCCTCGACCACGGGCAATCAAGTCCGTAAGCAGAAACAAGCCACCGCAAATCAGGGTGGAATGCAGCAGGTAGTACAGCGCCGAGCCCACCGCCTGTAGCTCACCGAAGGCCAAGGCCGCCACTAATGTACCCACAGACATCACTACCAGGTACGACACCAGTGTGCCCAGCCGTTTAGCGCCCAGCACGCCAATGCAAGCCAATGCCAATGTCACCAACGACAACCACCAAAGTGACGCCTGCCCCAGTCCAGCAAAGGGGCCATCGGCAAACGCCAGCGCATAAACCCGCAGCATGGCGTAAAAGCCCACCTTGGTCATAATTGCAAACAATGCGGCCACCCCGGCGGTGGCACCGGCATAGGCCGCTGGCAGCCAGAAATACAATGGAAACAATGCCGCCTTGAGCCCAAACACCACCCACAGCATCAACACCGCTACCTTTAACAAGACGGCATGGGTGCCGGTAAGCGCCTGGGCCTTCACCGCAAAGTCCGCCATGTTAAGCGTGCCGGTGGTTCCGTAAATCAACCCCAACGCGATTAAGAACAGCGCCGAGCCCACCAAATTAAGCACCACATAATGCAAGCCTGCCTTTACTCGCTCCGGGCCTCGGCCGTGCAGAGCCAAGCCATAAGAGGCAATCAGCAGCACTTCGAAAAATACGAACAGATTGAACAAGTCTCCGGTGAGGAAGGCGCCGTTGATACCCATCAGCTGAAATTGAAACAAGGCATGGAAATTCGCGCCTTTGCGATCATCACCACAACTGGCGTACAGCAGCGCAGGGAACGCCAATACTGCCGTCAGCAGTACCATCAAGGCACTGAGCTTATCCAGCACCAGCACAATACCGAACGGTGCCTGCCAATTACCCAGCGCGTAAACGGTGATGTCTCCGCCCCAGGCCTGATTGCCCAGAAAAATAGCCGCGGCCAGCAGCGCCGAGCAGGACAGCAGGCCGGTGATCCGCCGCAACCGGTGGCGCTCACGCACCTCCAGCAACAGCAACATACCCGCCAGCGCCGGTATCAGTATCGGGGCAATAATCCAGTGGCTCATGAACGGCCCCCTTCATCCGGCTTGCCATCCACATGATCACTGTGCAGCTCCCCTTGGGCACGCAAGGCCAGCACTACCAAAAATGCCGTCATGGCGAAGCCGATGACGATGGCGGTGAGCACCAGCGCCTGAGGGAGCGGATCAGTGGGGTCCGGGCTCATCCCGACCACCGCCACCTGGTTCATCTTTAATCCACCCATGGAGAAAAGAAACACATTCACGCCGTAACTCAGCAGCGTTAGGCCCATAACCACCGGGAAAGTCCGTGCACGTAGGCACAGGTACACCCCGGAGGCCACCAGTACACCAATAATGATTGCCACCAGCAGTTCCATCAGGCGTTCTCCCTCTTGTCATCCAGCAGCGAAAGCTTGCCCAGGTTGGCCAGCATCAACAGTGTTGCGCCCACCACCGTCAGGAATACCCCGGTGTCGAACAACATGGCGGTGGCCAGCTCGAATTTGCCGATCACCGGCAGCGATACATAAGTAAAGGAACTGGTCAGGAAGGGGTAGCCAAAGGCCCAACTACCCACACCGGTCATACCGGCCAACAATACGCCCAGCGCCACCACCGGGTGATAATCCCCTGGCATGCGGCTGTGTACCCACCCCACCCCGGAGGCCACATATTGCAACACCAAGGCCACCGAAGTGATCAAGCCAGCCACAAAGCCGCCACCGGGCAGGTTATGCCCGCGCAAGAATATGTAGACCGCAATTAACAGAGCCAGCGGCAGCAAGGGCCGGGAAATGGTCACCAGCACCAACGGGTGGGCATCTTTCGCCCAAGGCCGGCCCTGCGAATCGTACTTAGCAGAGGCCAGGTTCAGGTCTTTGAGCAGGGCATAAATGCCCATAGCGGCAATCCCCAGCACGGTGATTTCACCGAAAGTATCGAAACCTCGGAAGTCCACAAGGATGACGTTCACCACATTGGTGCCACCACCACCGGATTTGCTGTTATCCATGAAAAACTGGCTGATGGTGGCGGTCTCTCCGGTCATCACCAAAAACGCCAACACCGCAACGCCGCCGCCGGTGATAAGTGCCAACAGCACATCACGGAACACCCGCACAGACGAGGACTCCACCTTAGTGCGCACCGGCAGGAAATACATGGCCAGCATCAGCAGCAACATGGTCACCACTTCCACCGACAGCTGGGTCAACGCCAAATCCGGTGCCGAGAAGCGCACGAACAACAGCGACACCATTAGCCCCACCACGCTCAAAGACATAATCGACGTCACTCGGTGCCGATGCATGATTGTGGTCAGCAAGGCGCTGGCCACCAGCATGGTGGTACAAAGAATCGCCACCCCGTCCATAGGCAACATGGGGGCCGCCAAACTCAGCGCCGGCAGGTGCCACATCTGGGTAAGCAAAATTACCGCCACCAACGCCACACCCCAGGCCACATAGCTCTGCAATGAGCCGTTCTGCAGCCAGCCGGTAATGGCGCTGGCCATTCGCCCCAGCTGCTGCATTCGCCCCTCGAACACCAATTTGGCGTCCACCTCCGGCAAGCGAGTCCATAGGTCAAACAAACGGCGACGTTGGGAATAGACAAAGATGCCGCCGAACAGGGCAATAAAGCTCATCACCAAGGGCACGTTAAAGCCATGCCAGATGGCCAAGTGATACTCAGGCAACTCACCGCCCAGAGTGGCAGAAGCAGCCACCGCCAGCAGCCCGGCCACGGTGATCGCCGGGAACACCCCCACCGCCACACACAGCGCCACCAATATCTCCACCGGCACCTTCATATAACGCGGCGGCTCATGAGGCGGATACTTGGGCAGGTTGATGGGCTCACCGTTAAAGAACACGTCATGAATAAAGCGCGCAGAATAGGCCACCGAGAATATCCCGCCCAGCGTTGCCCCCAAGGGCAGCAACCAACTCAGCGTCCCCAGCTGTTCAGACTGCAAGGTTTCGGTAAAGAACATTTCCTTGGACAAAAAGCCGTTCAATAGCGGCACCCCGGCCATGGCCGCCGACGCCACCATGGCCAGCACCGCCGTATAGGGCATGTACTTCCACAGGCCATTAATGCGGCGCATGTCGCGGGTACCGGTTTCATGATCAATAATCCCCGCCGCCATAAACAGGCTCGCCTTGAAGGTAGCGTGGTTGATGATGTGGAACACGGCAGCCACCGCCGCCAACTGGCTGTTCAAACCGAACAGCAGAGTAATCAGGCCCAAGTGGCTAATGGTGGAGTACGCCAGCAAGCCCTTTAGGTCATGCTGGAACAGGGCCACCAGCGCGCCCCAGAGCAAGGTCGCCATACCCGCAAGGGTGACAATATCGAACCACAGGTCCGTGCCTGCCAAGGCCGGATACAAGCGCGCCAGCAAGAACACACCGGCTTTCACCATGGTGGCGGAATGCAGGTAGGCGCTCACCGGGGTCGGTGCCGCCATGGCGTGGGGCAACCAAAAATGGAACGGGAACTGAGCACTTTTGGTAAAGGCCCCCAGCAACACCAGGCACAGGATCAGCGGGTATAGCTCGCTGCCACGAATCAAATCCCCGCTGGCCAGCACCTCCGTTAACGAGAACGAGCCCACCACATCGCCGATCAACAACACACCGGCCAACAACGCCAGGCCGCCCATGCCCGTCACGGTCATGGCCATGCGCGCGCCCTTGCGCGCCCCGGTTTGATGACCCCAGAAACCAATCAGCAAGAATGAGCTCAAGCTGGTTAGCTCCCAGAACACCACCAGTAACAGCAGGTTATCGCTGGTCACCACCCCCAGCATGGCGCCCATAAACAGCAGCAAATAGGCGTAGAAGCGACCGGCTTTTTCCTTGGCGGACAAGTAATAGCGGGCGTAGAGGATCACCAGCAAACCAATCCCCAGCACCAGAATGGCAAACAGCAATGCCAAGCCATCCAGCCGGAAAGCCAGCGACAGGTCCAGTGAAGGGATCCAGCTCAAGGTGCTGTGTAACGTCTCCCCGGCAAAGACCCTGCGGGCCGGGTTAAACAGTAGCGCCAGCGCCAGCGCCGGCAGCGCCGCCGCCCCGCAGGCCAGCAAGGTGCGATTCCCCGTTACGCGCTCCACCAATGGCGGCAGGAACGCGCCCAGAAAGGGCAACATCACCACAAAGGCAAGATTCATAGTCAATCCGTTGTCATTATCACAAGAGCGGCAACCCGCCCGTTAGCTTGAATAGGGTGAACTAGAAAGACAATGACAGCGGCGGATCAGGAAAATACGGGCGACGCCCCCGGCGCGGACACTGGGACAGGATGATGCGGCAAGGCTGAACCAGGAAAGGGGTCATAGCATCCGTATCGAAAGAATTGAGGTCGCAGTATGCACAAGTTCAGCGGCAAGCGACAAGCCTCAAACGACAACACGTGGAAAGCTTTGCTGAACAGGTAAGCCCGTGCCCGGCGTCTACCAATAACGAATGCCCAGCCCGTGTTGCCGCTTGTAGCTAGTTGCTTGTCGCTCGCCCCTGCCCCTTGGCCCCATTTCCGCTACACTCTCTCCATCATTCAGTCAGCAGAAGTCGAGCCCCATGTCCGCAGCCGAAAAACCCATCATCCTGGTCGATGGTTCCTCCTACCTGTACCGTGCCTTTCACGCCCTGCCGCCGCTCACCACCTCCAGCGGCCAGCCCACCGGGGCAGTACGCGGTGTCGCCTCCATGCTGCGCAAACTGATCAAGGACTACGACCCGCAATACATGGCGGTGATCTTCGATGCCAAGGGCAAAACCTTTCGCGACGAACTGTTTGAAGAGTACAAATCCAACCGCCCGCCCATGCCCGATGATCTGCGCGCACAGGTGCAGCCCCTGCACGACCTGATCCGCGCCATGGGCCTGCCGCTGATCATCGAAGACGGCGTGGAAGCCGACGATGTGATCGGCACCTTTGCGCGCATCTTCGGCGCCCAGGGCAAGCCGGTGCTGATCTCCACCGGCGACAAAGACATGGCCCAGCTTGTCACCGAGCACGTGACCCTGATCAACACCATGAACAACGCCCTCTACGACATCGAGGGCGTGAAGCAGAAATTCGGCGTGGGCCCGGAGCTGATCATCGACTTCCTCGCCCTGATGGGCGACAAGGTGGACAACATCCCCGGCGTCCCCGGCGTGGGCGAGAAAACCGCCCTGGGCCTAATACAGGGGCTCGGCTCCCTGGAAGATATCTACGCCAATCTGGACAAGGTCGCCGAGCTCAGCTTCCGTGGCGCCAAGACCATGGCCAAAAAGCTGGAAGAACACAAAGAGATGGCCTTCCTCTCCTACCAGCTGGCCACCATCAAACTGAACTGCGAACTCAGCGAAGACCTCAACGACCTGAAACTCGGCGAACCGGACAACGAATCCCTGGCCCGCTATTTCAAGGAACTGGAATTCAAAGGTTGGTTGAGCGAAATACTCTCCGGTGCCGACGCCAGCGTAGTGGCCGCTGCCGAAGAGGCCGGTAACAACGAAGCCGCCCCCGCCGCCGGTTTCAGCCGCGACGCCTACGACATCGTCTACAGCGAAGCCATGCTGGATAAATGGCTGGATAAACTGAAAGCCGCTGGCGAGTTTGCCTTCGATACCGAAACCACCAGCCTCAACTATATGAACGCCCAACTGGTGGGCTTCGCCGTGGCCGTCAGCGACAAGGCCGCCTATATCCCCTTCGGGCACAACTACCCCGGCGCCCCAGACCAGATCGACAAGCAGTTGGTGATCGACAAGTTCAAGCCGTTGCTCGAAGACGACAGCCTCAAGAAAATCGGCCAGAACCTGAAATACGACATGAGCGTGCTCGCCGAAGACGCCGGCATCACCCTGCGTGGCGTCGCCTTCGACACCATGCTGGAATCCTACGTGCTCGATTCCGTTGCCACCCGCCACGACATGGATTCCCTGGCGCTCAAGTACCTGGGCCGCAAGACCATCAGCTTTACCGACATCGCTGGCAAGGGCGCCAAGCAGCTCACCTTCAACCAAATCGGCCTGCACGAAGCCAGCCCCTACGCCGCTGAAGATGCCGACGTGACCCTGCGCCTGCACCAGACCCTGTGGCCGAAACTGGAAGCCGAAGACCGACTGCCCGAGATGTTCCACGACATCGAATTGCCGCTGGTCACCGTGCTCAGCCGCATCGAACGCAACGGCACCTACGTGGACGCCACCTTACTCAAGCACCAAAGCCAGTTTCTCGCCAAACGCATGGCGGAACTGCAAGAAAAGGCCTTCGACATCGCCGGGCAGGAATTCAATCTCGCCAGCCCCAAACAGCTGGGCGAAATTCTCTACGAAAAGCTGGAAATCCCGGTCATCAAGAAGACCCCCAAAGGCGCGCCGTCCACCGCCGAAGCGGTGCTACAAGAGCTGGCCCATGACTACCCACTGCCCCAGGTGATCATGGATTACCGCGGCGTGGCCAAGCTGAAAAACACCTACACCGACAAACTGCCGGAACTGATCAACCAACGCACCGGCCGCGTGCACACCTCCTACCACCAGGCGGTGACCGCCACCGGGCGCTTGTCTTCCAGTGACCCGAACCTGCAAAACATTCCGGTGCGCAGCGAAGAAGGCCGCAAGATTCGCCAAGCCTTCCTCGCCCCCAAAGGAAAGAAAATTGTCGCCTGCGATTACTCACAAATCGAGCTACGCATCATGGCGCACCTGAGTGGCGACAAAGGCCTCACGGATGCCTTCGAACAGGGCCTGGATATTCACCGCGCCACCGCCGCCGAAGTATGGGGCAAAACCCTGGACGAGGTCAGCGACAACGACCGCCGCAACGCCAAGGCCATCAACTTCGGCCTGATTTATGGCATGAGCGCCTTCGGCCTCGCCAAACAACTGGGCTTGCCGCGCAAAGAAGCCCAGGAATACATCGACCTCTATTTCGAGCGTTACCCCGGCGTGAAAAAATACATGGCCGACACCCGCGCGTTAGCGATAGACAAAGGCTACGTGGAAACCGTTTACGGTCGCCGCCTCTACCTGCCGGAGATCCACAGCAAAAACGGCCAACGCCGCCAGGCCGCCGAACGCGCCGCCATCAACGCCCCCATGCAGGGCACCGCCGCCGACATCATCAAGAAGGCCATGATCAAGGTGCACGACTGGCTGGACACCACCGACTTCGACGCCAAAATGATCATGCAGGTACACGATGAACTGGTGTTTGAAGTGGCGGGAGATCAGGTGGATGATCTGGTCAAGGAAGTGAAAGCGCGCATGGAGTCAGCGGCGGAATTGAAAGTGCCGTTGATTGTGGATGCGGGGATTGGGGGAAATTGGGAAGAGGCGCATTGAGCGCCTCTATTGAAAATACTGTGACGCAGCTTCCAGCCAAATAGACCAGTTATTTTTCACCCACCCACCCAAAAATACCAAGGGCACATAAATTACATACCAAACTGCATGCGCCTTCAAATGGTGCCAAAGCCCTCCTACCTCACCCTTCTGGTGAATACTCCGGTATTTATTGAGTGCTTTATCTATGTCGCCTTCTTTGGAGTAAATCAACGCTGATATGCTGTCAAAGCTAAATGCCGCATCTAGATAATGGGACAGAACTTCATCATTAGTTTTTGCATCTTCACCCAACCTGATATCTATCGTTTTCGCTTTCTCAAACAAGCTTACCGAAGATCGATATTCCGCTTTAATCTGTGGCAGAAAATCACCATTATCCACAAGAGAGGATGCATCATTGTCAATTCTCTTGACCGCCGCTTCCACATTATCCTTGGATTTATGACTAATCAGCTTAAGCACATCCAGCGCAGCCCTCTGAAGATGTCCTTCCATCTTCACAAGATGCCCTCCAGCCTCCCCATCCGTCATATCACGAAAGAAATGATCAAGGGCATTTCGATATTCATTCCAAACTTGTATTGGAATCTCGCTGTAGCGACTTTCATAAACCGCCACGAAATATCTCGCTATAAAGTATAGCTTTAACGAACGGGCAAACTTCTCATCAACCGAGGCAGCTGTTTGCTGCGCAGCCTCTAGCAATTCTTCTTTTGAGGAAAATAAAGCGAATAGCTTATCGGTATCATCACTCACAACAACTCTTCCATGAAAAACAAAAAAGGGGCCATTAAATGACCCCTTTCTCAAAACAAACTTATTATCAGCGAATAAAGATTCGCTTCAGAAATGAAGGTTTCTGAACCTCGGTATCAACATTCACCGTTCTATCCAATATGACACTACCTTGGCTTGGAACGCGAGAATCAAGACCCACAGACAGATCTGTAACTTTCACTTTCAAGAAAGCAGACTCGATCTCTTCCAAGTCTTTAGACCAAAAAGTAGCAGAGTCGACATTTCTGTAATTCATTTCCATCACCCATCCCTTATTATCCTAATCCATCTGGACTAGTAACCATTCTTGAAATGGTAGTCCGCACAAAAAGGACTATGGCCTTGGCCATAACCCTGAAAACTTAGTCAAGCTCGGATTGGGGCCGAGATTCTACCTCTGGCACAGCCCAAAGTACAGCCCCTGTTGAAAACATGTGGATAACCATGCATCTCTTCTACCACTTACCGCAGAAGACAACAAGCTGTATGCACTGCAGCGTGACATAACTCAACATAACCGGGACGAATGGCTCAACTTGTTGGGCAAATAACGAGTAAAGGCTAAAGTAAGAGGCATAACTACTCGCGCACAGGGGGTCAGACCTCACATTTCACACACACTACCAGAAAGTAAGCATTCGCTTGCCAATTCAGTCGCCAGCGGCTTACAACGCTTTGCCGGCAGCCATGTCAGAATACGCTACGAATTCCGAGACATGGAGGTTCGGAACACATGGCTCGACCGCTTCGTATTGAGTTCGCCGGTGCGCTTTATCACATCACGGCTCGGGGGAACGCCCGGGGCGACATCTTCTAGGACGATACAGATCGGCAGCGGTTTCTGGATCTCCTGGCTAAAGCCTGTGGGTTGTTCCACTGGCGATGCCATGCCTGGTGCCTAATGGGCAACCACTACCATCTGCTCCTCGAAACAGGCTCCGCGACACTGTCAAAGGGCATGCGTTGGCTGAACGGGGTGTACACCCAATACCACAACCGCCGACACCGCCGCGTGGGTCACCTGTTTCAGGGCCGGTTCAAGGGCATTCTAGTCGAGAAAGAAAGCTACCCGGACCCGGGGTCAGGTCTTGCATCGTGCACCCCTCACTATACGACTCACGCTAGAACGGTGCAGCCCAAAGTGATCGGCTATCTCTTTAAGGTTATACGCCCCACTGGCATGAGCCGCTGTAATGGCGCTATTACGGTTCGGCGCCATCGACTCAAAATCCGCCAAGGGCTGTGCCACGCGGCGCTTCTGGATCGCAGGTATTTCCGATAGCTTTTCCTGCCCGTCCAGCTTGCCCACCATCTGCGCCACAAAGGCATCGCTACCAAGGTAGACCTGATTCTTCAGGCCTTCCCACGAACTTGGCTGATCCCTGCCTTCCTGAACGAACCGCTTATAGCATGAAATCGCTTTATCCCTGCTCTCGCCGAAACTGGCGAGTATCCAGTCTGTGCTTACACCTTCCGGCAAGGCCTGAAGGCCAATGGTTCCCCGGTAGCTACTCCACGGCCACTCTTCAGCCGTATAAACCATACGCGCCCGGACCGGATTGAGGCCAATATACCTGGCCAATTCCAGCCTTAGCGGTCTTGCCACTAATCATCTCCGACATCCCTGTCGAAGTGATCTTAATACCTAACGGAAACCGCCAATGTCATCCATGTCTTAACATTCCGTCATCTCTTGGCGCACAGAGCAAGACTTGACCCCGGTTTTCGTACCCCAAGGGGTCGGAGCGTGCGCGGTGCTCAGCCTGCATGGCGGCTTCGGTAAATTGCTTGATGAGCGGCGTGAGAATGCCGCCTTTGCCGCTCAGATCCTGGCCGTCACGCAAAGCTTGCGGGGCGGCATCAATGTCGAATGTGGGTTTGCTCATGGTCCACCTCTCTGGTGCATAAATTAAAGAGGTGGCACAGAATTACGAACACTAGCGGCCTACCTTTCTCACCTCCTGCTCAGCCGACGGGTACAACATCGCCCGCAAAGAAGCCTTCCGCAATAATCACCGCCGCCATGGAGTCCACCCGGCTATCGGCTTTCTGAATGCCGGTGCGTTCGCGGGCTTCGCGGGTGCTCAATCGCTCATCGACCAACCAGACTTTTTTTCCGAAACGACCATGCAGACGGTTGGCGAATTTGCGCGCGCGCGCTGTGGATTCACTATCGCTGCCATCCATGTTCAACGGCAAACCCACCACCAAGACTTCCGGCTCCCATTCTTGTAAAAGCGCAGAAATATCCTCCCAGTTGGGCTGGGTGTTTTTGCAGGGCAGGGCTTTCAAGGGGGTGGCGGTCCCCAACAGCTTGTTACCGCAGGCCACGCCAATTTTTTGTGTGCCGTAATCGAAAGCCAGAATCATGAAAAATAGTGGAAAGTGGATAGTGGAGGGCGGATAGCCGCGCGCTTGGGCTTGCCGGTAACGGGGGAGTTATAGGTCGCACTTAAAGAACACAGAACCACTTCGACGTTTAAAAAAGGGGACATAGGGAGGCCAGCGGTTGCCAACGAGCCACTGCCCACTATCCATTGCATCAGCTATGCCCCGCCTGCGTGGCAATCAGGCTCATATCAACACCGATGCGGGCAGCGGCGGCATGCCAGGTTTGTTCGAAGGGGGTATCGAGGACCAGCTCGCGACTGGCCGGAGTGCTAAGCCACGCATTTTCCACCAGCTCCTGCTCTAGCTGACCGGCATCCCAGCCGGCATAGCCCAAGCAGATAAGCGATTGTTCTGGCCCCTCACCAATGGCGATGGCCTCCAGTATGTCCCGGCTGGTGGTGAGGATCAGGCCATCACTGAGAGGGACACTGCCATACCAACGGGTGGCCGCGCTGTGCAGCACAAAGCCGGCCTCCTGCTGTATCGGCCCACCGGCCACTACGCGATGTCGTTCCGAGGGCGGCACTTCGATTTCGATATCCATGTCGCTGAGAATATCGCCCAAGCTGATCTGTACCGGTCGATTAAGTGTCAGCCCCATGGCCCCCTCGCTGCTGTGTTCAACGATATAGGTAACCGAATGCTCAAAATCCGGATCGGCCATTTGCGGCATGGCCACCAGCAACTGGTGTTTTAAGGGTGTGTTTTCCATGGGCACAGTATCCGGGGCAGGAGAGAGGGCTGCAAGCTGCAACGCTATCGCCCATTCGCAGCCATCGTCGAAATGCACGAACCGCACCTTGGCCGCAGGTTGGTTTTGGCTCCGTGGCCAGCGCGCGACAGCGGGCGCCCAGCCTAGCGCTACTCTGTCTTTGCCTTGTCGCTTGAAGCTATTACTTGGATGACACCTTGCGATTACTGTCGAACTTCCAGGTCCGAATAATTTCCAACACGTCCATGTTGCGGCGCATTTCCGGGGTGAAGGCGTCGAACGGGGCCGCCAGCCGCACGCTTTGGATCGCCGCTTGATCGAGAAATTTATGGCCGGAGGATTTCAGCAATCGTACTTCTTTCAGGCCGCCATCTTTCTGAAGCGCCACCATCAAGCGAACAGCCCCATAGGTGTTGCTGTTCAGCGCCCGGGCGGGGAAGTTGCGGGTGCCCATGGCTTCTACCTTGCGACGAAAACCATCGATGTACACCGCTTCGAAATGGGCCTTGGCGGAAACCGATGTGAGCCGTCGCACCCGCGGACGCTTGGCATAGGCCTGTTTCTGCTCATCCAGCCGCGCCTGCAAGCTGGCAATTTGCTGGCTCAGATCCTGCAGGTTCTCCTGTTTGGCCACCTCCAGAGGTTTGGGGTTGGTCTTTTCTTTCTGATCGGCATCGATCTTGCGATCACTATCGCGGGCAGTGGTGATCACCAATTCCTGGCTGGCCCTGTCCCGGCGCTCCAGAGTGGTCTTTTCCTTGAGTTGTACATTTTCCAGTTTGCTGTCGGCAAAATCGGCCTGCTCCGGGGTGGTGAGCTCCCGCTTGTCGGCCTGGTCACCGGAGCCTTCCTGATTGCTCTGGGCGATAAAGTCCGCTTCTTCCGGCTCGTTGTCACTGCGGTGCTGAGCCAGGGTCACTTCCAGGGTATGCGGGGCAGCACGCTGCTTTTCAGGGGCAAAGCTCACCCCGAAGATCAGAATGCCATGGAACGCCACCGCCAGAAAAACGGTAAAGGTGAGACGGTCAGAGGCGGTAACAGATGCCGAATTTGATGCCATGTTATTGTTTTCGCTACTACTTTAATCGGCTTCAGTCAGCCATTGGTTTTAGCCATGAAGGGCAACAGCCGCCGCAACAGGAGATCGGCCAGTGTGCCGCGCCACGGCGGCCGGGTCTAGGACGATGGCCGCAACTCCAACAGCGAATCAAATAACTGCCCAGCAATATTGATATCGAAAATCGCATCCAGCTCACGAATGCAGGTAGGGCTGGTCACGTTGATTTCAGTGAGATAATCACCAATCACGTCCAGCCCGACAAAATACAGCCCCTTGCGCTTCAGGGTGGGCCCCACCTGCTCGCAAATCCAGCGATCTCTATCACTTAGCTCACGGCCCTGGCCGGTGCCCCCTGCCGCCAGATTGCCACGCAGCTCACCTTCCTTGGGAATCCGCGCCAACGCATAGGGCACCGGCTCTCCGTTGATCATCAGGATACGCTTGTCGCCTTCAGTAATTTCCGGCACAAAGCGCTGCGCCATGATCGGCGTCTTGCCGTGCTGGGTCAGCACCTCAATCACCACCGAGATGTTCGGGCTCTCTTTACGCACCCGGAAAATGTTGCTGCCGCCCATGCCATCCAGCGGCTTCATCACGGTGTCACCAAACTCCCGTACAAAATCGCGCAGCAGGGTGGCCTGGCTGGACACCAGGGTAGGCGCACAGCACTGCGGAAAGTCGGTGGCGAACAATTTCTCATTGCTGTCGCGCACACTGCCCGGGCGGTTGACCACCATTACCCCTTCCCGCTCAGCCTTCTCGAGCAGATAGGTAGCGTAGATGTATTCTGCATTAAACGGCGGATCTTGCCGCATCAGAATAATGTCCAGATCGGCCAGGTCGTGATTCACGGCGTCGGCCAGACGGTACCAATCGTCGTTATTGTCGGTGACAGACAGTGCCCGGGTGGTCGCAAAGGTGCGACCATCGCGTACATACAGGTCCCCCGGCTCCATGTAGAGCAGGGACCAGCCACGTCGCTGTGCCTCCAGCAGCATGGCAAAAGTGCTGTCTTTCCAGGGTTTGATTTTGGCGATGGGGTCCATCACCACACCAACACGCAGGCTCATGGGGTCTCCGTTCTACAGGGCGCAGGCGAGCTGAAAGCTGCCGGCGAAGGATGCGGTGCAATTGACCGACAATGTTAGCAGCGCACGGACAGGTTCGCTATGCGCGGAGAAGCTTAACAAGCGACCCGCCAGAGGGACATTTTCTCAAGTTTCATAAGGCCTTATAGATTGATTGTAGAATCTGTGTTAAAAACTTTGCTTGGGCTGACACTGGCACAGGCCTTGCCCAACGGATTATTAGAAAGGCCAAAAATTACAATAAGTTGCAGCCAATTACGGTTCACGCTTAAAGGCAGTTTCCATGACTGACAATTTCCAAGACCTCAAGGTGATGGTAATCGACGATTCCAAGACGATTCGTCGTACCGCCGAAACCTTGTTGAAGAAAGCGGGTTGTGAAGTAATCACGGCCACCGATGGCTTCGATGCCTTGGCCAAAATTGCCGACAGCAAGCCCAATATCATTTTCGTCGATATCATGATGCCGCGTCTCGATGGCTATCAGACCTGTGCGCTGATCAAGAACAACAGCGCCTTCAAGGCAACCCCGGTGATCATGCTGTCGTCCAAGGATGGCCTGTTTGACAAGGCCAAGGGGCGCATTGTCGGTTCCGATGAGTATCTGACCAAGCCGTTCTCCAAGGACGAGCTTCTGGGTGCGATTCGTCAGCATATCAACGGTTAAGCGGCTTAGTCGCTGAGCCTGAAGAGGGTAAGATGGCACGTATTCTGATTGTGGATGACTCGCCCACAGAAACATACAAGTTGCGCGAGATTCTGGAAAAACATGGCCACGAGGTAATCGAGGCTGCCAACGGAGCCGATGGTGTCGCCACCGCCCGTTCCGAACTTCCCGAGCTGGTTTTGATGGACGTGGTAATGCCTGGCCTGAATGGCTTCCAAGCTACCCGCCAGCTCACCAAAGGGGCGGATACCGCCCATATTCCGATCGTTATCGTCACCACCAAGGATCAGGAAACCGACCGTGTTTGGGGCAAACGCCAAGGCGCCCGAGATTACCTGACCAAGCCGGTGGACGAAGACGTACTCCTGCAAACCGTCGACCGCATGCTGGCCGACGCCTGAAGGAGCTCCCCATGAGCAGCAATGCCTCCGCCGCTTACATCAAACTGGCTGAATACAATCAGCGCTGCCGGGAACAGGCCAAAGATCTGCCCATGCAGCAGGATGCAGTCAGTTACTGGAGCGGCGTGGGTTTTGTGCTCGATGGCAAGAAATACGTAGCACCACTGGAGGAGGTTTCCGAAATTCTCTCGGTGCCGGCCTATACCCGAATTCCTGGCGCCCGCAACTGGATGAAAGGAGTCGCCAACGTTCGGGGCCGCCTGATGACCGTAATGGATCTCAGCGGCTTTCTGGAAAAAAGTTCACCGGTTCAGGAAAAGCGCCGCCGCTTGCTGGTGCTGGACCAGGACGACCTTTACACCGGCATGGCCGTAGATGAGGTACTGGGGATGCAGCATTTCCCCATTGATGAATTTGTGGAATCACTGCCGGTTAGCGATCCCAGCGTTACGCGTTTTGTACGCGGGGCCTATCGGCGTGAAGGGGAGTATTGGTCCGTGTTCAGCCTTACCCGGCTGGCAGAGGATCCGCGTTTTATGCAAGTAGCCCGTACCGGCTAACGGCATAGAGCAACTCGGGGAATATAAGAAGAGTGAACGCCAGGCCAGGAGCCAGACTATGAAGTTCAATTCGGGAGCATTGTTCGAAAAACTGCGGGGGGGGGCCGGCGGCGGCAACACGTTGAATATTGCCCTTTACGTGGGCCTAGCCATTTTTATTGTACTGGCGTTGGCCAACTTCCTGCTGTCCGCCACCAGGGCAAACCAGGCGCAGGAAAATATCACCCGTGCCTCCGAAATGCGGGTCATTTCCCAGCAGATCGCCAAAAACGCCCTGGAAGCGGCCGCCGGCAACGCCGACGCCTTCGAGTTGCTGGATAAATCCCAGAAGAGCTTTCAATCAGCCTGGAACGCCGTCAAAGACGAACAGGTTAGCGACCCTCAAGCCATGACCCGCCTGCAAACCCTGTGGGATGAAGTGAACGCCAACGCCGACGTGATTCTAAAAGGGGAAGACACGGTGCTGGATTTGCACGAGGTGGCAGATACGCTGGCCCAGACCATTCCTTCCCTGCAGGCTGAATACGAAGGCGTAGTGGAAATTCTGGTGGCCACCAATGCCGCCCCGGAACAAATTGCTTTTGCGCAGCGCCAATCCTGGCTGGCTGAGCGCATCGTGAGATCCATTGCCAAGGTGCTGGAAGGCGGCGACGGCGCGGTGATCGCAGCAGATTCCTTCGGCCGTGATGCCAGCCTGTTTGGTCGTATCATGAACGGCATGATTGAGGGTGACGCCGCTATGGGTATTGACCGGGTGAACGACCCCGATGCCCTGGATTACCTGGCCGAAATTGCTGACTTGTTCGACGAATTCGTGAACCAGTCCGTGGATGAAATTCTTGAAACCGCCCCCGAGCTGTTCCAGGTGCGTAACGCAGCTGACACTATTTTCCGCCGCTCCCAAGATCTGCTGCAGGAATCCACCCACCTCAATGATCTGTTCGAGAACAGCACCAGCGGTCTGTTCCCGTCCGTATGGCTGGGTGGCATCTGTGCCGGCCTGGCAGCGCTGTTCTTCTTTATCATCATGGCTCAGCGTAACCGCCAGGCGGCGAAGCTGAAAGACGAACTGGAAAGTGAAAACCAGCGTAACCAAGCGGCCATTCTGCGCCTACTCGACGAACTGGGCGACTTGGCTGACGGTGATCTGACGGTACAGGCGACAGTCACCGAGGATTTCACCGGTGCCATTGCTGATTCCATCAACTACTCCATTGACCAGCTTCGCAGCCTGGTACAAACGATCAACAACTCGGCGGTACAGGTAGCCTCCGCGGCCCAGGAAACACAATCCACGGCGATGCACCTGGCCGAAGCCTCCGAGCACCAGGCCCAGGAAATTGCCGGCGCCTCCGCTGCTGTGAACGAAATGGCAGTGTCCATTGACCAGGTATCTGCCAACGCCGCTGAATCAGCGGCGGTAGCGGAACGGGCGGTCGCCATCGCCAACAAGGGCGCCGAAGTGGTGCAGGCTACCATCCATGGCATGGATACCATTCGCGAACAGATCCAGGAAACCTCCAAACGGATCAAACGTCTGGGTGAGTCCTCTCAGGAAATTGGTGACATCGTATCCCTGATTAACGACATTGCCGATCAGACCAACATTCTCGCATTGAACGCCGCCATCCAGGCATCCATGGCCGGCGAAGCTGGCCGGGGCTTCGCGGTCGTTGCGGATGAAGTACAACGCCTCGCGGAACGTTCCGCCGCCGCAACAAAGCAGATTGAAACCTTGGTAAAAACCATTCAGACCGACACCAACGAAGCGGTTATCTCCATGGAAGCCACCACTGCCGAGGTAGTGAAAGGGGCACGCCTGGCACAGGATGCGGGTGTGGCACTGGAAGAAATCGAGAACGTGTCCAAAACCCTGGCGGACCTGATCCAGAACATTTCCAACGCGGCGCGCCAGCAGGCAGCTTCCGCGGGTCACATCTCCAACACCATGAACGTGATCCAGGAAATTACTTCGCAGACCTCTGCCGGTACCACCGCGACCGCTCGCTCTATTGGTAACCTGGCGGAAATGGCCCAAGATATGCGTAACTCTGTTGCCGGCTTCCGCCTGCCGGAGCACTCCTGATCCGGCTTGAGCCGGCCTCAGGAGTAATGCCATGGGTGCAGCAGAGACAGCTCGCTGGTCGATCAAAAGCACGCCTTCTATGGATGCGGAGCAATTTCAGCTGTGGCAGGCATTCCTAGAAGACCGCACTGGCATGACGCTGTCCAACGAGCGCAAGACGTTCCTCGAGACCAGCTTGAACATTCGCATGCGCGAGCTGGGCATTGAGGGCTACGACACCTATTACCAACATCTGATGGTGGGCTCCACCCAGTCACGGGCCATGGAATGGTCGATACTGGCGGACCGCCTGACCGTCCAGGAAACCAGTTTTTTCCGGCATCCCGGCTCCTACGCATTGGTGGAAGAATTCACCCAGCGCTTCATGGCCGAGCAACCCGATGGCGCTAATCTAGACGTGTGGAGCGTGGGGTGCTCCACCGGCGAGGAAGCCTATTCCCTCGCCATGATGATTAACGAACAGTTTTCCGCCAGCAAGCAAAAGCTGTTTTACGGCATCACGGCCACCGACATCAGCTTGCCCACCTTGGCCAAGGCCCGCAAAGGCGAATATGCCGCGCGCCGGGTGTTGCAGGTCGATCCGTTATTGCGGGAGAAATATTTCACGCCCACCCACAATGGGCAAACCGTGAAGATCACCAGCGACCTGCGCGAACGCATCTGTTTTGCTCGACTGAACGTGCTGGACCTCAGCACTGCGCCGATGGACAACATGGACCTGATTTTTTGTCAGAACATGCTGATTTATTTCCGCCGCTGGCGGAAGCGCCAGATCCTGAACCAGCTGGCAGAACGGCTCGCTCAGGGTGGCATTCTGGTACTCGGACCCGGGGAAGTGACCAATTGGCAACACCCGGATCTGGAACGGATCTATTTTGCCGATACGCTGGCATTCCGACGCTGTAGATAGAAACGAAAGAGCAATAACGCAACATGCGGCACGCATAAAAGAAAAAAGCTTGGGGTAGCACCCATCAGCAATCATCAGCTTGAGGCGTGCTGCATATTACGTGTCGCGTATTATAAAAACCTGCCGACCAAAGAATGCGGGTGGATGTATGACAGGAGACGTCATGAGTGACCGTCACGACTATCTGGCTCTGGACTGGGTTCGCGGGGAAATCCAGGAAACCCTGAACCAGGCGCAACAGGCATTGGAATCGTTTGTGGACACCCCGGATGATGCCACACGGATGCGCTTCTGCCAGACGCACCTGCACCAGGTGTACGGCACCTTGCAGATGGTTGAGTTTTACGGTGCGGCACTGCTCGCCGAGGAAATGGAAAAACTGGCCCACGCTCTGCTCGACGGTAACGTGGGCAATGTGGCTGACAGCCAGGAAACCCTGATGCGGGCGATTCTGCAGCTGCCGCCGTATCTGGACCGGGTCGCCAGCAACCGCCGCGATCTGCCGGTGGTGCTACTGCCGCTGCTCAATGACCTGCGCGCCGCCCGTGGCGAATCTCTGCTGTCGGAAACGTCCCTGTTCAAACCGGACCTCTCCGGCGCCACCGGCCAGGGCCAGATTCCTGACGACCGGCTCAATGATCCACGCTTTATCCTGCTGGCGAAAAAAATTCGTCAGATGTTCCAGGTCGCCCTGCTCGGCGTTCTGCGTAACGACAATATGGGCGAAAATCTGGGCTACATGGCCAAGGTGTTCACCAAACTGGAACAGGTTACTGGCGACGCGCCTCGCGCACCGCTGTGGTCTATCAGCAATGCGCTGGTAGAAGGTCTGTCAGAAGAGGCCATCATTCTTGGCACCTCCGTCAAACTAATGCTCGGTCACTTGGACCGCAATTTGCGGGAGCTGGCCCTGGACGGCGCGGCCAGCCTGAATCAACCCGCCCCCACCGAGTTGATCAAGAACCTTCTTTATTACGTGGCCAAAGCCGACGTGGACAGCCCGCGCATTCGCGACGTGAAGGCCCGTTTCCAGCTAGATGATGCGCTGCCCTCCGATGATCTGGTCAACGAAGAACGCCAGCGAATGACCGGCCCGGACGCCCAAGCCATGAATTCGGTGGTGCAGGCGCTTTCCGAAGAGCTCACCACTGTCAAAGACGCTCTGGAAAGCTTTGTTCACAGCGACGATACCGACACCAGCAAGCTGCAGCCACTCACCCTGACCCTGAAACAGGTAGCCGACACCGTGGCCGTACTGGGCCTGGGCCAACCTCGGGCACTGGTGGAAGAACAATTGCACGCCATGGAAGATATCGTGGCAGGCAAAGCTTCCGCTGAACGCGAAACGCTGATGGACATAGCCGGCGCGCTACTCTACATAGAAGCAACCCTAGCCGGTATCGGCGGCGATCGCCGAAGCACCAGCTACAGCGGCCAGGGCGGCGATATGCCCAGCCATGTGGGCCAAGCCATGGATGCCGTGCTTCGCGAATGCCGAGCCGGCCTGGAAGAAGCCAAAGACGGCATTGTGGAATTCATCGCCTCGCAATGGGATCCCGAGCCCTTGCACGTCGTACCGGAGCGCCTGAATGCTGTGCGCGGCGGCCTAGACGTGATTCTGCTAGATAAACCCGCCCTGATTCTGCGTCAGTGCGTGCAATTCATCGAAGAAAAGCTGCTCGGCGTGGATCAGCCCAAGCCTGACTGGCGCAGCATGGACACCCTGGCTGACGCTATCACCTCGGTGGAATATTATCTGGAGCGTCTCAGCGACGACCCTGAAACGACCGATGACATCCTCCAACTGGCCCGCTCCAGCGTGGAAGCCTTGGGTTATCCGCTGGACGAAGAACAGAGCTTTGTCGATAACGACATCGATGTTGAACGTATCGAGCTGGACATTCCAGACGTGGACACCCGCCTCCAAAAACATGATATGGATGCCTGGTCCGGTTTTTCTGTTAACGCCAAAACGCAACAAGACAACCATACCGGTGACGCCGAGCAAGACCCCACGGTGGAATGGCTGCCGCTGAACGACAGCCCGTCTTTAGACAGCAGCGACGATGAGGCGCTGATCGATCCCCCACTGGAAATCACCACACCGGCTGAGCCTGAAGTGCAAACACGGGTTCCAGTGGAAGACGATGACCTGATTGATGAGGAGATCATCGAGATTTTCCAAGAAGAAGTGGGTGAAGTACTGGAGGCTCTCGATCAGTACTTCCCTCGCTGGGCCGCCAATACTAGCGATGAAGAATCCCTGGTGGAATTCCGCCGCGCCTTCCACACCCTGAAAGGGTCCGGCCGCATGGTTGGCGCCAGCACCGTGGGCGAACTGGGCTGGTCTGTGGAAAATATGCTCAACAGAGTAATTGACCGCACCATTGAGCCCAGCGCCATGCTGATTGCCTTGGTGCAAGAGGTCCGTAACCGGGTACCCCCGATGGTGGATGCCTTTACCCTGCGCCAAGCCGATCCATTCGACGTACAGCCCTTGGCTGACGCCGCCGACACCCTAGCACGTGGCGGCCAAATCGAGCAGGTGCCCACCGTAAGCGGCACTGCTATCAACGCCACCAACAATGATGACAACGCGGACTTCCCCGACGAGATCGTCATCGACACCACCGCCGACGACATGTCAGACAACCTGACGACCGACGCTGACCAACACATCACTCTGGACAGCGCCAGCGAAGGCGAAAGCCTGACTCTCACTGAGCCAGCCCTTACTGGCGACGCAGAGGATGACCCCACCGACAACGACCTGTCCGCCGAAGACCTGGCCGCCTTTGACGCTGCTGCCAGCGAGGACGCCCTCAATCCCTGGGAGACAGAAGACAGCCCGAATGACATCCACCTGTTGTCGGTTAACAACGATCTCACTGAAATCGACGAGAGCATCATCCTGGATTTGCCGGAACAGGAACCGGATTACGAAGCTGATACTGATACCAGCAAGATCGCCTTAGAGAGCCTGTCCGACATCCCCGACATGAGTGGCGACACCCTTGACGAAAGCAATAACGAAGACGGTCCGGACACCGTATTGCTGAAAATCTTTTCCAGCGAAGCCCGTCGTAATCTGGCGCTAATCGCTCAATGGCTGGCCAACAACGATACCGATCTGTCCGAGCACCCGGTGGACGACAGCGTGCACCGGGCGCTGCATACCCTCAAGGGCAGCGCCCGCATGGCCGAAATCGAAGCGGTGGCGGAGGTGGCCGAGCCAGCAGAAAAACTGGCCCGGGATCTGATCAGCAGCAACCGCCGCGCCAACCAACAACAAATAGACTTGCTGGCGCAGAGTCACGACCTGATCCTCACCGGTCTAGGGCAGATAGACCCAACTCCGCCGGCCCATCTATCCGGTGCCGAGGGCTTGATCCAGTCGCTGAACCAGCAGCGCGAACAATTGAAGGGCAGCGACAGCCCCGGCCCGGACCCGCACATTCTTTCCGTGTTCCTGTCTGAAGGCATGGATCTGATCGTAGATGCGGAACAACTGCTCAACCAGTGGGCACAACACCCCGGGCACACTGACGAGCTGGTGCGTCTGCGCGATGAACTGAAACTGCTCGCCAGCAGTGCCTCTACCGCCGGCCTCCACGAGATTCACGACTTAGCCGCTGCTCTGGCTGGCTGTTACAGCTCGGTGGAAGGCGGCCGACTGGCTTACAGCGAGCGCCTGTTTACCCTGGCCGGCGAAGGCCAGGACGCACTGATGAATATGATGGACTGCCTGGCCGCCGGTCAGACCGTTCGCCCGGAACTGGGGCTGGTGGATGCCCTGCGCGAACTGGCCGACGGCGATGGGCCCGGTGGTGGTCCCGATGGCAGCCAGCCCGACAGCAACAACGACACGGCACTGAGCCACACGGATCCAGTGACCGAACTGAATGACAGCGCCCCGGACAACAACCGCTACGAAGCCCACCTGGACCCGGAGCTGGTGGAGCTGTTCCTGGAAGAAGCCGAGGAAATTCTTGAGTCCGCCAGCCACATCCTCCACCAGTGGGAAGCCGGCGACAGCAGCAACGTCAGCAGCCTGCAGCGAGACTTGCACACTCTGAAGGGCGGTGCGCGTATGGCCGGCGTCGCCCCGGTGGGTGACCTGGCTCACGAACTGGAAAACCTGTACGAGGGCTACAACGCCGGGCAACTGGGATCCGACGCAGCGCTGTTCCACCTGCTGCACCAATGCCACGACCGCTTGGCGGTGATGATCGAAAACCTGCAGACTAACACCACTCCGGCCGATGCCCCGGCGTTGGTAGCGGCGATTCAGGCGTTCATCCGTGGCGACGCCCCCGCGCCGATCACCCGCACCAATATCGACGATGGCGACACGCAGCCCGCCGAGCATAGTGACATCGAATCCATCTCGGTCGCGCCCCTGCCCAATGCCTCTGACGCCCCCGCGCCCGTTGCGGTTGAGGACGCGCCCGCTCCCATCGATGCGCCCCCTCAACCGGAGCGCGACCCGGAGCTGGTGGAAATTTTCCTGGAAGAAGCGAACGAAATTCTCGAATCCGCCGGCCACAGCCTGGAACTCTGGATTATCCAGCAGGACAACCTGATTGAGCTGCAATCCTTACAGCGTGACCTGCATACCCTAAAGGGTGGCGCTCGCATGGCCGAAGTGCCCGAGCTGGGCGACCTGGGCCACGAACTGGAAACTTTGTACGAAGGGCTAGCGCAAAGCCAGCTGGCCATTGAGCCCACCTTGTTTGATTTGCTCCATCGCTGCCACGATCAACTGGCAGAGATGGTGGAAGCACTGAAAGCCAACCGACCACTGCCCAACGGCGAGGTACTGATCGCAGCCCTCCATGACTATGTGGCGAACCCGACAGGCTTTACCCTGCCCGCCATGGCGGCGGCTGCTTGCGCTCAACCCTCCAGCCAGAGTGAAGAAGCCACCACCCCCGCCAGTAATGACGCATCACCGGCCCCCGCAACATCTGCCGCCGATGATGATGTATGGCAAGCGGACAGCGATCCGGAAATACTGGAAATTTTCCTGGAGGAATCCGAAGAGCTATCGGAAATCATCGATGCCTGCCTGACGTCCTGGAAGGATCACCCGGAGAGCATCGATTTCATCGACGACCTAAAGCGAGCGCTGCATACCTTGAAAGGCGGCGCACGGCTGGCCGGGCTGAAACAACTGGGCGACATCAGCCACAATATCGAAGCCTATATACTGGAACTGGAAAGCCGTCGCCAAGCACCCGCACCCAGCGATTTCCAGCCCATGTTCGACTGGCACGATCAGATCAACCGGGGCATGGAATCGGTAGCGGCTGCGGCACAAGCCAACGCTCCAGCTCCGGCTCCGGAAGCGGCCGCTATCGCGTCCCAGACCAGCACCCTGCCAACCACTGCCGCCAGTCGCACCGCACCGCAGCAACCGCAAAAAGATAGCCATCGCCAGCGCCAGAATCAGGCGCAACCACAAGAGATGGTGCGGGTCGGCGCAGATGTCCTGGAAGCACTGGTGAATCTGGCCGGGGAAACGTCCATTAACCGTGGCCGAGTCGAGCAGGGCATCACCGAGTTTGCCTTCAACGTGGAAGAAATGGGCCACACGGTACAGCGCCTCTACGAACAATTGCGCCGGCTGGACTCGGAAACCGAAGCGCAGATCATGTCCAACTACCAAAAAGGCGTGGACCTCGGCGAACACGATGATGACTTCGATCCGTTGGAAATGGATCAGTACTCCGAACTGCACCAGATCACTAAGCAGCTATCCGAGTCCGCCTCTGACTTGCTGGATTTGAAGAACACTCTGCTGGACCGCAACAAGGACACGGAAACGCTACTACTGCAGCAGGCACGCATTAACACCGAGCTGCAGGAAAAACTGATGCACACCCGCATGGTGCCCTTCAGCCGTCTGGTGCCGCGCCTGCGACGTATCGTTCGCCAGATTTCCGGTGAAGTGGATAAACGGGTGGACTTTGACGTGCTCAACCCGGAAGGCGAGCTTGACCGCTCCCTGATGGAGCGCATAGTGGCGCCCTTGGAACACATGCTTCGTAATGCCGTGGATCACGGTATCGAAACCGGAGACGGTCGTGATGCTGCCGGCAAGGACCGCACCGGTCATATCAACCTGGCGCTGGGCCGTGAAGGGGGAGAGGTGGTGATCACCCTGTCCGACGACGGCAAAGGCATCGACACCGATGCGGTGCTCAAAAAAGCCATCGAACGGGGCCTGGCTACACCGGACGCGCAACTCTCTGACCATGAAATTCAGCAGTTTATTTTTCACGCTGGTTTCTCCACTGCTGCTGCAGTCACCCAGATTTCCGGTCGCGGTGTGGGCATGGACGTGGTCGTCAGCGAAATCAAGCAGATGGGAGGGTCGGTGACCATCGACTCCCATAAAGGACAGGGCACCCGCTTTATCATTCGTCTACCTTTTACCTTGGCCATGAACCGCGCCTTGATGGTGAAAGCTGGGGAAGATTCCTACGCGATTCCGCTAAACCAGATCGAAGGCATCGTGCGGATCAGCCCGTTCGAATTGCAGCACTACTTCGAAGAAGAAAATCCGATCTACACCTATGTGGGCCAAGATTACGAATTGCAATATCTGGGTCACTTTGTTCACGGCAACCGGGTGCCGCACCTAGAAAACCAGACCACGCCCATGCCGGTTCTGCTGATTCGCAGCACCGAACACACCGTGGCCATTGTAGTAGACGACCTAGTCGGTTCCCGAGAAGTGGTCGTGAAAGCCGTGGGCCCGCAGCTGGCCACCGTGGCCGGCATCAGCGGCGCTACCATCCTCGGGGATGGCTCCGTCGTGATCATTCTGGATATTCATTCCCTGATCCGTGCCTCCCACGTACAAACCATCGCACTGGCGTCCGGCGAGGCGGTACCGACGCTGCCTCAAGAACCTGAGGAGCAAGCCCTGCCCCAGCGCGACACGCCACTGGTCATGGTCACCGATGACTCGGTCACCGTGCGTAAAGTTACTACCCGGCTGTTGGAGCGTAATGGCTACGAAGTGGTCACCGCCAAGGACGGCATAGATGCCATAGCCAAGCTGGAAGATATTCGTCCGGATGTGATGCTGCTGGATATCGAAATGCCCCGCATGGACGGTTTCGAGGTAGCCACCCACGTACGTCACGACAGCCGCTTACAAGATGTGCCAATCATCATGATTACTTCCCGTACCGGCGAGAAGCACCGCGAGCGGGCATTCGATATCGGCGTGAATTGCTATATGGGCAAACCTTTCCAGGAGAACGAGCTGCTTTCCACCATTCGCGAACTGCTTGGTGAGCTGCAGGAAGCCGATAACGGATGACCGCACCCGGCCGTGTCGGCGTGATTGCCGACAGCACCTTACAGGGCCATTTGCTCTCCAGTGCCGTGAAAGGGCAGGGCTACCAAGTCTTGGTCAGCACCGAACCCGAGGCCTTGGAGAATCGCTGGCTGGACACTGACGCTCTGGATCTGCTCGTCGTTGATCTGTCCAGCGAGGATCGCTGGCAGCAGTTTCTTGATGACCTGCTGGAACGAGCTGAAGTGCCGATTCTGTTTTGCGACGGCCAGGCACCGGTTCGCACCGATGCCCTCTATCCCAAATGGGAACGGCGCCTGGTCACCAAACTGGTGAGCTTTATCGGCAAACCCGCAGTAGAAGAACGGCTAGAGGTAATTCCCGCGCGCCCGTCCCAAGTACGCATTCCTCAGCCTCGAGAGTTTCACGCCATTCGCCCCGGCGATCAGCCCCGGCAAGTATGGGTACTGGGCGCCAGCTTGGGCGGGCCGGCGGCGGTAAAACGGTTTCTCGATTGTCTGCCCGCCAATCTGCCAGTGGCGTTTGTTCTAGCGCAACACATTGACGGCCGTTTTCTGGATACCCTGTGCGGGGTCCTGGGCCGGGACAACTCGATTCACTGCAAGATCGGCGTGGAGGGAGAAGCTTTGCGCCACGGCGAGCTGGCCATTGTGCCGGTGGACTACGCGGTACGCTTTCGCCACGACGGCCGCATCCAATCTACTGGCGAAGCCTGGGAAGGCCCCTATGCGCCCTCCATCGATCAGGTGATCCAGTATGTGGGCGAAGGCTTTGCCAACGCATGCGGGGCCATTCTGTTTTCCGGCATGGGCAACGACGGCGCTATCGCCGCCCCGCGACTGGCGGCCACCGGCCGCCCAGTATGGGCACAAAGCGCCGAGACCTGCGCGGTCAGCAGCCAACCAGATTCCGTGCGGGAAACCGGCTGCGTCAGCTTCAGTGGCTGCCCTGAACAACTTGCACTACAGCTGGTGGAGCGGGTAAGAAGGGAACTGGTACAGGCACCGCTTCCACAACCCCAGTAGTACTAATGACAATAACGACTCGTCGCCCGGCCCGTGACCCGCGATGAAATACGCGATGACAAGAAAAGGAACAGCACTATGGCGCAGTTGCCCTCCGATATTTCCAGCCTGCTGATCCCCATGCAGGGGCGCCCTTGGCTGGTGCCCAATATTGTGGTGGCTGAGGTGATTCCTTTGCGCCAACCAGACCGCCCAGGCCATGGCCCGGAGTGGTTGCTGGGTTGGCTGAGTTGGCGCGACCAGCAAATCCCGCTGCTGTCATTCGAAAAGCTCAACGAGTCAGGCCAAGTCACCATCGGTCAGGATGCCCGCATCGCGGTGCTCAATACCGTGGCCAGCAAGGCGCCCTTTTATGCGGTGATCGTGCAGGGGATCCCACGCCTACTGAAAGTGGCCAAGAACGATCCGGTGGAAGAGCCAGTAGATACCGGGCCTGCAGAAGCCATGTATATTCAGGTCGGCGGCGACTTGGCCGTAATCCCGGACCTGGACGCCATTGAAGGCGCCGTGGCCGGGCTGCAGAAACCGGCATGATTGATCGTGACAGACTGGCCGCTTTGGCAGCAGAAGACGCCGCCTACCCACGCCGTGGGCAAGCATTCCGCAACCGGTTTGCGACTCCTCACCACGGCCTCGGTGCTTTTTTGCGCTGGCAATGGGACTCCCGAGGGCGCTTCCCGGCGCACCAGTCTTTCCCATTACACAGGCCCGACCCGGAGCAATTGCACAAGCCAGGGAATCGGCCTCAAATCACCTGGATCGGTCACGCTACCTACCTGTTCCAGCACCGTGGCTGGAACCTGCTCACCGACCCGGTGTTTTCCGACCGCTGCTCACCCTTTAGCTTTGCGGGGCCGAAACGGGCGGTACCGCCGGCGCTGACCGTGGATCAGCTGCCCAACATCAATGCGGTACTGGTATCGCACAACCACTATGACCATCTGGATAAAGCCTCGGTAACAACATTACAGAAGCGTTTCGGTCGCGATATTCTTTGGTTCGTCCCACAGGGCATCGCTTCCTGGCTGAGCAAACTGGGGGTGGAAAGAATCATTGAGCTAGGCTGGTGGCAAAGTGATTACCACGGCGAGGTCGAAGCGTTCTGTTTGCCCGCCCAGCACTTCAGCGGACGCGGCCCTAACGACCACAACCAAACATTGTGGTGCAGCTGGCGCCTGAATTTCCCGGATTTCAGTCTCTATTTTGCGGGCGACACCGGTTATGCGACATTATTTAACGAAATTGGTCAGGTATTCGGGCCGGTAGATCTGGCATTATTACCCATTGGTGCCTATGAGCCGCGCTGGTTTATGTCCCCTGTGCACATTAATCCGGCGGAGGCGGTAAAAATTCACCAAGATATCCAGGCGCGTCAATCCCTTGCCATGCATTGGGGCACCTTCGTACTCACTGATGAACCCATGGATGCACCGCCAAAAGCCTTGGCCAAAGCACTCTCAGAGCAGCACATCGAACACGTACATTTTCGGGTCCCGCAACACGGGGAAACCCTGACTATTGAATTAAAACATGAATAAACAATACCAGGGCCGCCGCCTGTGGCTGGTGATCCGTCTACTTGCTTGGTTACCGTTACCCTTAGCCACCGCCTTAGGCGCCTTTGTAGCCACACTGATAACCTTAGCCCCGCTCCGTTACGCCAGCGCCTATCGGGTAGTGCTCATTAATTTGCTCGCAACACACTCAGACATGACCCTATCCGAGGCCAAACGCATCGGCCGCCGCAACATAGTAGAGCTGGGCCGCACGCTCACCGAATTCAGCCATGTCTGGCACCGCCCGGTCCAGGAAACCTTGGCCCGAGTTACTCATATCCACGGCGAACAAGGCTTTCTGGATGCCTGTGCTAGTGAGCGCCCCGTCCTCATTCTGTCCTTGCACCAAGGAAGCTGGGAAATCAGCAACTTGTATTTGGGCGACAAGGGCGACCGCGACAAAACCCTGATCATGTACCAGCCCCACCCGGCCACCTTAATGGATGCCATGGTCAAGGCGGCCCGAGAACGAACTGGCTCCATCCTCATCCCCGCCAATCATCAGGGGGTCAAAAAGGCACTGGCGGCCATAAAGGCCGGCGGCACCCTAGGCATCCTCTCCGATCATAACCCGGGGAATCGAAGCAATCCGACGGTTCCATTTTTTGGCTATGACGTGCCCACCTCAGCACTGATCGATAAGCTGATACAGCGCTATCGGCCCCATGTATTTATCGTCTCCTGCATCCGTAAGGGTGGAGTAAAGGATATCCAGCTCCATTTCGAAGAGGCCCCGGAAATCGAACAGGCCAGCGATACCATCGAGATTCTCACCGCCATGAACGCTGGCCTGCAGCGCTGTATTGAGCGCAACCCAGGCCAGTACCAGTGGACCTACAAACGCTTTAAATGGGGCCCGCGCGGTCGACGCAACTGGTACCGACACTCCCTGCAATTACTCAAACGCATTCAGCAAGGGGAAGACCGTAAGGTTTTCGGCTTGCACCCTGACACTGACAAGGATCAGTGAAACACTCTTAAGCATAGGATAATCTTCTGCACGTAAACTTCGGTTAGCAAATAGGCAGACACTATGGCAACGGGACCGGCAAACTGGCACCGATTACATAAAGGGCTTCACTGGCTAGTGGTTTTGCTACTGGTGATGGTCTGGGGCGCCGTAGAGCTTCATGAGTTCTACGAGAAAAGCGATCCCATGCGCGAATGGTGGAAAATGCTACATTTCTCCTTAGGGCTAACTACCTTAGTCGTTATGCTAATTCGGCTTTATGGTCGTGCCCTTTACCCTGGACCTACACCGATGGGTGCTGCCTGGCAGCGTCACTTATCCGGCCTTGTGCATGGGCTGCTATACATCGTCATCCTGGCCATGCCACTCAGCGGCTTTGCCATGCGTCAGCTTGCTGGCAAGAGCATCGAAATTTTTGGCGCTCTCTCGGTACCTCAACTGGTAACGGTGAATATGGATCTAGCCAAGCAGATCGCGTTCATACACAAAGAGGTGCTGTGGACCATTCTGCTAACGCTGATTGTTATTCATATCGCAGGGGCACTGTGGCACCATTTTATCGACAGAGATGCAACCTTACAGCGCATGCTCCCAGGCAAACACGACGACACCCTGTAGCGACCCCTATCTTCTAACTCAGTGCACTCCAGGAGAGTCTGCAGGCAAGTCTTGCCCATTCGACTGCAAACACTTTCCTGCAACACGGAGAACCCAAACCCCTAATTTTACCTTGCCGACCCCGGCTTTTCGGTTGGCCTAAAAGCAAGCGCAGACCATATCGGCCTGGCCACGCGTTCGAAACAGTGCTGGCCACTGCCAGTGACTCAATCACCTATCGTGCTTCGGTGGTTACGGCTGACAGGAAAAGCGCCCCTCGGCTATCCGGATATTCTGGAGAGTGATCATCGGCCAGTGCGGCGATGCTGATCAGCATCGCCGCCTTGCAACAATTCATCAAGGCAACAACTGCGCCCGTCTCCCTGCGCGTTTTGCAAAGCTCGTAAACCCGCCTATCATTGGCTGGAAATCCATTGCGCAAGCAACAAAGCCTGATTACCTGCACTGCAGTATGACTGGGCCATGAAACCGACACCCTATTTTTGCCCCTAGAGAGGCTCGCATGACTATCAAGAATGACAAGGTCATCACCTTGCATTACAGCCTGTTCAACGCCGAGGATGGCAGCGAAATCGAAAACTCCCGTGAAACCGGTGAGCCCATGGCCTATCTGCATGGTTACAACAACATCATCAAGGGTCTTGAATCTGCGTTGGAAGGCAGAGCCGTCGGCGACAACGTAGATGTGACCGTCAAGCCGGCAGACGCCTACGGCGAATACGACAACACGCTGTTTCAGCGTATCTCCCGCAAATACCTTAAACACGCCGGCAAGCTGGCCCCTGGCAAAGTCGTTACCGTCTCCACCGACGAAGGGCCCCGCATGCTCACCGTTTTGAAAGTGGGCCTGAAAACCGTAGACGTGGACGCCAATCATCCGCTGGCGGGACAGACCCTGCGCTTCGCCGTGGAAATCACCGATATCCGCGATGCCTCCGACGACGAAATAGCCCACAAACACGCTCATGGCGTTGGCGGGCACCAACACTAAAAGCAGCTTCAGGCACCGAGCGGCAACGCGGGGGTAACCTTTCCTGTTTGATTGCGCTTACCCGCCTTTATCGTTAATCGAGGGCAGAGCCATAGACTTAGAACCGCGTTGTAGCGTGTAGCTTGCCGCTATCTCATTTTCAGCCTTTTCCTGCCGACGTACCTGCCATCAACGTGCTATCTTTGTGCATCAGAAAATGCAAAGGAACACAGGCATGGATCTTCCGGAGTACAGTTACTGGATCATCGCCGGGCTAGCGTTGGTAATTGGCGAATTTGCCATTGCCGGTCTAGTGGTCATTTTCTTCGGAATCGCCGCACTGCTGGTAGGTAGTCTCAAATTTCTCGGCTTACTCAACGACACCACGTGGGAACTGACCATCTTTGCCGCTATAAGCGTACTGCTGTTGGTGTTTGTGCGCCGCGTGCTTAATGACAAACTCATGGGGCGCGAACGGCAACGGCAAGGCGAAGAAGACAGCGCCGGCTTGGTAGGCCACCGTGCCACCGTAGCGGAAGCTTTTGCCAAAGGCACAGGCACCGTTAACTACCGTGGCGCTCGCTGGCAGGCTCAGTGCAACCAGCCCCTTAACCCTGGGGATATGGTTCGCATCACCCAGCACGAAGGGCTCTGGCTGACAGTAGAGCCTTGGCCAGTGGTTTCGCCGCAAGCACCCCCAAGGGACTGACGACGCAATCAGTCGAATATACCCTTTGCTTCGCAACTTTTACTTTTAAAACAATAAGGAACTGTATCCATGGCTGGTTTGATTATTTCCGGATTGCTCGCTCTCGGCGTTGTTGTTCTGCTCTTTATGGTGATTCGCATCGTGCCTCAGCGTGAGGTATATGTAGTGGAGCGGCTAGGCAAGTACCAGACATCTATGGATGCAGGCCTGCATTTCCTAACACCCTTTATCGATCGCGTTGCCTACAAGCATTCACAAAAAGAAATTGTTCGCGACGTACCTCGTCAGAGCTGTATCACCAAGGACAACATCGAGGTCTCCATCGACGGCGTCATGTATCTTCAAGTGGTGGACCCGAAAGCGGCCAGTTATGGCGTGGACGATTACGTCATGGCCGCCCAACAGCTGGCTCAAACCACGCTGCGTTCCGTGATCGGTAAAATCGACCTGGACAAAACCTTCGAAGAACGCGGCGAAATCAACATGGAAGTGGTCCGTGCTGTAGATGAAGCCGCACAACCGTGGGGTGTCAAAGTCCTGCGTTACGAAGTCGCCGACATCAACCTTCCCGTCTCCATCAAAGATGCCATGGAAAAACAAGTTCGTGCCGAACGTGAACGTCGCGCCGTGGTTGCCGAATCCGAAGGTGAACGCCAGGCAGCAATCAACCGTTCCGAGGGTGACCGCCAGGCGGCGATTAACCGCTCCGAGGGTGAAAAGCAGGAGATGATCAACATCTCTGAAGGTGAAAAAATGAAGCAGATCAATGAGG
The DNA here is from genome assembly GCF_040119285.1 of Alcanivorax sp. GTDB lineage: Bacteria > Pseudomonadota > Gammaproteobacteria > Pseudomonadales > Alcanivoracaceae > Alcanivorax. The sequence goes on from NZ_JBEDTY010000004.1 coordinate 62,473, forward strand.
CCGAAGGGCGCGCGCAGCAAATCGAACTAATCGCCAAAGCCACCGGCGAAGGGCTGCGCCAGGTTGCCGCCGCCGTGAAAGAAGACGGCGGCCAGGAAGCCGTTAGCCTGCGCATAGCAGAGCAATACGTTACCGCCTTCGAGAAAGTCGCCAAAGAATCCACCACCATGCTGCTGCCTCAAGGCCTCAGCGACATTGGCGGCACCGTCGCCAGCTTGCAGAAGGTTCTCAAAACCGTGGAAAAAACCCCGGCCTGATCTGTCTACCCCCGGAGCTTGGGAGTCGCTAGAAACTCCCAAGACCGGGCAAGCCCCGCTCGCTCTTTCGCGAGGCTTGCATTCGCGCCCTATCATCCCGATATTCTTAAGTCCCATCACAAAGTTTCAGGAGTCTCCATGTCCCGCCATTTTGAAAAAGCCGACGGCCTGTTCGAGCACCCGGATGACGCGACCCAAGAATATCTTTTCAATCAGACAATGCTGCGTATTAAAGACCCGAAAGCAAGCCTGGATTTTTATACCCGAGTGCTCGGCATGCGCCTGGTGCGCAAAATTGATTTTCCCGAGATGAAATTCAGTCTTTATTTTCTTGGTTATCTGAGTGAAGAAGAAGCGGGCGGGGTCCCGAAGGACAATGATAAACGACTAACCTTCACCTTTGGCCGTGAAGCCATGTTGGAGCTGACCCACAATTGGGGCACCGAAGATGAGCCTAATTTTTCCTACCATGATGGCAATGCAGAACCCCAAGGCTTCGGTCATATCGGCATCACCGTTCCCGATGTCTACGCCGCCGCCCACCGCTTTGAAAAAATGGACGTCACTTTCGTCAAGCGCCCTGATGACGGCAAAATGAAAGGGCTCGCCTTTATCAAGGACCCTGACGGTTATTGGATCGAAATTCTTCAGGCCGACATGATGGAGAAACAACAGAAAAACGACTGAAAGATGTCACTTTTCTGACAGCAAAATTGTTTTTTTGCTTTCCCCTCTAACTGTCTCGTATTGTGTAAGCTTTGCACTTCTTGACCAAGGCCTGACTCCTTTGTCGGGCTCACACTAGGGGATCTCCTATAATGAATTCGTCTTCTCTTCTGACTCTCACACAGCGAAACTTTTGCCAAGCCCGATCCAACCAGCCAGCCCCGTACGGCCCACGTGCTCAAGCATTGCTAGCGCTTGACCAAGGCTGCACCCAGCAGCAAGCTGCAGAAAAAAGTGGTCTAAGCCTCGGCCAAGTGCGCTACTGTTTGCGACGTTTCCGGGTCGTATCACTGGATATCTTTGCTACAGAGAAAACGAAGCCCATCGCCCCTCCCCAAGATGAAAGAAAAAATAAAGAAACCGATAAAAAGAAAAATAAAAGTGATAAAAAAGTCAAAAAATTAAAGATCATAAAATCGAAAAACGAAAAAACAGAGAAAAAAATCGACAAGAAAAAACCCAAGACCTCCAATAAAAAAGACAAGAAAGGCGGCAAGAAAAAGGGCAAGAAGAAAAAGAAATAGCCAGAAAAAATCTCCTGTGCACATGATACACTTGCGCAACACCATGATTAAGCATCGGGGTTTTTCTTGCTGGCGCGTCTTCCACCTTGGGTAGAATTTGGGGCCTTTCTGCTCGCCTTTCTGGCGGGCAGCGTCAATGCCGTAGGGCTTCTGGGTTTTAGTCACCAATCCGTCTCTCACCTGACCGGCACCTCGTCGCTGTTGGGGCTGGCATTGGCCGAGCTAGCCCTGAGCGATGTACTGCACCTACTTTTTACCCTGATGAGTTTTCTTGCCGGCGCCACTCTCAGCGGGCTGCTAATCACCAGCACCGCTCTGAGACTGGGCCGCCATTACGGTTTTTCCCTGCTGATTGAATCTGCTCTGTTGCTCCTAGCCATGTTGTTCCTGCAACGTGGCAGTGATTTCGGAATCTACCTGGCCTCCATGGCCTGCGGCCTGCAGAACGCCATGGTCACCACTTATAGTGGTTCGATCATTCGTACCACTCACCTCTCAGGGATCTTCACTGATCTGGGCATCATGCTCGGCAACCGCCTGCGAGGCATACCCCTCAACGGTCGCCGACTGTTATTGTTTCTATTACTGATCAGCGGGTTTATTTGTGGTGGAGTCATCGGCACGCTACTGTTTCGCCTGCTGCATTTTTCCGCGTTAGTGGCCCCCGCCATCTTAGCCGCATTGCTGGCAGCGATTTATTGGGGATATAGCCGGCAATATCGCTAAACATATAAGCAGCAACATGACGAGAAACGTGTAATAAGGCAGACCTTTTCGGGCGTTGGCCTTACCCATCGTTTAACGGGCAGAGCCGCGGCGAATCACCAGGGCGATGCCCCCCAGAATGGCCAGCGAAGCCAGCACCAACCGCAGGCTGAGTCGCTCATCTAGCCAGAATACGCCCGCCAGTGCCGCCAGCACCGGCACACTTAGCTGCACGGTGGCGGCCGTAGCGCTGGCTAACCCCTGCAATGCCAAGTACCAAATCGCGTAACCTGCTCCCGAAGCCAGAGCACCAGACAACACCGCATATACCAACGCCAGGCCCTGTGGCCATTGGCCCGGCCAAGCGAACAGCGCCAACGGTAATAGCCAGATCAATGCCCGCAGGAAATTGCCCGCGGTTTCTGCCGTCGCATCGGCCGCGCCCTTGCCTCGCAGGGAGTACACGCCCCAGGCGGCACCAGCCACCAGCATCAGTATTGCCGCAGTCAACGGTGGTGCCGTCGCGCCGGGCAACATCAATGCCACCAAGCCACTCAATGCCGATATCAGCCCTAGCCACTGGACTGGCGCCAGTCGCTCCCCCTGAAATAAACCGACACCAATCATGGTGGCTTGCACGGCTCCGAACAGCAGCAAGGCGCCCGTGCCCGTAGCGAGCGCCACGTAAGCCAACGAAAATCCGGCGGCGTAGACAAACAGTGCCAGAGCCGAACCGTGATTACCGTGTCTAACCATGGCTTTCAACTGCCGGTCTCGCAGCAGCAAGATGAGCCCCAGCATCACCGCGGCAGATACCAATCGCACAGCCGTAAAGCTGGCGGCATCTATTGCACCTTCACGCAGTGCCAAACGGCAAAACACGGAATTGGCTGCAAAGGCCACCATGGCCAAAGCCGTTAAGACCAGGCTACGTTTCGCAGACATCAACAAACCACACACATTGTAGCCATTATAAAATTAATGACTCTTTGCCACCGGATCATCATTACGGGATTGCAGTGCAATGCCCCGTTAACATTTGCAAGACAAAAACGGTGGATGAAAGTTAAGTTCAGTCATTCTTGTCTAGCAGCATTAGAGGGCCTATATAGCAATTACAGGTTGCATGAGGGTCCGCCATTGCATGGCTTCAATATCCAACCAATTACGCAAAGTAACGGCCTGCTCGCTCAACAGAAAGAAAAGCAAGCAAGCAACGCTACAAACAACGGTTGCCCCAAATAGCGTTGCAAACGGTTGCTTTCGTGTCTTGTGACGGAACAGAGGCCGGGCTATCAACGCTCCAGGCCAACCTCCGGCCAGCGCCAGAAGGTGAAGCGTATCTTCCCTTACCCTTTGTTTATCTTTTACTGCCGACCGTTTATCCCAACCATAGAGCAACAATGTGATAACACTGAGCGCCACTAATGCCACTACCAGAAAATACGAAAACACATACTCACGGCTCAACCACAGCACAGCGCTAAAGAATAATGTCGCGGTAATCATTGCGACCAACACCGCCCCCTCAATTCTGTCCTGCAATAGCAAAGGGAGATGCACCCCTTCTGCTCGCAATCCTTTACCTTTTTCTTGCCGAACGGAGTATCGAACTTTATCACCTACTGCAGGCCTGGCCCGGCTCGCTACAAAAGCGCTAATGTGGGCAAATACCGCATCACCACCATCCGCAGGAGCGATAAAACCATACCCTTTCGCGTCGTCCCACTTAATCAACCTTCCTTGCTGCAATGCCATCATCCCCTCCAAGCCCACAGGGCCGCCAGCAACGCCACCGGGGCGGTTTCCGCTCGCAACACCCGGCTGCCTAACGCGAACGGGCGAAAGCCCGCATCCGCCGCCTGCTGTAATTCATCATCGGAAAAGCCACCTTCCGGGCCCGTCAACAATGCCAGTTCTGTCTGCCCCTGCAAGGCAGCCGCAGAGAAGGGCCTCTCGCCCGGATGGGCTATCAACTTCAGGACGGGAAGATCAGATGCCAACCAGTCACGCAGGCTAAGCACACCCTGCACCACCGGCACTCTGTTCAGCCCACATTGCTCACAAGCACTGATCGCCACTTGCTGCCAATGGCTACGTTTCTTTTCCTGACGCTCCCCCTTGAGGCGGACTTCGCAACGTTCCGTGTCCAGGATCACCAGGGCGCCGGCGCCCAGCTCAGTGGCCTTCTGGATCGCATAGTCCATGCGCTCGCCCTTGATCATCGGCAGCGCCACCGTCACCGCCAAAGGAGCGCAGCGGTCTTCAGCGGTGAACGTGAACGGCTCAATGGTGACTGCCTTTTTGCTAATCGCGGTGATACGCGCCTGCCATTCACCACCACGACCGTTGAATACCACCAACTCATCGCCCACCGTCATACGCAGCACTTTGCCGATATGATGGCTGGCGCTGGTGCCCAGATCTTCAGCCTGACCAGCATGGAAGTCCTGATCATCAAAAAAACGGCGCGGCATGGAATCTCCATCACGAATAGGTGCCAGCGGGAAAAACAAAAGGCTACCATACCTGCGCCACGCTCCCGGCGTGATTTTGCCAACCAGATAGATGAGACCCTGCCTATGGGCGAAATTGTACAGTCAGCCTTCCGGCCACCGCTGTGGTTACGCAACCCCCACCTGCAAACTCTGTGGGGGCCCATGGGCCGCACCCTGCCTGAAGTGAAGCGGCGCACTGAACGACTGAACCTTAAGGACGGTGATTATCTATTGCTGGACTGGGCCGGGCCGCAGAGCCAACCCGGGCAGCTCATCGTGATGTTATTGCATGGGCTATCCGGGTGCAGCGACTCCCATTACATGCGCGGCATGCAAAAAGTACTGGCCGACGCAGGCATCCGTTCTGTGGCCATCAACAGTCGCGGAGCCAAAGAACCGAACGACACCGCGTTGTGTTACCACGCGGGCGAAGTGGATGATGTGGATGCGGTAATTGACCATGTGTTCCATGAAAACCCCACAGGCCATCGCATTGCCATCGGCGTTTCCCTGGGCGGCAGCCGGCTACTGAACTGGCTGGCCCACCGAGACAACGGCCATCTCAGTGCCGTAGCCACCATTTGCGCCCCCTTGCGGCTGGATATCTGTGCCAACCGGCTGGAGCAAGGCTTGTCGAAACTGTACCGCCAACATCTGCTGAAAAACTTGCTGGGCAATTTCGAAGGGCAGAAAACCCATCTGGACAAGGTAAATCCACCAGAGGCCAAACGGCTGCATCGGCTGAACATGACTGGCATCCGTTCGTTCTGGCGCTACGACGACCAGATCATCGCCCCGTTGTATGGCTTTCGCAGCGCCTGGCACTATTATGCCCAATGCTCGACCGGTCCCAAGCTGCTACAAATCCGTACCCAGACGTTGATGCTGCAAAATCGGGATGATCCGTTCATGACCCCGCAAACCTTGCCGCGGCAGGAAGAGCTCGGGCCAGCGGTGACATTGGAAGTGAGCGATTACGGTGGGCATGTGGGCTTTGTCGGCCACAAAAGCCAGCGGTACTGGTTAGAACAACGGCTATTGGCGTTTGTACAAGGTTTCGGTGTTCGCTGAAGCTTCGGGTAGCGCCCAGCTGCCCGGAGAGGACAACCCGACAGCATGGCCCAGTAGTAATTCGCTCGTATTATGGGCTGCCCGATAGCGCTCTTTCATTTCCGCCAGGTGATCTCGAGCTTCACCTTTCAGGAAGGGCTCTTCCAGACAAATAATCTGGTACACCCCATGACGCATCAAGCTCTCATCCAGCTCCTCATTGGCAGCGGCATCCGGGCGCAAACCATGTACCAGGGAAGCCCACGATGACATCAGCACCCAGGTATTGACCATCAAACCTTGCAACTGCTCATCATCCAACGCCAGTATCCCACTGCTACGCAACTTTTCGTAAATCACTGTCCCGCGTACCAGAATGGCTTCCACAAACTGTTGATAACGGGCTGCTAGAGCGGCCTCCGCGTGCAGGAAATGAGACAGATCGCGGTGAAAAAATCGATACTGCCACATGGACGCCAGCAGCCCTTCGAAATAATGCACCTTCACCTGCCAGCTCAACGGCCCCTGAGGCGCCTCCAGCAAGCTCAGCAATTGTTTTTGGTAACGGTCAAATAGCGCTGACACAATCACGCCCTTGTTTCGAAAGTGGTAATACAGATTGCCTGGGCTAATCCCCAGCGCCTCGGCAATGTGGTTGGTGGTCACATTGCGCTCTCCCTGCCGATTGAACAGGACCAGGCTGGTTTCCAGAATACGCGCTTTTGTGCTGGTCATAAGAGGCCAAATGTGGTCTTTCTGATACACGATGTTGACTCTTAGAGTAATTACTCTAAAAATCAGACTCAAGATTAATTTTTAATCACCTATCATACATAACTATCGAACTCGGGAGGCGAGGACCATGGTCGCCGAAGTAAAAGATCTGCACAGAAACAATCCAGACATCGCCCGCTTGCAGAGCATTTTCACTGCTCAAAAAGCCGCATACCGTCAGAACCCTTACCCTAGCGCCGAACAGCGTCTTGAGTTAATCAGCAGGCTCAAGCCATTGCTGATCGATAATATTGATGCTTGGACCGACGCTCTGAACAACGACTTCACCACCCGTGCTGCGGATGAAACCAAACTCGCAGAAATCATGATGACCCTAGAAGGGCTGAAATACACCACCAAGAAACTGCGCAAATGGATGAAGCCCTCCAAGCGTCATGTGAGCGCCATGAATTGGCCGGGCAAAACCTGGGTGGAATATCAACCGCTCGGCGTGGTGGGCATTATCGTGCCCTGGAACTATCCGGTGCAGCTGGCAGTAGTGCCGCTAATTACGGCTCTGGCCGCCGGTAACCGGGTGATGATCAAGATGAGTGAGGCCACCCCTCGCACTGGCGCGCTGCTGGAAAAATTGATCACCAACATCTTCCCGCAGGAACAAGTTGCCGTGATCAATGGCGAAGTGGATATAGCGCAGGCTTTCTCTGAGTTGCCTTTCGACCACCTCCTTTTCACCGGCTCCACGACCATTGGCAAGCACATTATGCGCGCGGCCTCTGCTAACCTGACTCCAGTCACCCTGGAACTGGGCGGCAAAAGCCCCTGCATCATCGGCCAGGACTTCCCCATGAAGGACGCGGCCGAACGTATCGCCTTCGGTAAATGCTTGAATTCCGGGCAAACCTGTGTAGCTCCAGACTACATCCTTTGCCCAGAAAATCGCGTGCAAGAATTTGTCGACACATGGAAAGCCCAGGTTACCCAGTCCTACCCGACCATGGTGAACAACCCGGACTTCACTGCCATTGTGAACCCCCGCCAGCAAAAACGGCTGTTGGGTTATCTCGACGACGCCAAAGCCAAAGGCGCAGATGTAATTGAGATCAACCCGGCTAATGAAGACTTCAGCGGTAGCCAGAAGGTGCCACATACCTTGGTACTGAATGTGAACGACGACATGGACATCGCCCAAGACGAGATCTTCGGCCCACTGATGATTGTCGTGCCTTACAAAACGCTGGATGAGGCCATCGAATACGTGAACGACCGGCCCCGCCCGCTGGCGCTGTACTATTTCGACTGGAATCAGGACAACTGCAATCGTGTGCTCAAGAACACGCACTCCGGCGGCGTATGCCTGAACGACACCATCTCTCATGTAGGTGTAGATGACATCCCCTTCGGCGGCATCGGCCCGTCTGGCATGGGCGCCTACCATGGCCCGGAAGGTTTCCAAACCTTTTCCCAAGCCAAAGGCATTTACAAGAAAGGCAAGATGAACGCCACCAAATACATACTCCCTCCCTACGGGCGCAGTATCCATAAACTCATCTACAAGTTTCTGCTGAAATAAAAGTAATCGTAAACTGCAGGAGCGCCGTTAACGGCGCGATTCAAGCTTAACCCGGTGCCCTTTACCACAAAGGGCACCGGGTTGAGTTGTCCTATCGCGCTGCTCCCGCACTACAAATCACAACTATTACAAAAAAGAGTGCGCTATGGATCAGGGAATCAATCGCCGCAGCTTCCTCAAGCTCAGCGCCGCAGGCAGTGCCGTGCTGGCCACCGGTTCCGGACTGGCCTTGCTTACCGGGTGCTCCAGTAACGACGGACCTGCAACCGGCTACAAACACTTCCGCCAGCAAGACGTAGACCTGCTTACCCCGCTGGTGGGCGCCGTGCTCGGCCCTGCCCTCACTGACGTGGGCGCCACCGCCGAAGACGGCATGAAAGCCTTCGATGACCTACTCGAAGGCGGCATGCCCGGCACCCGGGCTGCGCTATTCCAGGTGCTGGATCTGATGCAACTGGGGGCCGCTCGCTGGTATATCACCGGCACTTGGGCCAGCTTTGCCGATCAAAGTGAACAAGAAATTAAGCAAACCCTCACCGAATGGTCCGCCAGTGAGCGAAGCCTGTCACGCATGGCCTTTAAAGGGCTGACCCAACCAATCCATATGGCTTGGTATGTAAAACCGGTCGCCGCTCGCAGCACCGGCTATCCCGGCCCGCCCCAGAAAATTATTGCCTAACACGCGCCGCTTGCGGCCTTTATCGCGTGTACTGCTAGCCAAAGAAAAAGGATAATGCCATGCAGGATCTCTCTACCCTTACTATTAACGTGAAAGACCCGTGGAAAAACCCAGCCAACGGCTGGGATGTCATCGACGGGCGCACCATCACCGACAACCGCACTTTAGAAGCCGATGTCATCATCGTAGGCACAGGTGCCGGCGGCGGTGTTAGTGCAGAAATACTCAGCCAGCGCGGCCTCAAAGTCATACTGGTGGAAGCGGGCAAACTGAAAAGCTCCGACGACTTCAAACTGGATGAAAGTCAGGCCTACCGTGACCTCTACCAAGAGGGCGCACTACGCGCTACCAAAGATGCCGGCATGACGGTGCTGCAAGGGCGCACGGTAGGCGGCACCACCGTGGTTAACTGGACGAGTAGCTTCCGCACCCCCCAGAAAACCCTGCAATACTGGCACGATGAATTCGGCGTACAGGGGCTTAGCCAGGCACAAATGGCTCCCTGGTTTCAACAGATGGAAAATCGTTTAAACATAGAAAAGTGGGCCATGCCGCCCAACGCCAACAACGACATACTGAAACGGGGCTGCGATGAGAAAGGCTGGCATTCCGCCATTATCCCCCGCAACGTAAGCGGCTGCTGGAACATCGGTTATTGCGGCATGGGCTGCCCCACCAACGCCAAACAATCCATGCTGGTTACTACCCTTCCCAGCGCTTTAGACCACGGCTCCACACTGATTTACAGTGCTCAGGCCGACACCCTGATCATTGAAGGTGACAGCGTTACTGGCGTGCGAGTGCGGCCACTGAACGATGACAAAGTGCCTACCGGCGCCACAGTAACACTAAAAGGCAAAACCGTAATTGCCGCGGGGGGAGGCATTCAAAGCCCGGCACTGCTGATGCGCTCCGACGCCCCAGACCCGAACGGACTAGTGGGTAAGCGTACCTTCCTGCACCCCACCACCTTCGTCTTCGGTATCTACGACAAAGAAATCGCTCCGTATTACGGCGCCCCACAATCCATGTATTCTGACGAGTTCACGTTCAAACACGGAGTCAATGGACCGGCAGGTTACAAGATGGAAATGATGCCCATGCATCCGGGCCTGTCTGGTGCATTAATGGGCGACTTCGGCGAACGTGCCCGGGAGGAAATCGAACGCCTTCCCAACATAGCCACCGCCATTGCCCTAATTCGCGATGGTTTCCATGAGGATAACCAAGGCGGCACCGTTGAGTTGCGTGATAACGGCGAACCGCTGCTAGATTACCCCGTCAATGACTACCTGCTTGAAGGCGCCAAACGGTCCCACTTGACCATGCTGGAAATGCAGTTTGCTGCTGGCGCCAGAGAAGTACGGCCCAGCCATACCCATGCCAGTTACTACAAAAGCTGGAAAGCAGCCCGCGAAGGCGTGGCGCAGCTCGACTATGCCCCGGTCATCACCGGGCTGGGCAGCGCCCACGTGATGGGTGGGCTGACCATGGGGGCCGATGAAAGCCGCTGCACCGTCAACAGCGACGGTAGCTACAAACACCTCAACGGCCTCTACATCATCGACGGCTCCGTGTTCCCCACCAGCATTGGCGCCAACCCACAGCTCTCCATCTACGGCCTTAGCGCCCGCAATGCCTCAGCATTGGCGGACAAACTGAAAGGCTGAGCCAGCGTCATCATCTCCCTGCTGTGTAGATCCCCTACGCAGCAGGGGGCTTCCTTACCGCCTCTGTGCGGCTTTTTCCTCATTTTCCCTGTCAAAACCTCAGGAAGCAGGCGAAGCCAAGCGCCAAATGAGGTATAAGTGCGGCATGAAAACCCCACAACGTTTACAGCCCCTGGTCGATGACGGACTCGTCGATGAGGTCATTAGCCGTCTGATGAGTGGCAAGGAAGCCGATATTTTTGTGGTTCGCTGTGGCCAAGAGATCCGCTGCGCGAAAGTCTACAAGGAAGCCGCCAAGCGTAACTTCAAAAAAGCTGCCCAGTACCGGGAAGGGCGCAAGGTGCGCAACAGCCGCCGCAGCCGTGCCATGGAAAAAGGCTCCAAGTTCGGCCGCGAGCAGCAGGAAAAGGTCTGGCAAAGCGCCGAAGTGGATGCCCTGCGATTACTCGCCCAGGCCGGCGTTCGCGTGCCCAAACCCTACGACATGCTCGAAGGTGTGCTATTAATGGAGCTGGTCACCGACGACGAAGGCGACGTCGCTCCAAGGCTCAGCGAAGTTGTGATGTCCGCCGAGCAAGCCGAAGAAGACCACGCCCTAATGATGCGATACGTGGTTCGCATGCTCTGCGCCGGCATCATTCACGGTGACCTGTCAGAATTCAATGTCCTCGTGGACGATTATGGCCCGGTGATCATTGACCTACCCCAGGCCGTGGATGCCGCCGCCAACAACAACGCCGAGGCCATGCTGTATCGGGATGTGGATAACATGACCCGTTACTACGGCCAATACGCACCGTCATTGCGCGGCAGCCGCTACGGCCAAGAAATTTGGGCCTTATATGAAAGCGGTGAACTGGAGCCAGACAGCGAACTCACCGGCCAGATGGACGATGATGATCACATTGCCGATGTAGATGATGTATTAGCAGAAATCAAAGCCGTCTTCGAGGAAGAGCAAGAACGCCGCGAGCGGCTAAACGACAGTTCAGAGGGCAGCGATTACTGAACGCCTCTGAACTTACCGTTTCGGCCGCCGCCCAGGTTTCCTGTTACGATCCCCCATCGGCTAATACAGCATGCCATTGCCGGGGAACCCGGGGCACATCAGCCTCAGTGTCTCGCCCGTCATGAAGACCCAACGTCTGGCCATCATTGCTCCGTTCTCCGAGATAACCCGCCGGCTGCGCGGAGGCCAGTGACAACCTCATCAGCAACACCCTCACCTAAACTCACAGGGCAATCTCCATGTCACGGAAACGAACCCTCAATGAAATTTTCACGCCTCCTGAAATCACCTCCGAACGGTCACCGCCGAGAGACCCCGCCGGTGCCATGAGCAGATAAATCAACGAGGGATACGGCTACAATACGCAGCTATCAGCTCGGCCAGCGCAAAGAAAAAGGCGGTTTCATGCTTTTCAGGTCCATGATGCCAAACATGCGTGTTTCACCTACCTTACGAAGCACCTCATTAATTAGCAGGTTGTCATACACCATGGTCGCCGTGGCCACGCCCCGGTAGGTGATGGGTCGCAAACGCTCGGCGGACTTGCCGTCAGATAGCAATGGCAATGCTCACTGAAACATGTGGCCAGCAAGCGTCGATTTCAGAAACGGCATGGAAACGATCAGCACCGTTCCCAGCATGACCAACAACGGTTCCCCGAGGTTAGGCATTCGAATACCAACGGTATGCGCATATTCTTCGCTCTCGGAGGACTTGCGCTGCCAATAACAAAGCTCCAGCGCCCCATCCAAAAGATGGCGGATTTCGAACCCATCCCCTTTCTACGGGCCGGCATGAAATCCGGCACTACCGACCCCAGCACTTCGACAATGAGGGGCCACCCGCCACACCTATCCTTGCACAACAACCTGACCCAGGTGGAACGGCCCCGCCAGCAATAGTGCCGCCTTGTGGTTATTCAATGGGTATATGCTGGAAGACATTGATTTGGCCAATCCCTCCAGCATCAATGGGCGCCAGTGAACAGGACGCCAACTCTCTGCAGCGTGCACCCTAATCCAGCCCGCGGGCGCCTAGCGCTCGGGGCTCGGGGCTCGGGCGAGTTGGCTTATGTTAATCGTGGCGAGCCACCCCACTGAGATCATCCGCATGGCGGCCACCGCTAACGTAGCCTCGCTGACGTTGCTGGCCCTGGACGGGTAATCGCCAGACAATCCTCAAACAAGCGGTATCAGATTGCTATAGCCAAAATGAAAAGGTCATTAAAGTGAGCACCCGGCATTACCGCCAGAAATATACAGAACCCAAGGAAGTCTATGGAAAACTTCTTCCATGCTCAGCAGAATTCATCAGCCCGTTTCAGCTGCAATTGCAAGACAGCTGTGTGGCCAATGGGCGTGAAAAAGAAAAGACGGAGAGGAAAGAAAATCCCGCCAACCCTGAGGCATGGCGGGATGAAAAATTATAACGACAGAGTAGATTCCACGTCCTGACAGTTACGGCGAGCCAACGCCAGATTCGACTTCCCCTTATCCAATACGAGATAAACGAACAAACCCTCTTTCGAATCCACAGGACGGATGATGTGATACTGAGACTCCAAGGTAATCAAGATATCTTCAATCTTTTCATTGAGCCCCAGAGACTTCATTGTTTTCAATTTAGCACGAACCACCTCCGTATTGCCCGCTGCCGCCAACTCCAGATCTAATCCCGTTCCGGACTGCCCCAGAACCATGCCACTATTAGCATCAACAATAGCGGTACACATGGCACCATCAGACTGCAGAAGCGCATCCATACTTTCTTTGATATTCGCCACGGTAAATCTCCTTCAACACTTAGGTTTTTCCCGAAATATAACGGATCAAATTGATTTTTTGAGTTTCTCTTCAAGTACGAAGCAACAATTCTTCGCGCCCCAAAGAAGTTGCCCCAACATAGAGGCATCGCTGGCTACCACCGCAAGAGCCAGTGGCGGCTTTAGATTTGGAATTTTCATCACTGCAACAACGCCTTCATCAGACTCGACGATCAAACGGCTGCATTCTGATATGCCCGCCTCTTTCGCAATAGCAGAACTTATCGCTGCCAGTGAGCTGCCCATGGCAGCAAGTCGACTGGCGCTTTCTTTATTAACTTGTAACGAGGCCACTTCAAATCCGTCTGTGCTTAGCAATACGGCGGAAGTAACACCTTTGGTATTGTCCTGGAAATTTTCCAGTTCTTTCTGAGCAACGGCCGTTTCCGTTTTACCCAGCGGAGAGGCTACTTTCATGCTTGCATCATTCCCATTTCGTTAACTTCAATCTGGCAAAGCAATGCTTCTACCAGAAGTAAAACGTCATCTTTTTCTCTGACATCCACAGAAAAGATAGGCGGAGATATATGACGCTCCAGCAAGATATCTGTAATACGCTCAATAACGTCAAAATCCTCACTGGCCAACCGACCCACACCGATCACCATTGGCATTGCGCCTTGCTCCCAAAAGGCATCGACGAACACGGATAGATGTGTATCCAGATCCGGGTGCTCACCATTCAGCAGCACAATTACGCCAGCAGCATTATTGGCAAGAATGGGCCACATAAAGCGAAAACGCTCCTGGCCCGGAGTGCCATACAACCGCACGCCACCACCGGGAATATCGATAAAACCGTAATCCAGTGCGGCCGTGGTCATCGCCTTGTCGCACTGATCAATATCCGTATTCAGCACATCCGTGGAGATACACTCCTGATCGCTTAACGCGGAAATCGCTGTGGTTTTTCCCGCACCCATGGGCCCGGTAAACAGAATTTTGAATTCATCATTTGTCATTGCTAAGCACTCAGCCCTAACCGACTTCGTAACCCTTTGATCAGGCCACCAAAACGTTTTTTCCCTTCCTCAGTGTTTTCCACCGCCAAGGGGGCCTGGGCGGCTTCTTCAAACACCATCAGACCACTCATTTCACACGCATTTATAAAGCGGTCGAGCTCTTCCTCGCTGCATTGTGAAATTTGCTGGAGTTGCTCCCGCGTCAACGGCCGCTTGGTCATCAACGCGCATAACGACAAGTGCGTCCGGCTTTTTTCCAAAGTGCCAAAACTGGGCCAACGCTTGAGGTGAAAGACCCCCTCGGCACTCATCCAAGGCGCCAGTTGAGTTGCGTCATAACGGGATACCATCCAGCACAGAGAGAACAGCGGGCAGGCCACCGCGTCTTCCGGGAGGACATCTGTAGTTATCTTTAATGGCCCCAGTGCCACCGAGGATGCCGCCAATTGTCGGAACAGGGCTTTGCTTGCATAGAAACGTTGCGAAGCCGGCTTGAAATACAGAGGGCCCTGCGCGGATAACGCCACCAACAACCCTGCGGGATCAGGCCCATTCCCGTTTACTGCTTCATGCAGTGATGACCAGAAAGGGGAAACTTCAGTCTCCGCGCCATGAGAAACCGTAGGCGACACAGGCGCGGCAGGCTGCGAAACCGAGGCGCACTCACTAGGCAAAATACTGCCTACTTCGTCCAGCACAGAAAGCAGCTGCATAACCCGAAAAGGATGTTGCAAAGTAAAACGGGAAATCGGTTTCCGCTGGTTGCAGTGATACACAACAATGCGCGGTTTTTTGCTGTCGTCCCAGCGTTGCGTTTCTGGTGTTTGATCGCAGGAAATCATCAGCACATCTGCGCTGTCAGGTTCACTAAGGCACCAACTCACTGCAGACCGCCCCTCCATGATTTTCAACATGGACAGGCAGGCACTGGCCGTGTCATGACCCAATCCTACAAAGCCTAGCCGTTGATTTTTCATCGCTCATACAATCCATGAAATCAGCATTTATCCTTGAACATCGCAGATAATGCGTCCTCTTTTGGGTAGCGGCTTGCGGTGCTACGCCCGGTCATCAAGTAATGCGACACATGTCCAAATTAGTCCTCTGAGATTTCCGCCAGCAAACAGATGACGACAAGCGGGCGATTAATAAGGACGAAGCTGTAAAAATAATTAAACCGTTCGGATATGATTAGAAATCAAGCAGTTATCTTTAGGATTTTACCCACACTTCATGTAAGAAAATGCTTACATGAAGCAGTCATTTTCATACGCTCAGCCCCTGTACCGCAGAGCGCGCAGCATCGACCCATCCCACTAACACGGCTGCGTACACCTGCAACTCTGCTATCGCTTCGGGTATGCTTGCGGCACAGTGGGTATTCGGGGCCTTACCCGGGTACGGTTTCTACCGCGACAGAGCGAGCCAAGCATGACCAACCGCGTAATTTATCCCGGCACCTTCGACCCGATCACCAACGGCCACCTGGACTTAGTGGAACGGGCCGCCAAAATGTTTGATGAGGTCGTGGTGGGTATCGCGGCCAGTGAAAAAAAGGGCCCGCTGTTCACGCTGGAAGAACGCGTGGAGCTGACCCAACGGGTGCTCTCGCACCTACCGAACGTAAAAGTTACCGGCTTTTCCGGGCTGCTGGCCCATTTCTGCAGGGAAGAAGGCGGCAACGTACTGCTGCGGGGACTGCGGGCGGTGAGTGACTTTGAATACGAGTTCCAGCTGGCCAATATGAACCGCCACTTAGCCCCCGAACTGGAGACGGTGTTCCTTACGCCAGCGGAGCATCTGTCTTTTATTTCCAGCTCCCTGATCCGCGAAATCGCGCTACTGGACGGCGACGTGAACAATTTTGTACCGCCAATCGTGGCCGAGGCGCTGGAAGAGAAGCGCAAAGCGCGGCAGAAATAGCACATAGCGATAAGCTTGAAACAGCAAGCTCAAACGCGCCCCCTGCACGATGCTCTGGAAAGAGAATATAGCCGCGCCCGAGTGTTGCGGTGCGAGCAGGGCGTAAAGTCACATCACCCACCATGGCCGTGTTGTAGCTTGTTGCGACGCTAAAACAACGCAGGAAACCTCCTGCGCAGAGGCAGTTGAAGCGCTTCTGCCAGGAAATACCTGCACCCACGGAGGAACCCCCCATGCGCCACCTGCTTTCACTCCTGCTGCTGATTACCGTTACCGCCCAGGCCGCCGTGCCAGGCAAGAATGCGGTTGCCAGTGCCCATCCACTGGCAACTCAGGCTGGGCTGGATATTCTGGAGCAGGGGGGCAATGCCTTTGATGCGGCAGTAGCGGTGGCCGCCACCTTGGCCGTGGTCGAACCCTATTCTGCTGGCATGGGTGGCGGTGGCTTCTGGCTGCTACACCGGGAGCAGGAAGGCTCGCAAACCTTTGTAGATGCCCGCGAAACGGCTCCCGGAGCGGCCACCGCCACCATGTACCAAAACAAAGAAGGTAAGGTGATGCGCGACTGGGCGGTAAACGGCCCCAGCGCTGCCGGCATTCCCGGCCAAGCCGCCGCCTTCGTCCATCTCGCGGACAATTACGGTACGTTGCCGCTCACTTCTACCCTGGCACCCGCCATTGCTTTGGCCGAACGCGGCTTCCATGTAGAGGACCATTACCGCAAATTGGCAGGTTACCGGGAAGACGTGCTTAACCGCTTCCCGGAAGCCGCCGCGATCTTCCTGCACAACGGCAAGGTGCCGCCCGACAACCACCTGATCAAACAAGCAGATCTTGCCCAGGTACTCAGAGCCCTCGCTGAAAAGGGAAACGCGGGCTTTTATCAGGGCGAAGTGGCCAAACAGCTGGTAGACGGAGTGCAACAAGCTGGCGGTATCTGGACACTGGACGATCTTGCTAACTATAAGGTTGTAGAGCGCACCCCCACCGTCAGCCAGTTCCGCGGGGGCCGGGTAATCTCAGCCCCACCACCGTCGTCTGGCGGCATCGTTATGGGCGAAGCGCTCAATATTCTCAGCCAACTCAACGACGGCAACACCGCAGAAATAACCCCGCACCTGGCCATCGAGGCCATGCGCCGCGCCTATCAGGACAGGGCACGGTATCTTGGCGACCCGGACTTTGTGGATATACCTGTGGATAAGCTGTTGAGCATAGGCTACGCCAAGCAACGCGCCAGCAGTATTACTCTCGACAAGGCCACTGCCAGCAGCAGCCTGGGCGAGCCCGTCGGCGTAGAAGAAGGCTTTCATACCACCCATTTTTCGGTACTGGATAAAGACGGCAATCGAGTGGCCGCTACGCTAAGCATTAACCTGCCATTCGGTAGCGGCTTTGTGGCCCCCGGCACCGGCGTTCTTCTCAATAACGAAATGGACGACTTCTCCGCCAAACCCGGCAGCCCCAATGCCTATGGCCTGGTCGGCAGCCAGGCCAACGCCATTGCCCCCGGCAAGCGCCCCCTGTCATCCATGACCCCCACCTTCGTGGAGTTCGACGACCGCATCGCCATTCTCGGCACCCCCGGCGGCAGCCGCATCATTTCCATGGTAATGCTGGCCGTGCTGGAAGCCAGCAACAACAAACCAGTGGAAGACTGGGTCAACGCAGTGCGCTACCACCATCAATACCTGCCCGACGAAGTGCAGGCGGAGCCGGCATTCATCGGCAGCCAAGCCGCCAAAGACTTGGTACGCAGGGGGCACAAGGTGGTTTCCATTGGCCGTGACTACGGCAACATGCAGGCCATACTGTGGCGCCAAGACAGTGGCAAGGTCACCGCCGCCAGCGACCCGCGGGGGATCGGTAGCGCCGAGGTTCGAGCCCCAGATCCATCCAAGGCTCAATCCAAAGAGTAGAGGCAAAACGTTAACTTAATCCCGGGCCAACAGGCTTTTCTGCCCTCAAATGTGCCCTCAAATGGAGGTTCGCGTGGGAGCTAACGTCGCCCTACACCCCCTGGATCAGGGCTTTGCTAACGATCTGTTTGCACTCACTAACAGTAATCGAAATTTCCTGCGCGAATGGTTGCCTTGGCTGGATGAGGTGTTAACGGTCGACGACACAAGACACTTCATTGAAACCGCTGAAAAAATGGCCGCCACCGGTGAGGCCCATACCTTTGCCATTATTCATTTGGGGAGGGTTTGTGGCGTCACCGGGTTCAATAATATCAACCAGCCCCATCACACAGGATCCATCGGGTACTGGCTCGCGCAGGCCCACACAGGTCAGGGCATCGCGACAAGTGCTGTCAGGCAACTCCTCAATATCGGTTTCACAGAATATGCACTCAACCGGATCGAGATCCGCAGTGCGCTGAACAACAGGCGAAGTCGAGCCCTGCCGGAACGATTGGGTTTTGTGTACGAAGGAACGCTCAGACAAGCCGAATGGCTTTACGACCGGTTCGTAGATCAGGCGCTCTACGCGTTACTCGAATCCGACTATCGGCCATAAATTCGGCCGCCGACAATGGCCACACACGGCGTCTTTGCGCACTGGCCCGTGTCCGGGCCTTATGCAGCAAAAGATCCGCTGGTACTCTTTACCGCCTAACTTACCACCTGACGAGTTACAGTCTGACAAGATCGCCTTTATGCGATCTCTGCTCAATACCGCTCTTCCGTTGATTCAGGCCTCCATGGCGGGGGCTCAAGATGGGCGTTTCCCGGCCTCCGCCTGCGCTGCGGTTCTTGCAGGGTTCTGGCCGGCGGTGGCGAGTCTTCATTACCGCTTGCCGGAAACGCCATGGCTGGCCAGCAACCGGGCTACACATACTGCCCTGGCCACAGTATTTCCTGGGCGCCCCGCAGGGGGGATGGTCAACCATCGGAGGCATGCGTTAGGCTACTTTCCGGACACCGTGCCTGCCTTTCCGCTGACTGGCAGAAGGGCTCTAACGGCTGATAGGCGCGGGGTTCATGCCGCCTCTCAACCTGATGGGCGGCCATCGGCTACGCTATGGCCCAATTTAACCTTGCGGGCAACTTGGCAACCGTCAGAATCGACATCCTGTTTACTGCCTTGCTTGGCAGTGTGAATCTTTCCCGGCGGCTTGCCGGGCCGCAGTGGGAGCAACCACCATGCAACGCATCGAGATTTCCAAAACCTTTCCGTTTTCCGTGGACAAGCTGTTCAACTTTCTCAGCGTGCACGAAAATCTGGAACTGATTTTCGCCCCGGCCAAGATCAAACGTATTAAAGACGGGCAGGACAGCCCCAACGGGGTGGGCTCTACCCGCAAAATGCAGATTCTGATCGCACCACCGTTCGAAGAAACGGTCACCAAGGTGGTTCCTAACGAGTGTATCGAGTACAGCATCACCAAGGGCAGCCCGCTGAAACACCATAGGGGTGTCATGCGTTTTTCGGAAACAGCCAATGGTGGCAGCCAGCTGGACTACACCATCGAATTTGAAAGCAAAGTTCCGCTGCTCGGCCCCATCATCAAAGTCGGCCTGGCACAGGCTATCGGTCGCGGTCTGAACAAACTAAAACTGTAATGGCTCGCGCAGGGTGGGTTTACCCAACGCCTCTCTGAGAGCCTAAAAAAGCGTAATCCGACAGTGAGTGGTCGGGTTACGCCATCGCGGCTAAGCCGGCCCACGGAGTGTTGCTTCCTGTGGTGCCTCCCGTCCCCACCCGTCAATCCGTTACTTTTAACCCAAAAAGCCGCCCTATTTGTTAGCTCTTCCCTTCCGACAATAACGATTGTAGCTCCGCCCGACCTTTCGCATTGGTTTCCACCAACATCTCCATATCCGCGCGATGTTCAATCTGTTCCAGTAACAGGTGCTCGTCCAACTCTCGGAAACTGCGCACTAAGTCAATGGCCGTGGACTCCGGTACCCCTAGCTGCATTAGCGTCAGGCGCGCGCTCAGCAGGGCGGATTCAAAGCTTTCTCGAATCACTTGTTCCACCCCCAGAGCATGCAGCTTGTAAGCGTGATAGCGGTCACGGGCACGAGCCACGATGGTCACATTGGGAAAATGGTCGCGCACTAGCTCGGCGGCTTTCAAAGAAGCGTCCACATCATCCACAGCCAGCACCAGCACCTTGGCCTGTCCCAGCCCGGCGTTGTGCAGCAGATCAAGCCGGGTCACATCACCGAAGTACACCTCATTACCGTAACGACGCAGCAAATCGATTTCGTCAGGGTCCGAATCCAGCGCAGTGAAGGGGATCTGGCGCCCCACCAGAATCCGGGCAGTAATCTGCCCGAAGCGACCGAGCCCAGCAATCACCACCTGGGGCTGGTGGTTGGGCATAGCTTCTTCTTCCAGATCCTTGCGCGGAGCCTTGCCATCCGTTTTAGGCCACAAGAGCGTCACCAGTTTCAGCAACAACGGGGTACAGGCCATGGACAACGCCACCACCAGATTCAGCTGCCCGGCCACGGCGCTGTCGAGTAAATTCAACGTCTGGGCCTGAGTCAGCAGCACAAAGGCAAACTCACCACCCTGGCTAAGCAGAATGCCGAACATGACGGTACTGCGCCATTGCGCTCCACGCAGTCGGCTAATGACCACCAGCACCAGCCCCTTTAAACCCAGCAACAAAACCAAAAACAACGCGATGTTGCCGGAATGGTCCAGCAGCAGACGCAAATCCATGGTCATGCCGATGGCCAGGAAAAACAGCCCGAGCAGCAGCCCCTTGAATGGCTGGATATCGGTTTCCAGCTGCTCCCGATACGGCGAATTGGCCAGCAGTACACCCGCCACAAAAGCCCCCAGCCCCATGGACAGCCCCAAGTATTCCATTAACGCCGCGGAACCCAACACCAACATCAGCGCACTGGCGGTCATCAGCTCCCGGTTACGCAGCTTGGCCTGCCAGCCGAGCCACGGGTTCAACGCATACTTGCCCGCTAATACCATCGCCGCCAGCGCAACGAGGCCTGCCAACAACTGGGGGCTATCTTCCCCCGCCTGAGCCCCGGCCAGTAACGGCAACAGTAGCAGAATCGGGATCACAGCCAGATCCTGAAATAACAGAATGGAAAAGGCTGATCGCCCCTGAGAGGTGCCCAGCTGGTTGGTTTCCACCAACATCTGCACGACAAACGCCGTGGAGGACAACGCTAGGGTGGCTCCGATCGCCATGCTTTGATGGCTATTGAAGCCCAGCAAATAAAAACCGCCGGTTAATAGCAAGGCACTGAACACCATTTGGCTAGCCCCCAGCCCCACCAGCCGTCGGCGCTGCGCCCATAGTTGCTGCGGGGCCAGCTCCAGCCCCACCAAAAACAGCATTAACACCACCCCCAGCTCGGCAAAGTGCAGTACATCGTTACCGCCACTGACCAGCCCAAACCCCAACGGCCCCACGGCAATACCCGCCGCCAAATAACCCAGAATGCTGCCCAGCCCCAGCCGTTGGAACAATGGCAACAACACCAGTGTCGCCCCCAGCAACACCAGCGCCTGTGAGAAAAATCCGTCCACACCGATCTCCTTTTTGTCTTGGCTAATGCTAGCGGATTTCGTTTATTCACGTTGTTAAAAACATACAGCGTATTTTTTGCACCATAATTGCCCAAGGAGTAGCAAACCCTTAGTATGCGCGCTCTTTTTCTGCCCTGGATTAGTGCGCACCATGAGTAAGCAAAGCGATCAGCTCCGCCAGCAACTGGTGGGAGGCGTGTTACGGCAGCTGCATCTGGAAGCCATGAGCGAGCGCTTTAACCCCCGTGTGGTGCTAGCGCCTTTCTGCTATTCCATCTTCCCCTGGCGGAGGCCGCGTCCCCGCGCAATGTGCTGTGCGGCCATCTGATCGGCGCACTGTGTGGCTGGACATCTTTATGGGTATGCGGGCTGCAGGATGCGCCAGCCGCCTTCATTACCGGAGTAGAATGGCCCCGGGTGGTGGCGGCAGGGCTGTCATTGGGCATGGCCAGTGCATTGATGATCCTGTTTCGGGTGGCTCACCCCCCGGCCGGCGCCACCGCACTGATAGTGTCGCTGGGGCTAATGCATGAGCTGCAACAACTGCCGGTGTTGCTTAGCGCCGTGGCATTACTGGTTGGTCAGGCTTTCGTGATCAACCGGCTTGCCGGCATTCCTTACCCATTGTGGAAAACCCCTCAACCGGACACCTAGTACCCCGCGCCCCGACACAATGAGAATGATTCCCTTTTATGCTAGGCTGCGCGACATTGTCAGCCCGGTTGGATTCTGCATGCGCGCATTTCTGGTTCTACTTCACCGCTGGTTCGGTCTTTTCATTGCCGTTTTCCTGATTATTGCCGGCTTGACCGGAGCCGTGATTTCTTGGGATCACGAATTGGATGAATGGCTCAACCCGCATCTTTTTACAAGCCAGAGCCAAGGCGAGCCACTGCCCATGCTGGAACTGGTCCGTCATGTGGAAAACGCGGACCCGCGAGTCCGGGCCAGCTTCTTTGCCCTGGAAGCAGAGCCGGGCCATAACGCCGAAATCTGGGTGGATGCCAAAGTAAACCCGGACACCGGGCGGCGCTACGAACTGGGTTACGACCATGCCTTCGTAGATCCGGTTACTGGCGAAATCGTCGGCAAACGCGAATGGGGGAAAATCTCCCTGCACCCGGAACACCTGATGTCGTTTCTGTACAAGCTGCACTTCACCCTGCACCTGCCGGAATGGAACGGCATCAACCGCTGGGGCATCTGGTTGATGGGTGCCGCCGCCATGGTCTGGTTATTCGACACGTTTATCGCCATGGCGCTGACTCTGCCGCGCAAACGCCGCACCCAGAAACCGGCGGGCAAGAGCTGGCTGCAACGCTGGAAACCCGCCTGGATGATTCGCCGCGGCGCGGGCGCCTACAAACTGAATTTCGACCTGCACCGGGCCGTCGGCCTGTGGACCTTCGGTTTACTGTTGATGCTAGCCTTCACCTCATTCTCCTTAAACCTGTACCGGGAAATCTTTTACCCGGTCATGTCCATAGTATCCGAAACTACCCCCGGGCCGTTTGAAACGCGCACGCCCACCGCATTACATGATCCCGTAGAACCCCAGGTTAGCTGGCCTGCATTGTTCCAAAAGGCTCGAACGCACGCGGACAATCGCGGCTGGGACGAGCCCATTGGTGACACCTTCTACAGCGATAATTTTGCGGTCTTCGGGGTGCGCTTCTACTACCCGGGGGAAGACCACGATAGCGGCGGGATGAATGTGAAGAGTCTCTATTACGATGGCCACAGTGCGGCTCTGATTGGTGAAGAAGAGCCCTGGGAAGGCACCGTCGCGGATGTCTTCAGCCAACTACAGTTCCCCCTGCATTCTGGTCGCATCGTCGGTCTGCCTGGGCGCATTATCGTCTCGATCATGGGCATTGCGGTCGCCATGCTCTCCATCACCGGGCTGGTAATCTGGTGGAAGAAAAGAAAGGCGAGGGTAGCGAGCAAACGTCGTAAACAGCCGTAAATAGACAGCAGCGAGGGCGGCGACAACCGTGTCTTGAGCGTTGCGGCAGGCGTGTCACTCCAGAGGCCGGACAGCCGCTTTTACGTTGCTGCCGAGGGTTCCACTCACTCCCGCGCTGCGGTTCGCTCCTGGGGAGGAGCGCCCACGAAAAATAGGGGTCTGTTCACCCAAACAAAAACCCCCGCGTTTGCGGGGGTTGTGTTTACCACTTGAGGGGAGCGGCCGAGGATCCCGGAGTCGCAGCCTGGCCCGCGGGTGACGCCGACGAACGTTGGGCCTGCTTGTCCGGGCGTACCCGGTCACCTACTTGCAAAGTGCTCGCTTCACCTTCCACTCGAGCAATGCCGTAGTCGGTGCGTACATCGCTCACCTTAAGGGTGGCCAAGGCTTCGCCTTCCAGCTTGATGGTCATACCGGTATCCGGGTCTTTCATTTCCCCGGCAGGGCGATACACCTTCATGATGCTGCCTTTTTCCAAACGCCCTTGCCCCTGGCTGAGAAATACCGCCTCACCATCAACTTTAATTACCTGCACCGGATAAAGCACGTCAGTGGCATCACCGGCGATGGCGCGGGCAATTTCCGGGTAGATCTGGTTGGCCAGGCGCTCCGGATGATTGCGGTCGTCGATGTTGAACTGGCGGGCAATCTCACGGATCACCGCTTCTGACTTGTCCCACTCATAAAGATCACTCCACAGAATTTCCGTGGTAGTGGTGTCGATAAGGCGATAGCGGACCCGCACATAAGGGGCGTAACCACCCATCTTGGCGCCGTAGAACGCTTGCGCGCTGTCGCCAATCTGGAAGTCTTCGATGGTGCCCACCAACAGCAGGTCCGCGCCCTTGCGCTGACCCAGCCGTGCCATTTCTTCCGGGGCGATGCTGCCTTGGGCCACCACGCCCAACTCTTCATCAATATCCGCAAGGTAGGTCCGGTCCAGCACCCGGTAGCGACCGGACTGGGAAAACGCCATTGTCAGGTTATCCTGAAGCTGATGCTGCACCTGGCTGGCCGACACCTTGATATCACCGAGATCATAGCTGCTTTTGGCGCTATCAAAGGTGGCTATGGCAATGCCAGGCAAGTGAGAGCGATCGGGCCCGATAGACTTGGGCCGCAGAATCTCCGCTTGGACCTGCGCCTGCCAGATGCCGTCATTTACCTGTTTCACTGCCTGGACCTGGTAGGTTTTTATGTTACCCAGCGTGGGCAACTGCGGCTCCGGCACCGACGTCTCTTTGCCCTGCCAAGTAGACACATCT
Source organism: Alcanivorax sp. (assembly GCF_040119285.1). Lineage (GTDB taxonomy): Bacteria > Pseudomonadota > Gammaproteobacteria > Pseudomonadales > Alcanivoracaceae > Alcanivorax. The sequence continues at coordinate 87,345 of NZ_JBEDTY010000004.1, forward strand.
CCCTTTTGGTTGATCACCCATTCATACACATTTGTGCGGAAATCAGGATCCACCGCCAGGGTCACACCACCTCCCTGACGCACAGCCGCGACCAGGGCATTGGTCATGGCTTGCTCCGGGTTATCGCCATACCCCCGCGCTGACACGGAAACGGTTTCGGTCATCGCATAGCTGAAAGACGAACACAGCAGCAGGATAAGAAAAAAGGGAGAGAAAAGACGTTTGATCATGAAGATCTCCTTGCCAGTAGCGGCAACCGCTCCACCACTTATATCACGAATAAGGCCGACGTGAACCGGGAACAGAGCGTATCAATCACGCCGTCCGCGCGCACCCCCGATAACGGAAGCAGGCTTCCCTGCCTCCAACCACCTCGGTAAACCCCGGCGCCGGTTGCCGTAGTCATTTGCCACCGCAAATACCGTCGCTTTACAGGCCGAACAGGCTTTTGGATTTGGTCTTGCGGATTTCTTTCTCGTTGGCCCACTCGATGATGCCGGTCTGGATGTTGAGCAACTTCAGGGTGAACTTGTAGTACACATCTTTGGTGCTGCCATCACGCTTCACGATAGAGGAGAAATTACCGTACATCATGAACTCAGCGCCGATTTGACGGCCCATGGCCGCGGCAGTGCTCTGATCCACCAGGCCGGAGTCGCTCTGGTAATCCAACTGTTCGCGTACACGATTAACCACCGTCATGTCAGCAAAACGGAATTTACCGGAATTGATCAGCTTGGACTGGATGGTATCTGTGATGGATTCCGTGTCCACGTGCTCGGTGGTCTTGTTCTTGATGCGATCGACAAAGACCACCGGACGACGGCTCTGGGTCATCTGCACGATGGGTGGGAACACCAGCATGTCATCCACCATCTTGCTGGCAATCATCTGAAGGTCAGTGGAACCGAAATCGGTATTCACGGTTTCACGGCCCTGGGCATCGCCATAATCCACAGTGGAACAACCCGATAGCGCCAGTGCAGCGCCGAGCATCATCATTGAAAATAAACGTACCATTCTTATTTCTCCTTATTCCTTGTTACGTCAGCTGGGCTGACCGTTATTCCTGCACCCAGATTTCGAAGCGCACGGCAGACGGGTTGGGGGCCACCCCCTGCACACTGTTCTGGCTGCGACCGGCCATCACCACCTGCCGCCAAGGCTGGGCTTCTGGCTCCAGTTCGAAACCGTCGGCATCAAACCATTTGAACTTGTATTGGAAATCGAGCTGGAATTTCCAGTCATTCTCCAGCACCGCCTGAACCTGTAGCAGATCACCGGCGCGTTTCTGCCGCAGGTCTTCCACGGAAATCCGGCTGGACAGCAAACTGTTGCTGGAATACACCTTGGTGACGACCTCACCATTTTCGGTGACTTCCATCTGGCCTCTATTGTTGGCGGAACATGCCGCCAGCATCAACGCGACCAGTATCGCTAATATCGGGCGTAAGAATGTCATAAGGCTCCCTCCTGAACGGGTAACACGCGAGTAATCAACTGACCGGGAACGGCCACTGCATGAATCACGGTGAGGCCACGGCGTACCACCGGAACCGTCAGCGTTCTGTTGCCTGCCGTAGTACTGAGCACCAGTGTGTGCTCGCCCTGGGGCAGGTGAAACCGGGTGGCCTGAGCATAGGCTGGCAACATTAACCAACTACGCAGGTCGGCCTGCTCACTGACCAGATTATAGATCTGGGTACTCAATGAGCCTAACAGACCAAAGTTATCATTGGCCTGTTTTTGCATATTGTATTTGGCCGTGGCCCGCAGGGTCTGGCGCACCAGCATGCCGGGCATGCGCTCTTTCAGATCCTTCGCCGCCAAACCGCCCACGTCCGCCAGCACCACCGTTTCACCCAGCGGCTGGCTGGCGTTGTCGAGCACTCGCAGGCTATCCGGGCGTGGCTTGCTACTGATGGCGTAGGTGGGGAACGCTACGGAAAACACGCCATGGACGGTGGGAATCGGCAGCGAAAACGCTTCCCGGGGCTGCACAAAGCCCTGCTCGTAGAGCACTGCCACCATGCCCTCATCGCTGCCGCGCCGAGCCCCTGGGTTCGACACCCGCTCCACGTCTTGCTTGATCATATCGATGCCGGGATGGATCTCCAGCGCTTTCTTGTAATCGACCAAGGCATCGTTGTATTCACCATGCGCTTCCCAGAACAAGGCAGACAGATAGAAGGTCCAGGCATTCTGGAAGCTGGCTTTAACGTCACCGGCTACCGCATCGATACCCTCGAAGTAGCCATCCAACTGGGACACGTCCACTTCGTTCTTTTCCGCCTCTTCCTCGGCCTTAGCGATTTCCTTTTCTCGTTTGCTGGCCGACACCCGCTGCTCCAGTGCCGCCGCCCGCAATTCCACAGCGGTGCCGGTGACGTCGTTTTCTGCCCAATAATTCATGGCCTGATAGGCACGGGTGAAAATGCGTTCGTAATCCGGCGCCACATAGGGGCGGGCGTTATCGTTGGTGAGCAGAGAGGTGCCGCTGGCGGCCAGCGAAGACACCTGGATTTTCGCGCTGGCGTCTTCAGCATCGTACTTGGACACCGCATCGGCAAAGGCATTACGGCTGGCCTCCCCCTCGCCATTGAGCTGCGCGACCCGGCCTAGCTCCTGAAGATACAGCACGCCATCGCCCCTGGCCGTGGCTTGCTCCAACTTTTGTGTGGCCCCCGCACTGGCAGCCTCATTCCCCAATGAGGCTTTCCATTTTTGTGCCTGGCTGGGGTAGGACACGAACAGAGAGTTCGTGGCACACCCACTTAGCGTTGCCAGCAACGCCACCGACAGGCACCCCTTCCTGAAGAAATTCATGATCTTAGTGTACGCCCCAAGAAAAAAGCCGAAGCAGGCAAGTTAGCCTGACTCCGGCTTTTTGTCGAGCAGTTCACATATCGCCGGCACAATATGCCGACGCATGTATGCCGCAAGCTTTATACCCTAGAACAGCACCCGGGTACGGATGGTGCCGTCGATAGTGCGTAGCTTTTCCAGCGCCAGTTGGCTGTAGCCCTTATCCACATCAATGACCACATAACCAATCTCTTCGTTGGTTTGCAGGTACTGGCCACAGATGTTGATGCCATTTTCAGAGAAAACCGTGTTGATCTGGGTCAGCACCCCGGGCACGTTCTTGTGGGTGTGAAGCAGGCGGTGCATATCTGGATGCGGGGGCAGAGCCACTTCCGGAAAATTCACCGCACCCAAGGTAGCGCCGTTGTCGGAATAACGGATCAGCTTTTCGGACACTTCCGTACCGATGTTGACCTGGGCTTCCTTGGTAGACCCACCAATGTGCGGGGTCAGGATCACGTTATCGAATTCGCGCAGCGGGCTGATGAACTCGTCATCGTTACCTTTCGGCTCTTCCGGGAACACATCGATGGCCGCGCCCAACAGATGGCCGTCTTTCAGGGCCGCCGCCAGTGCGTCGATGTCGACCACTTTACCGCGCGCATAGTTGATCAGGTAGCCCTTGGGCTTGATCGCACGGATCTGCTCTTCCTGAATCATCCAGCGGGTATCAGCGGTGTCCGGCACGTGCAAGCTCACCACATCAGACTGAGCCAGCAGATCGCTGAGAGTAGCCACCTGTGCGGCGTTACCCAGCGGTAGTTTAGGCACCACGTCGTAGAACTTTACTCTCATGCCCATGGATTCCGCCAGCACGCTCACTTGCGCGCCAATGTTACCGTAACCCACGATACCCAGGGTCTTGCCACGGATCTCGTAACTGTCCTTGGCAGACTTCAGCCAGCCGCCACGGTGGGCAGCCGCACTCTTTGCCGGAATGCCGCGCATCATGTTGATGGTGTGAGCAATCACTAACTCCGCCACCGAGCGGGTGTTGGAGTAAGGCGCGTTGAAAACCGGGATACCACGCTTCAGGGCCGCCTTCAGGTCTACCTGGTTAGTGCCGATACAGAAGCACCCAACGCCAATCAGTTTTTCCGCTGCCTGAAACACCTCTTCGGTGAGCTGGGTACGGGAGCGGATGCCAACAAAATGGGCATCCTTGATTTTGGCAGTCAGGTCATCCCCGGTGAGCGCGGTGGGCAGCAGCTCCACATTGGAGTAACCATTCGCTTTCAGGTTCTCCACGGCGTTTTCGTGGATGCCCTCGAGCAGGAGAACGCGGATCTTATCCTTCTCAAGAGAAGTATCGGCCATGATTCTGTCTCGGTAGCCTGTGAAATGGGCGCGTATGTTAACATAGCGCGCTCAAATTGAGAGCAACCCACGCTGTACTTCTGCTCAAGTCAGCGTGAACCCGTTTCAGCCCCCCGGTTAAACCCGTTCAGGAGACCCGTTGATGACTGCCCTTGCCCATGCTGCCTTAGAGCAACTAACTGATTTGCTTGGCAATCGCTGCCTCACCGACCAGGAAAGCGCCGAACGTTACGGGGTCGACTGGACCAAGGTATGGGCGCCGACCCCCTGTGCCGTGGCACTGCCGGAAACCACCGAGGAAGTGCAACAGATCGTCGAAATCGCCAACGAGCATGGTTTGCACCTGGTGCCATCCGGGGGGCGCACCGGCCTGTCCGCTGGCGCAGTCGCCGCCAACAATGAGCTGGTCGTGGCCTTTGATCGTATGAATACAATCCTCGATTTCAATGAATTCGACCGCGCCGTCACCGTGCAGCCCGGCGTCATTACCCAGCAGCTGCAGGAATTCGCCGAACAGAAATGTCTGTTCTATCCGGTGGATTTTGCCTCCGCCGGCTCCAGCCAGATCGGCGGCAACATCGGAACCAACGCCGGTGGCATCAAGGTGATTCGCTACGGCATGACCCGCGATTGGATCACCGGCCTGAAAGTGGTCACCGGCAAGGGTGAACTACTGGACCTGAACAAGGGCCTGATCAAGAACGCCACCGGCTATGACTTCCGCCACCTGTTTATCGGCTCTGAAGGCACCCTGGGCTTTGTGGTAGAAGCCACAGTAAAACTGGCCCGCGAGCCCAAAGACCTGACCGCCCTGGTACTGGGCGCGCCAGGCTTCCGGGAAGTAATGAAAATCCTCCATGCCTTCCAGCAGGACATCGACCTCACCGCCTTCGAGTTCTTCTCCGACAAGGCCATGGCCCACGTGCTGGAACACGGTGTCGCCAAGCCTTTCGATACCGAATGCCCGTTCTACTGCCTGCTGGAATTCGAGCAGTTGTCTGAGCAAATCGGCGATCAGGCCATGGCCATTTTTGAACGCTGTGTGGAAGAGGGCTGGGTACTGGACGGCGTCATGAGCCAATCGCTACAGCAGCTGGATCAACTGTGGCAGCTGCGCGAACGCATCTCCGAGTCCATCGCCCCGCACACCCCCTACAAGAACGACATCTCCGTTACCGTCTCCAAAGTGCCGGACTTTGTCGAAGACATAGACACCGTGGTGCAAGACGCCTACCCGGATTTCGAAATTGTCTGGTTCGGCCACATCGGCGACGGCAACATGCACCTGAACATCCTCAAACCAGCAGCCCTGGCCAAGGAAGACTTCTTCGCCAAGTGCAACAACGTCTCCAAGTGGGTGTTCGAGATCGTGCAAAAATACAACGGCTCCATTTCCGCCGAACACGGCGTGGGCATGACCAAGAAACCCTATCTGGAATACTCCCGCAGCCCGGAAGAAATCGCCTGCATGAAAGCGGTGAAGCAGGTATTCGACCCCAATAATGTGATGAACCCGGGAAAATTGTTCGATGTTTGATGAGATCAACGAAGTCCAGGTAGACCCGGACGGTTACCAACATCGCTGGATCGACGGCTCTGCCATGAACATGCCCGTGGGCAAAGTGGTTTGTGTGGGCCGCAACTATGCGGACCACGCCAAAGAGCTGGGCAATGACGTACCGGAATCCCCGCTTTTATTTATGAAACCCGCCACCGCATTGACCAGCCTGCACGAACCGCTGGTGTTGCCCGAAGGGCAGGGGCCAGTGCACCACGAAGTGGAAATGGTCGTGCTGATCGGCAAACGCATCCGCAAGGAAACCCGCCTGGACCACGTGCGCTTCAGCGTTGCCGCCTATGGCATCGGCCTGGATCTGACCCTGCGCGAAGTGCAGAACCAACTGAAAGAAAAAGGACACCCCTGGGAGCGCGCCAAAGCCTTCGACGGCGCCGCCCCGGTATCCGGCTTTATCGATGCCCGCGGCATCTCCGTGCGCCAGGATCTGAATCTTTCTTTAGAAATTAATGAAAAAATTCGTCAAGACGGCAGCACCGCGGACATGCTATTCCCCACCTTTGAATTACTGTCAGAAATCAGCCAGACCTTTACTCTGGAACCCGGTGACGTAGTCTTCACCGGCACCCCCGCCGGCGTCGGCCCGCTGAACAGCGGCGACAAGTTCACGGCAAGGCTGGGCAACATCATTCAGGTCTTCGGCTCCGTCGCCTGATCGCCAACCCGGCTCTCACTGCCACGACAGTGGGAGCGGTCGTTCGACCGCGAATCTCCCCCCCCACAACTCAAGCCCCCAAGGCCATCCGGTATCATTTCCAGATTAACTATAGGCTTTAACCTATATAACCTAAAACCTATTCAAGGATGAAGGATCAACAATGTGGCACTGTAATCCCACAGGAATTGGGCCAGCAGGCCTGCTCCCAGATATCCTTGAGCCAAATATCCCGCTTTACTGGATCATATTGTGAGCCGATTATTCGGTATATTCGGCTCACAGGCCAGTTCGCGCCTCCAGCTCCAGCGGCGCTGCCCACCGGTAATCACAGCCAAATAACGGGGGCCAATCATGATTGGCATTACCTCTGTCATATCCATCACGCCGGCTAACGCTTACACCCGCACTTATGCCCCGGGCCGCTTTGTGCCAAGCTGCAAGTCGAGCTAGCGGTAACGGAGAGCCCCATGAAGAAACTGAAAAACGAGAAAGAGCTGGTCAAGAAAGCCATACAGATAGGGGTCGCCTACGCAGAGAAGCGCGGCGTGGTAGAATTTGAAGCAACCGATTCCGCGTCCGAAAAACTGCTTTATATTTATCGCCTGCTGGTCCATGACAAGATCATCCAGCCGTTGCCAGAGGACCAGGTGTCACAGCCAGCGATTCAACACAAGCTTGCTATCTGGGCCTCCAAGCAACAGTAACGGAACGATAACGACGTGCTATGACCTCCGGGCCTTACGCGCAGTAAGCACTTCGTCCAGCAGAATAATCCCGAGCATGGCAGCAGCAGACAGCGGGAAGGCAAGAGCCACAAGCAGCATGATCAAGCCCACGGCCCGAGCCGGGGCGGTTTCTGCCTTGGGTGGGGCGCGGCGGGTCTGGCGTTTCCACCACAACAGGGCGCCGGTAATAATCAGCGCCATGATCAGGCACACCAACAACACATTGAGAAACCAGTTCCACAGGCCCAAATCCCCCTGGTGTAAGGGAATTGACGCAGCCATGGCCTTGCCCATAACAGGGTAGTCCGCAAAGCGGATGTCCTGCAGCACCTGACCATTGTGTTGGTCCAGATGCACAATGCGTTCGCCAGCGGGGTTATCGATATCACCGGCAATGGTGGTAGCGGACACCGTCCACACGCCGCTATCACCTTGCGGGAAGTGCACCCGAAAATGCCCCAAACCGAGGTCACCGGCCAAAGCCACCACCTCATCCAACTGCAGGGTGTTATCCCCAGAGGTGGACTCAGGCATGGGAGTTTGCTCCACCGCCCAAGGCACACGATGCAGGCCTTGTTCGTTCATGGAGGCATGGTCCGTCACCGTCTGGATGTCCTGCGGTGCCTGGATTTCCTGCTGGACTTTATAGGTAGTGCCGGGAAGCGAGCCCCAGGGCTGTACGATCTTGCCACCCCAGATATTGGTCCAGGCCAAACCCGAGATCAGAAAAAACAGCAGCGGCACCGCAATCAGCCAACCCAAACTCAGGTGCCCGCGGCGCCAGCATTCCCGTTGGCCTGCTTTTTTGGCCGTCGCCTGAGGGCGCTCGCCGCCCTTGGGCCACGCCAGATACAAGCCAGAGACGATCATCAATACCGCCAGGCCAGCGGCAATCTCTATAAATGCATCCCCCAGCGAGCCCATAAAAAGCGAGCCATGGAATGTTTTGATACGAGAATACAGGCTCCCCGCCGGATCCTGGTCACCCAAGACTTCACCGGTGTATTGATTCAAATACACCAATGTCGATGGAGCATGGTGACCACCATGGCCCGCGTGAGAATGGGGCTGCAGGGAAAACCGTGCGGATTGATCTTGTTCCTCCGGTGGCAAATACAATTTCACCGATGCGTGTGGATAGCGCTGCTCGACGGCCTCCAGAAGCACCGTCGCAGGCAACGGCTGATCGACCGCTTTGACCGTCAACAACGATTCGTTCAAAACACTATCCAGAGGTTTGCTCAACAACATGAGCAAACCACTGAACGCCAGCAGGAACAGGAAAGGAATGACCAGCACGCCAATCATAAAATGCCAGCGCCATACCGCCGCATAGAAACGGCGGGTCGCTGACGGCGAAGGTGATGTGCGGGTCATCTCAAACACTCTTTAATTTAAAAATCGAAACGGACGCCAGCATAAACTGAGCGCGGCTCACCGGCCTGAATGCGAACCGGGTTAATGGTCTCGTCGTTACTGACGCTGACATTGGTGACATAGACTTCATCAGTGAGGTTGCGACCTTCAAGATAGACTTCCCAGCTATCGCGGGTAACGCCGGTGCGCAAGCCCAGCAGCTCATAACCTTCCACATCCTTGTTATTGGCGAAGTCACCGTAGCGATCGTCGACAATGTCAAAAGTGGGACCGGCAAAGAAACCATTGCCATGGCGATACATGACTTCGCCCTTGATAAAAAAGGTTGGCGCCACCGGCAGTTGGTTATCGCCGTACTCCGGGTCGTTGTCGAAGGTGAAATCGTTGTAGGTCATGCTTAGCAGCGGCTCAATACGCTGGCCGTCATTACCCAACGCAAAGCTGGCGCCGATCAGGGCTTCTACCCCGGCGTGAATGGTATCCTCCACATTCAGGGCCAGGCTGGTGCCTGATGCCGACGGGTTATTCATGGACAGGATTTCATTTTCAATCTGGGCATAGTAAACCGACACTTCCCAGTTCCATTCGCTGGCTTGCCCCAGAGGCGCTACACCACGGGTACCGATTTCTCCTACCACACCCTGCATTGCGTCCAGGGTTTCATCGCTGGCGTCAACGTCATCTTCCAATTCGTATAAGGTGGGCGCCTCGTAAAGCTTGCTGACATTGGCAAACAACTCACTGCGCGCTGCCACCTGATAAATCAAACCTGCACGCGGGTTGATGGATTCATAGTCATCTTTGGGATTGCGCTCCACGCCTGAAGCAACCGCCACATTATCCACTTCGCGGGTGCCGGTAACCGCCTGAGCGCCGTAAACCAGCGTCCAGCGATCGGCAAAATGCCAACGATCCATGGCGAACACTTCCAGGTTATCCGCCTTATTATCCACTCGCACATCAGGAGCACCACGAGTACCGCCAGAATGAGAGTAGTTACCGCCTTTCACCCGGGTTTCGCCATAGTTAAGGCCGAACAGTAAGTCGTGATTACCCAGCTGCTTGTCATAGCGAATGTTGGTGCCAAAGGTGGTCTGGTCATTATCGATAAGCAGGCTGAAGCCTGGAGAGGCGCCCCCGACAATAGGGTGGTAGAGGTGTTGATCCTCGAAGGAAAAACCTACCACCAGGCGGCTGGTGTCATCCAGCTGCCACTGGGTACGGTTGGCGACACGCCAGCTTTCCACGTTTTTGAGGAAGTTGCCGGGGATGTTATTCGGGTTGGCCTGATAGGGATCATCATCAAACTGGGCCTGTGTCAGCGAGCCAGGAAGCTCCTGATCATTATCCACATAGGTGAAGTAAAACCGGTTCTCCACCACTTCATTGATCTGCCAACCGGTGTTGGCATAAACGCTACTACGCTGTTGTTCCTGATGACCGCGAAAACCGTCATAGCTGCGCTGCTCCACGGTGACCAGGCCATCCACATCCCCCTCAACGCCGCCTGCAGTAATTCGGCTTTGCACCGTGCCGTGGCTACCGCCACTCAGGTAAATCTGATTGTCGGTGTTACGCGCAGTGGGGCTGATGAAGTTAATCGCACCACCCAGGGTGCTGGCCCCGTAGGTTAGCGCATTTGCGCCACGGGCAATCACCGCATAACGGGCCGCCAGCGGGTCGATAAAGCTGTTGTGGTTGTTGCCATCGGCTGCGGTCACCGGCAATCCGTCGACCATCAATTTAACGCCATTACCATCGTAGGCAACCGCATCTAGATTCGAGCCGCGGCTGGAAATAAAGGTGTCGTCGCCGGTGGAGCCGGTGCCTGTCCACATCCCTGGCACATAGCGCAACATATCGCCGATACTGACCACATTGCGCTCGGTCAGGTCTTCCGCTTCCAGTAGCGTCACCCCACCCGGCGTGAGGGCCTGCTCGCGCTCAAGATCGACTTTGGTTTGTGCTGCCGAATCAGGACGAACTTGTACCGTCACAGCATCCAGAACATACGCATCCTGGCCATCGGCAAACGTCACTAGTGGCAGGAAGACGCCCAGACAGGCAATAAAAAGCTGGCGTGCGGTGAGAAACATGGCGTACTCCCCCAATGAACCGTCTCCGGTTCATGATTGACTTTAATGCGCAGTGCATCGGCGGGGGATTCTATGGGACCGGCCGCACCACAAACATGCGGCATTTTGTCGCAGGTCGGTGAATGCCGAAGGCAAAGGGGGAGGCGCGCCCTTCTATACCAACTGTCAGGCGATGGGTCAGGCTGCCTCTATTTCCTTTTCCAATGTGTCAATCTGGGCAAGTAAAGCACGGTTGTCATGGTCCCAAGGGTGAAAGGATGGGCGAAAATAATCCAGCCAAGGAGCCGCCAGTTTGCGCAAGACGCCGATCCCGCCAAACGTATACTGGAACAACTTGCCCCAACCCTTGATGTTGGTCAGTTGTTTTTCGTGAAAGATAACTCGAAGGTAGAAAGGAATGGCTATCGACCAGAAAATCACAGACGCGGCCAACAACCCTCCAGTGCGCAAGACATAAGCGTAAGGGCCTTTCCCCATCACACCCACCCAAACATCATAGGCCACAGCCTTATGCTCGGTTTCTTCCAGGGCATGCCAGAGCCACAAGCGCGAATAGCGCACATCCGCCTCTTCCAGAATGCGCGGCTCGGTGAGCAGTGCATCAGCAAGAATGGCGGTAAAGTGTTCAAGCGCAATAGTTGCAGACAGTTGCCAACTTTTCGGTAGTCTCTGTACTTGTTTGAGTAGCCGCGCCACAAAGTTTTCCATACTTCGCGTTGCGGGAATACGCTCGAATAAAGCACCGTTATATTCGTCATGCTCACGGCCATGCATGGCTTCTTGGCCAATAAAAGTAGACACCGCTTTTTTCAATTCACTATCGCTAACCGTATCACGGTAGTGGCGCACGCTATCAATGAAGAAACGCTCCCCTACAGGGAAAAATATCGATAGCGTATTCATGAATTGAGAAAGGTGGATGCTGTCCTTGTTCCAAGTGGCGATCTTTTCCGGGTCGAGATTGAAACGCAGATTGCGCAAGGTGGGCATATAGATCGTACCGGGTTCTGTCCGGTTCGCGTCGGATGCGGTCATGATGAAACGTCCTCCAGTCGGGTCGTCAGTACGCTGACGACGTTGGTATACATCTGTACACATTCAGCAATGTAGACAGGTGTATACCTCATGTCAACCAAGGCTCGCCTATAAGCGCTTGGAATCCTTCCCGAAAACTCCGTAACCTATAGACATGAATGACAAGAATGAACCGAGGCAAGACAATAAGATGGGGGGCGGCCGGGATCGATTAATCCAGGCAGCCTTAATATTGGCGTCCACTACGCGAAGCCTGGCATCGCTAGGGTTACGGGAGATCGCTCGCGTTGCCGGGCTGAATCCCAACACCTTCTACCGTCATTTTGAAAATTTTGATGACTTTGCCCTGACCATGATTCACCAGCTTGGCGCGGGACTCCGAACCTCGGTGCGTGATTGCTGGCGCGTTCCCATGCGCGAAATTCCGCAAAGCCAAACGGCGGACCTGGGCACAACAGTGAAACGCGCACAGCAGGCCGTCCGCGCGTCCGTTGAGCTGACGCTGGATCATTTTTCTGCCAATAAAAATGCTTATATAACCGGCATCCGTGAAATACACGGCTCCTCGCCACTGTTACGCAAAGCCACTCAGGAACTGGTCAATAGCATCGCCAGTGATTTAGCCAGCGATCCCACTTTCGACCTGACACTACCGATTACGGATAAAAAAGTGATCCCTGAAATTGCCCTCACGGTTACCCGGCAAATGACGTTTATCGGCCTTGAGTACCTGGAAGAGCCCGAGCGGCGCGAGGAGCTCAAGGAACAGGCTGAGCGGTTTATCCTGTTGCTGGGATGGGGAGCACTGGCGATGCAAAAAGATGATGAAGGGAAAATATAAAGGCACACCCCGACTAGCCGCCCACCAAGACGCCGCCCCTCAAAAACTGGATAATGGCCCACGCCCGCCATTCCTTAACCCGGTAGCCGCCCCATGGAAATCAACGTCAACTTCCTCGATAACCTTCGCCTGGAAGCCAAGTTCGACGACTTTACCGTCATCACCGACCAGCCCATCCGCTACAAGGGCGATGGCTCGGCACCCAGTCCGTTTGATTATTTCCTGGCATCATCGGCCATGTGCGCGGCCTATTTCGTGAAGGTGTACTGCAAGGCGCGGGATATTCCCACCGACAATATCCGCCTGTCGCAAAACAACATCGTTGACCCGGAAGACCGCTATAACCAGATCTTCAAGATTCAGGTGGAGCTACCGGAGGATATTTCCGACAAGGACCGCCAGGGGATACTTCGCTCGATTGATCGCTGCACGGTGAAGAAGGTGGTCCAGACCGGGCCGGATTTCCAGATCGAGCAGGTGGACAGCCTCACCGAAGACGCCCAGGCCCTGCTGATGGTGGAACCGGACGAGGCCCACCGTACCTTTATTGAAGGCAAAGACCTGCCGCTGGAGCAGACCATCGCCAACATGACCGCGATCCTCGCGGAATTGGGGATGAAGATCGAAATCGCCTCCTGGCGTAACATCGTTCCCCATGTTTGGTCGCTGCACGTGCGTGACGCTGCTTCCCCCTTGTGTTTTACCAACGGCAAGGGCGCTACCAAGGAAGCCGCCCTATGTTCGGCGCTGGGCGAATTCATCGAACGGCTTAACTGCAATTTCTTCTACAATGACCAGTTCTTTGGCGAAGAAATTGCCAACAGCGATTTTGTTCATTACCCCAACGAACAGTGGTTCAAGCCCGGCCCCAACGACGCGCTGCCCGAAGGTATCCTGGATGACTACTGTTTGGGCATCTATAACCCGGAAGGGGAGCTGGGTGGCTCCAACCTGATTGATACCAACTCCGGCCGAGCCGACCGGGGCATCTGCTCATTACCGTTCGTTCGCCAGTCCGACGGCGAGACCGTGTATTTCCCCTCCAATCTCATTGAAAACCTGTTCCTGAGTAACGGCATGAGTGCCGGTAATACTTTGGCCGAAGCCAAGGTGCAATGCCTGTCGGAAATTTTTGAACGGGCGGTGAAGAAGCACATCATTGAAGAAGAGATTGCCCTGCCGGATGTGCCCCAAGAAGTATTGGCCAAGTATCCCGGCATTGTTGAAGGTATCACCGCCCTGGAGGAACAAGGGTTTCCGGTGTTGGTGAAAGACGCCTCTCTAGGCGGGCAATTCCCGGTTATGTGCGTAACGCTGATGAACCCGCGCACCGGCGGGGTTTTTGCCTCCTTTGGTGCCCACCCAAGCTTCGAAGTCGCACTGGAACGCAGCCTTACCGAGCTGCTGCAAGGTCGCAGCTTCGAAGGCCTCAACGATTTGCCACCGCCCACGTTTAATAGCCAGGAAGTCTGCGAGCCCAACAATTTCGTGGAACACTTCATTGATTCCAGCGGAGTCGTGAGCTGGCGTTTCTTTAGTGCCCAGGCCGATGAATCTTTTTGCGAATGGGATTTCTCTGGCACTACAGAAGAAGAAAGCGCGCGCCTGTTTGGCATTCTCGAAAGCCTGGAGAAAGAAGCCTACGTGGCTGTTTACGAAGAGCTAGGCGCACCGGTGTGCCGCATTTTGGTGCCTGATTTTTCCGAGGTGTACCCGGTGGAAGATCTGGTATGGGACAACACCAACATGGCGCTGGATTACCGCGAGGACATTCTCAATTTGCACCGCCTCAGCGATGAGCAGCTGAGCCAGCTGGTGGAACGGCTGGAAGAAAGCCAGATTGATAACTACACCGACATTATCACCCTGATCGGTATCGAGTTCGATGAGAACACCGTATGGGGCCAGCTCACTATTCTGGAATTGAAGCTGCTGATCTATCTGGCATTACAGCGCCATGAAGATGCGCTGGAGCTGGTGGACATGTTTATCCAGTTCAACGACAACACCGTGGAACGCGGCCTGTTCTACCGAGCTGTTAATGCGGTACTGGAAATTACCCTGGACGAAGAGTTGTCACTGGATGACTACCGCACAAACCTGGGGCGCATGTACGGTGAAGATACCCTGGAAACCGTCATTGGCGCTGTTGAAGGCAGCCTCCGTTTCCCCGGCCTGACCCCCACCAATATGCAACTGGAAGGGCTGGAAAAACACCAACGCCTAATCGAAAGCTATAAAAAGTTGCACGCAGCACGGGCAAAATAAGACTTGAAACAAACCAGATCAACGCGGAGAAAATATCATGAGCACAATAGCAAAACGGTTTTGGTCGGTGTTGTTACTGCTGGTGTCTGGTTTTGCGCTGGCCGATACAGCGGCAATGGCAACCTATCTCTCTGCCAAACCGTTACGAATGGAGATACGTTATTGTGAGTGCGCGGTCACTGCATCCGATGGTCGCTCAACACGTCCCTTGCCTTCATTCATGGCTTCAGCTGACGCCCTGAATGTTGCTGTGGATATTGAGGATAAAGGGTTCATTGCCTCTGAACCGTTCACTCTGGGCTACGCCATACAGCCCGATCTTGAGCAGCCTGAACAATTCCGCTTCCAATTCGTTGGTGACTACAGCACTAGCCAACGAGGGCATAGCACCGCACAGGCCACATTGCTTCTGGTAAAGAATCAGTGGGTAACTCTTTTCGGTTCAAGGGCAGGGAATACCGAAACAGGGGTTGCCGTGCGGCTAACCGACACGACTGGGCCATAGCCTTGCCTAACGCATCAGTGCGTCAGGCGTTAGCCACCTTAATAACCACTTTCCCCCGGCAGCGGCCGGAACGGCTGCGGTTATAGGCCGCTTCGCTCTCTGCCAACGTAAAAACGCTATCAATAACCGGCGTCAAAGAACCCGCTTCCACCATGGCCTTTAGTGTTTCCAGATCACGCCGATATGATTCGACCACCACTGTGCCGGCTTTTTTGCCCAACAGCCGGTAGAGCGGGGTGGCCAACATGGACTTGCCATCGCCACCAGTGGAAATGAAGTAGCCTTTCTTGCCCAACAGCGCGGCACACGTTAGCGGCGTTTCATAAGATGTCACATCGAATACCAGATCGAACTCACCCGCCGAAGGGCGGTAATCCCCCTGGGTGTAATCAATCACCGCATCCGCCCCTAACTCACGAACAAAATCGGTGTTCCGACCACTGCACACACCGGTAACATGCAGGCCCAGGTTTTTCGCTATTTGAACGGCGAAACTACCCACTCCACCAGACGCGCCGATAATCAATACCTTTTTCCCCGCTTCCGCTTTCCCTTTACGCAACCCTTGCAGCGCGGTGAGGGCGGCCAGAGGCATGGCGGCGGCTTGAGTAAATGACAGGTTCTCCGGTTTTTTTGCAATGCGACGCTGGTCAATCAGGGTCAGCTCCGCCAGCGATGCGGTACGCAGGCGCATATCCATTCCATAAACCGCATCACCGATCTCGAAGTCACTAACATTACGGCCCGTGTCCACCACGATGCCCGCCAGGTCATCACCAAACAGGGGCTTTAGTTGTTTAACCATCACCGGGCTCGCTGCCACCGCCAAATTGTAGTTCAGCTTCCAATCTTTGGGGTTAACCGACGCTGCATGGACAGCCACCAGCACGTCATCCGCTTTTAATCGTCCCGGAGCCGCTGTTTTGATCAGAGAGAGGGTGGGCTTGAGGCCCCAGCCGGTGGTAGCGATGGCTTTCATGGTTTAGCTCCGTAGGCATTAATGCGGACCCAAGCTTAACAAAGGGCAGGGGCAGGGGAGCAATCCTATAACGCCAAAGGGATAAGGAGTTTGTGTCAATGAGCGCCCTTGCTATCCGCCTCCCTCACTGAAAATCAGCGACTTACTACAGAGCCCAGTGCTCTTATTCGACATAAAGACCCGAACTTTATTATGCGGCACGCCCAATAAATTCTTTACACCGTAACAGGGAAGGATACAGCCCTATATTTTCGTATAGCTTCACTAGGAATAATCGCTCTACTAGCCGGCTTAGCCGCTAACCGGATAGCAAACTCCAATCAACAGCCCAACCAGTGGCCCGCCACGAAAAAGCCCCACTTAATTTTCATGCGTTCCGGCTTTGAAGACTGGCTCTGCGGTACCACGCGCGTGAAGAGTTCGGCAGCGTGAGTTAAACACAGCCCTCAACCCTAAAGATGCAATCTCGAGATATCAGATCTATTCGCTACTAATGGGGCTTTTGCAGAGGCGAGAGGCTTTCTCTAAAGCTCGGCGTACTATTCAAACAATGTTTCTGCCAAGGTTGCTTCATCAAAATGACGACGACCCTTGAACGCGATCGCATGCTCGCCTGGCTGGCGCATGGCGCCGGCAGACGGTATTCCCATGGGCCATAAATAGAACCGCTCTGCCCGTTTTGAGATTGGCACAAGCCCACGGGCATTGAACAGGCTGGCGACAGTACCATCTTTATGTTTCAACGCTCGGAGCGCGTTGGCATCAGCCAGCTGATAGGAGCTGGTGGGTAAGAGATCTGATGTCGGGGTCACGCGAACCAGATAATGGGTGTCTGGCTCCAGCAACAGGGTGAGGCGTTCATCATGGGCATCCATCACGTGGCCGGGATAGAACACCGGCTTATCACCCTCTATGTCTGCCGCTTTCAACGTCGGGTCGACAGGATAGATTTTGTGATAACAGCCACAAGGGTGGATGCTGTCGTAAAACAAAACCTTGCCATTGGGCTTGAGGGTCACCCGCCAAATTATCCCATCAAGAGAGCCCGCATAGGTATCCAGCCAGCCCTTTTTCGGGCGCTTGCTGAACCAAAACTGGTAGTTGATTTGTAGAAGGTTTTTGCTACGAAAATGGGTCCAGCTCGGCCAAGTATAACTGACAGGTGTCTCAGTGCGGATTACCGGCGTACGCGTTTCATCTAGCTGAATCCGCCCCGGCACATTCCAAGGCTGGGTGTCGGACACCGCAACAACCGGCGCGTAGTGCGATAACATTGCCTGCCATTGCTCTGTGTCCGGCAAAGGTATGCGCAGCGGATTCGCCGACAATACGTCCGGCGTCACCGGCACAGTGCCCCCCGTAGGCGGCGAAAATTGTTGCTGAGGTTGACGCGCCGGATCGCGAAAACGCGCACTCATTTCCCGGTGATAATCATCAATCGATCCTGTGGCCAGCCAGGCCATAAGAGGGTACATCCCGGCTACCCGCAACCACGTAGCGTAACTGTCTGGAATCTCGGCTTGGGGTAACACAGAAAAATCTGTTCGCGCGGCAAGCACCGGTAGGCAGGAGGCCAACAATGTTTGCGCTGTTTGCGGGGAAAAACCATCGCCATCCGTGGTGAGCCGCTGAACCAGCACGGACTGATCTCGCCAAGCCTTGGCTGTAGCCAAACGAATCCACTGTTGTTGTTGAGGCTCGCTGACGGCCTTGCGCTGCTGAAAGGCTAACCAGCGATCCACGCCCAAGTGGGGGAAGCCTGTCAGCGTTCGTGCCTGCGCATCATCAATGCCGGCTCGGGCCAGGGCCTGCTGCAAAGCAAAATACCCGGTTTCGCAATCGGTGTCAGCCAGCCCGGTGAGCGGCAGGCTCAACAACAGTAGAGTCAGTGCGTTGCGCATTACCAACATAGTCTCCAGCGCGGCCAGCGCCGCTTCCCTCTGTCCGGGTGTGAGCCGGTCAGCCAACCATTGTGGAGTTCCGCCACCCGGGCGACCCGTTGCCCTGAGACCGCCGCCATTACGCGATCCCACCGGGGGTAATGGCACATTAGCCTGTTGCGACTGCCGCAGCCCGCGCGGCTTGAACGATTTCAGGTGTCAGTGTCATCGAGGCTGCGACAACCCTGCGGTGATAACACCACCGTGCAGCCTTCTCCCAATGCAGGCAATAACGGTGCCAGCAGCTGAGAATCTATACCCTGCTCACGCTTCACTCATACCGTTCCCAGCCCCCCACAATGGCCCAGCAAAGAATAAAAACGCAGTGCATGTTTGGCGATGGCGATGAGAGAGGGAACAACCAACGCCGGTACACTGCGAACCACCCGCCCTGTCTGTGTGAGCAATCTCTAGTGTGGATCCACCTTGCCACGCAGGGATTTGGTTTTTCCGTGCTTGGTCTTGCTGTCCAGGCGGCGGCGTTTGCTCCCCAGGGTAGGGCGGGTGGCCTTGCGGGGTTTTTGTTCCACCGTCACGTTTTTTATCAACTGGGCCAGCCGGGCCAGAGCATTTTCCTTGTTCATTTCTTGGGTGCGGAACTGCTGGGCCTTGATCACCACCACGCCATCACTGGTAATGCGCTGGTCGCTCAACGCCAGCAGTCTTTCCTTGTAGCGATCGGGCAGGGAGGAGGCGCGAATATCGAAACGCAGATGAATCGCCGAGGCGACCTTGTTCACGTTTTGGCCACCGCTGCCCTGGGCGCGAATCGCTTGCAGATCGATCTCGTTGTCCGGAATCTGTACATTACGACTAATTTGAAGCATAACCATAACTGCTGCAAAGGGGCTCCAGCCTAACAATAAGAAACAGCAATGACTATTATCTCGCCGAGTGCTACACGCCAATAACCATTCCTACGGCATCGGCAACAGGGAAACCCAGCAGAAAGTATGGGCCCCTTGTTGTTATTTATCGTTATGGGCTCGCTCTGTCGCCAGTTCTAACCATGGTCGCAAAGTATACAGCGCGCCCTTTTATTATTAATTTTCCGGTCTTTTTACCTGGCTGCCAAGTTACCCTGCGTATGTTTTACGCAACGAAGGCACTATCGAAGGCACTATCAAGGGCATTCTCGCAGTGCCAAAACGCGTTTGCGCAAGTCGCTGGCTTGCACCTCCTGAGGCGACACCCCTGTGCCCACGGCCAATTTGATGCGTGACCAGAAACGACGGGGCAGATGCGTCAAGGCCTTGCCGCCCTTGTGGCTGAAAAAGCTGCCCCACAGCCCCGACAAGGCCATGGGAATCACTGGCACGGGGCTGTCGCTAACAATTTTTTCAATCCCGGCGCGGAATTCATCAACCTCGCCATCTTCGGTTAGCCGGCCTTCTGGAAAAATACACACCACTTCCCCGGCAGCCAATTCTTCCCGAATACGCACAAATGCCCGTTCGTAAATCTTCGGATTACGGGATTTGGAATCAATCGGAATCGTCTTGCCGGTGCGGAAAATATAATTCAGTACCGGCATATCATAAATCGGTTTAAACATCACAAAACGAACCGGGCGGCGGATGGCGCCTGCCAACAACAATGCATCCACGTAGCTCACATGATTACAGACCAGCATGCAGGGCCCTTCATCCGGAATATTGTCCATCCCCGTATGCTTTACACGGTACATGGTGTGGGTAAGCATCCACACCAACAAGCGGATCAGAAATTCCGGCACCACGGTATAAGTATAGGCGGCCACCAGAATATTGCTCAGAGCCAGGGCAAGGAAAAACTGTGGAACGGTTATTTCCAACAAACCGATCAAGACAATACCCGCCACCGCGGACAAGACCATCAGCAGGGCATTGAGAATATTGTTGGCGGCAATGATCCTCGACAGGTGCTTGGGGTTGGCCCGGTGCTGGATAAAGGCAAACAATGGCACAATATAGAAGCCACCGAACACCCCGATACCGAGCAGATCCAATAGCACGCGATAACCACCCGCCTGCTGCAGGAAGCTGGCGACGCCAATACTGTTATTCGTTACCGATCCAACGTCTGCCAATCCGGCATAAGAAAAGAACAAATCGATACCGAACACGCTCAAGCCAATAGATCCCAACGGCACCAGCCCCAATTCTACCCGCTTGCCCGAGAGCTTTTCACACAGGAACGAGCCCAAACCGATCCCCACGGAAAAGGTGCCCAGCAGCAAGGCGTACAAACCATCGGTGCCGAACAGATAATCGTCCACATAGACTTTGAGCTGCGTGGTATACGCCGCCCCCATAAACCAAAACCAGGAAATCGCCAGCACGCACATCCACACGGATTTCACTTCCCGTGCATAGCCGACGATGTGCCAGGTTTCTTTCCACAAATTCCAGTTTATCTTGATAGAGGTATCCGCTGCCGGAGCGGCAGGAATCCCCCTGGCCGCCAGGTAACCCAACAGCGCCAGTCCTACCACCGTCATGGCAACCACACCATCACCCACGCCATCCATCTTCAAAAAAACGCCAGAAATGGAGCCCAGCAAGATCGCCATAAAGGTGCCCATTTCCACCAGCGCGTTGCCGGAAACCAATTCCTTGTCTGTCAGATGTTGGGGGATAATCGAATACTTAATCGGCCCGAAAAAAGTGGATTGCAGACCCATACAAAACAGCACTGCCAACAAAAAGTAGACACCATCAAAAAAGAAGCCCACTGCAGCGGCGGACATAATGAACACTTCCACCATCTTGATCTTGCGCACCAGGGTTGCCTTGTCGTACTTGTCTGCCACTTGACCAGCCAGGGCGGAAAACAAAAAGAACGGGACGATAAACAATGCTAACGCTACATTGTTCAGTGTGTTAACGCTGACCGTGCTAACGACGCCAGAAGCAATAAGAAGAATCAGTGCTTGGCGAAACACATTATCGTTAAAGGCCCCCAAGAATTGGGTAAAGAAAAACGGCCCGAAACGCCGTGAGACCAATAATGAAAACAACCCTTTTTTCACTGTTTATTCCTTTTTACCGTTGTCGCCATCATCCGTTTTAATAGGCGAGCTAAAATTTGCACTCTCAACTGCTTTCCAGCCCCGCCCAGCTTTTCAGATAATTTTCCAGCAATGAATCCAACATTGCCTGTTCATCCACTTCACCGGTCACCTCAAGCTTGTTCTCTGCTGCCAATGCCGCGATGCCATGGACACTACTCCACAGGGTTCGGGCTGCCAGATGAATCGCCTCGACAGATTGCCGATCCGCCATCCGGGCCATTTGCTGTTCCACCCGCTCGAACAACTGCGTGGTACGTTGCTGATACCAAGCCGGCACGGGCGCCGCATGTTGCATACGGTGCATAAAGACCATCTGCCACAGAGCGGTTTGCGTGCGCGCCAGGCGCAGGTAGGCGCTAGCCATTTTATGCAATGCCTGGGAAGGGCCCAGATCGACCGGTGCCCTCATATCCGCTAACAAGATGTCGAGTGTGGCCGCATTGGCATGCAAAATCAGGTCATCGAGATTGGTAAAAACGTGATACAGCATCCCCGGGGTATAGCGTATTTTTTCAGCGACCTTGCGCACACTGAGTTTGGCCAGCCCTTGCTCTGCAACCAATTCACGCACCGCTTCGATTGCCAGTGCCTGAAGTTCTTCACGACTATGTTGATTTCGGCGTGCCATGGTTAATGCTCAATCGTCTTTTTGTTTTAGACATACAGCCCGCATAAGACAAGTAATGGCCATGCGATAGTGAACGGCTTTTATTGCCCAGTGCATCATTATTCTCGTTACAAGCACTCCAGACTATCTCCATCACGCGCTATTCTTTGCCGGGCACCCGCCTCATTATTCTCTTTCATACGGTGTTCAATCAATACAACGATTAAACATCGTTTAATAAAAGGCGGTTACCGAGTATCACGTAGCATGCTCAGCAGGATGGGGCCCCCGGTCGGCGGCCAATGGGGCGGGCGGGGTTACCGGCCACGATGGTCCAAGGCGGCACATCACGGGTGACCACCGCACCCATGCCTACCACCGCATGATCCCCCAGGGTAACGCCATCAACGATGCCCGCCCGGGCACCCATCCAGACATCACAGCCAATGCGAATCCCACGGGAGCTCACCGGCTGCTCGCGCACCAACCGGTCTGCCTCCATGCCATGATTAAACGCAAAGAGGGTGCAATAAGCGGCAATGCGGGTGTCATCACCGATCTCAATACCCGCTGCACCTCCTTCCATGCTCACATGATGGTTAATGCTGACCCGCTGACCCAACCGAACAGGGCCATGAATAACGCAATCCGCGGCGATTTGACAGCCATCTCCCAGAAAAATATCGCGACCCGGCTCGGCTAACAGAACCGCCTGCGGCGCCACAAAACAATCCTGCCCGCAATGCACCGTTTCCAGTGCCATCAACCGGTGCTGGATCTCCTGCTGCCAGGGCTCCACCCAAGCTCTATGCCTGGGTTTCAAGCGGCCGTACAGCCAAGGCATGTAGGCTAGACGCTGTTTATGCTGTTCGCGGTAATCGTCTTCGCTCATTGAGCCCCTTGGCCGGCAGCCTGCGATGTTGTACGACCCCCTCCAAGGTGCGAAGCTTGGCCCAAGGAAAGAAGCGATACCAGGATCGCAACCTGCCCTGGAAGATTGGCCGTTCTCATTAATGCCTTCTCTCAATAACAACCGATTCGCACCTTGAGAGGGGCTCCTACAAAAATAGCAGTTTAGCAGTCACCGCCCTTGCAGTAGCATAACGCCCGAAAACAAGGAGAACACCGTGAAGAAACTACTGCCCATTGCAATAGCCCTGATATTAGCTGGCTGTCAGAATATGGAATCAGCCACGCCCTGGATCAACATGGGCAACCAGATGGCCAAAAACGCCGGTTACAACACCGAAGAAAAGCTGGCCGCCGGAATCAAAGAAGCCCTCATCAAAGGCACCGATGTGGCGGCCAGCCAGCTGTCCCAGGAAGGGGCCATGAATATGAAACTGCCTAAAACCGCGGATCCGGTTACCAATACTTTGCGTAAGTTCGGCCTTGGCAGCTACGTGGATCAGCTGGAAAAAGCCATGAACCGCGGGGCAGAAAAGGCGGTGGCCTCCGGCGCCCCCGTATTCAAAAACGCCATTAATGCCATGAGCGTAGATGATGCCCTGGGAATCATTCAAGGAGGGGACACCGCTGCTACCACCTACTTCCGCGGCGAGACCGAAAGCAGCCTTCGAGAGCGCTTCCAGCCCATCGTGGAAGACAACCTGCGCCAGACCGGTTTTTACGACCAATACCAGACAATGCTAGGCGCTTATGATAAGTTACCACTTACTAACAAGCCCAGCCTCGATCTGGACAGCTACGTCATCGACAACAGCATGAATGAGCTATACACACGCATCGGCGAGCAAGAAACCTTGATTCGCCAGAACCCCATGCAGCAGGGTAGCGCACTGATCGGAACAGTATTTGGCAACGCTAACGCTAACTAGCCAGCCTAACTCCTTGCAGGAGCATCGCTGGCGGCGCGCGCGAACGCCACGAGCCTCAAGCTGAAAAACTGGACAGCCACCATAATCTAAAGTGTCATGGTGGCGAGCCCAAAGACTGAGCGCGGGCAATCATTAAGCCACTCCGCGCCATACCACGTTAAAGACTGTCATTGCTCTCACGCCACCTGCGCTAGCGTTAGCTGGGCGAAGCGGGCGAGCAGGGCGCTGGCATCCCGGCATTCGCGCACATTCTGAAGGTGCGTATCTACCTGTTGCTGCATTAAGCCCTCACCACTCAATCTCTGCAGGTAGGAACGCATCACATCTGCACTGAATTCAGGGTGGAACTGCACTCCCCATACTCTCTCTCCATAACGAAAGGCTTGGCAGGCATCATGCACGTTACTGGCCAGCACGGTGCTACCCGGGGGAGGAGTAAGCACTGACTGCCTGTGCACCACTTGCGCCCACGGATGGCCAGCCATGGCCCCTAACAGCGCATCCTGCTGCCCAGCCGCAGTAAACCGCAGCGGCACTGTGCCCACTTGCATCCCCAGGGGATTATCCGCCACTTCCCCGCCCAGCACCTGGGCCAGCAATTGGTGACCAAAACACAGGCCCAACACAGGCAATTGCGGAGCGCTCTCCACGGTAGCAAAAAGCCAATGAGCCAGCTGCTTCATCCACGGCTGGGCTTCGGTGACCATGGCGTGAGAGCCGGTGATCACTACACCCGCCAACGATTCCAGGGCGGGCAGCGAGCGCTCCTTAATGGCATTCACTCGTATCACAGGCGATACCGTGCCCAGTCCGTGGGCAACCCAGTCATCGAAATCGCCATAGTGTTCGCGAATCTGTGGGTAAGTATGGCCAGTTTGAATAATAGCGATCGGCTTGGGGTTGTTCATAACACTCTCCTTGTAGAGGAAGCCTCAGCAAGGGGTGTACCAACTTTTCCGTAGCAAGCTCAAAGCTAAAAAGTGCGATGCTGCTCCTCATTAACAGACAGGCCTTGGCCGCACTCACAGCAATCGAAGTGCGGCGGGGCGCTCATCGATTCACCGCCAAGCCCAATCATGTTTCAACGTTGAACTTTCAACTCAAATCCCGGTGCCTCGGGCAGCTGATGAGATGGTCATTCACCATGCCGGTAGCCTGCATAAAAGCATAAGCGATGGTAGGGCCGACAAACCGGAAGCCACGTTTCTTCAGGTCCTTACTCATAGTTTGGGCCACCGCGGTGGTCGTGGGCACTTCTTGCAGCGTGCGGTAATGGTTAATCTGCGGTTCCCCCCCTACAAAACCCCACAGATACTCAGCCAGAGTGATGCCTTGCTCGCGCAGAGCCAGATAGGCCTGGGCATTACCAATGGTGGCCGACACTTTCAGACGATTGCGGATAATGCCCGGGTCAGACAGCAAGTCGGTCACTTTCCCCTCGTCATAGCGGGCAATTTTCTCCGCATCGAAGCCATCAAACACCTGCCGGTAGCGCTCACGTTTACGCAATACGGTAATCCAGCTCAACCCGGCTTGAGCGCCTTCCAGATTCAGGCACTCGAACAGGCTGCGATCATCATGGTCGGGTACGCCCCACTCATGGTCGTGGTAGTGCTGATAAAGCGGATCATCTCCGCACCAGGGGCAACGCTCGTTCATTCTTTCACCTCTCTCTTCTCTGCCCGGCAGCCGGCAGCCGCCACCGGTATCACCGATCGGGCCGGGCCGGTATACTTGGCGCCTTTCGCGGCCATCCCTCGCGACCATCTGGGACCGGAATACCTTTACCGAATAACAGGATTCACCATGGCGGAACAACCGCAAACGGATATTTTGACCTTTCAAGGCCTTATTCTTGCCCTGCAACAGTACTGGGCTGAACAGGGCTGTGTCGTTGTGCAGCCGCTGGATATGGAAGTAGGCGCAGGGACTTTCCACCCCTCCACTTTCCTGCGCGCCATTGGCCCGGAAAACTGGAACAGTGCCTATGTGCAGCCCTCCCGCCGACCCACCGATGGTCGCTACGGGGAAAACCCGAACCGGCTGCAGCACTATTATCAGTTCCAGGTGGTGCTGAAGCCATCGCCAGACAATATTCAGGAGCTCTATCTGGGCTCGCTGCGTATGCTGGGCTTTGATCCACTGGTACACGACATCCGTTTCGTGGAAGACAACTGGGAATCGCCCACGCTGGGCGCCTGGGGCCTGGGCTGGGAAGTGTGGCTGAACGGCATGGAAGTCACCCAGTTCACCTATTTTCAGCAAGTGGGCGGTATCGACTGTTATCCGGTCACCGGTGAAATTACCTATGGACTGGAACGCTTGGCCATGTACATCCAGGGCGTGGATTCCGTCTACGACCTGGTGTGGTCAGATGGCCCCTTCGGCAAGGTGACCTACGGTGATGTGTTCCTGCAAAACGAAGTGGAAATGTCCACCTTCAACTTCGAACACGCCAATGTTGACGAGCTTTTCAAGCAGTTCGACCTGTTTGAGGGCGAATCCTCCAAGCTGATTGACGCGGGCCTGCCGCTGCCGGCCTACGAGTACGTTCTCAAAGCCTCCCATACCTTTAACCTGCTGGATGCCCGCAAGGCTATTTCTGTCACCGAGCGTCAGCGCTTTATCTTGCGTGTGCGCACACTGGCACGGGCGGTGGCCCAGGCCTACTTCGACAAGCGGCGTGCGCTGGGCTTCCCCATGGCGGATGACACCATTCGCGAGGAAGTAATGGCAGAGCTGCAAAAGCAGGATGACAAGGCCGCCAAGCAGGCCCAGAAAGACGGCCAAAAGAATAAGGGGAAGCAATAATGTCCCGGGATTTACTGATTGAACTGGGCACCGAAGAGCTGCCCCCGAAAGCGCTGGCCTCACTGAGTGCTGCGCTGACTGATGAATTTGTCCGCCAACTGGATGAAGCTGGCCTGAACCACGGTGCTGTAGAACGTTTTGCCGCCCCTCGCCGTCTGGCTTTGCTGGTGCGGGATCTGGATGAGAAACAGGCCGACCGCGATATCGAACGCCAGGGCCCTGCGGTGCAGGCAGCCTTCGACAGCGATGGCAACCCAACCAAGGCCGCCCAAGGCTTTGCCGCCTCGCTGGGACTGACCGTAGACCAGCTCGGCCGCCAGGACACCGGCAAAGGCGAACGTCTGGTGGCGCAAATCACCGAGCAGGGCAAAAGCGCCGCCGAACTGATCCCCGCCTTTTTTACCCAGGCTATCCAGAAGTTGCCGATCCCCAAACGCATGCGTTGGGGCAAGCGCAAGGTGCAGTTTGTGCGCCCGGCCCACTGGCTGGTGGCGTTGTTTGGTGACGAAGTCATTCCGTTTGAGCTGCTGGATCTGCAATCTGGTCGCACCAGTTATGGCCACCGCTTCCACGCTCCAGGCGCTATCGAACTGGCAACTGCCAGCGAATATGCCCAGCGCATCGAAAACGACGGTCACGTGCTGGCAGACTTTGATCGCCGTAAAGCCATGATTAAAGAACAGACCTTGGCGGCCGGCAAAGAAGCCGGCGGGGTCGCCCAGATCAATCCCGAGCTGCTCAACGAAGTCACCGCTCTTGTGGAATGGCCCGAAGCACTCATGGGTAGTTTTGATGATGACTTCCTGCGCGTTCCCCAGGAAGCCCTGATCAGCGCCATGGAAGAGCACCAGAAATATTTCTCGGTGCTGGATAACGACGGCAAGCTGATGCCCCGCTTTATTACCATCAGCAATATCCAGTCCAAGGACCCTCAACAGGTGATCCACGGTAACGAGAAGGTCATCCGTCCACGCCTGGCCGATGCCGCCTTCTTTTACGACAACGATTGTAAGCGCACTTTGGCTCAGCATGCCGAAGGCTTAGCCAATGTGGTATTCCAACAGCAGCTGGGTACGGTGGCTGACAAATGCCAACGCATCGGTGGCCTGGCGGCGGTGATCGCCGAACAAATGGGGGGTGACGCGACTAACGCCAAGCTGGCCGGCGAACTCAGCAAAGCCGACCTGAACAGCGAAATGGTCGGCGAATTCGACACCATGCAGGGCATCATGGGCTTCTATATGGCCCAACGCGAAGGCCAGCCGGAAGAGGTGGCGAACGCCTTGTATGAACAGTATCTGCCACGTTTCGCCGGCGACTCCTTGCCGCAAAGCAAAACCGGCATGGCTGTTTCCCTGGCCGACAAAATCGATACCCTGGTAGGCATCTTCGGTATTGGCCAGAAACCCAGCGGCACCAAAGATCCCTATGCGCTACGTCGCGCTACCCTTGGCGTGCTGCGTATTATCATCGAGCATGAACTGGCGCTGGACCTGCGTGAGCTATTGGATAAGGCAGCCGAACAGCTGGGCGAACGTATCGATGCCGCCCAAGTGGATGACGCTTTCGAGTTCATCAAAGGCCGTTACCGCGCCATTTATCAGGAACAAGGCATCGCCACCCCGGTGATCTTGTCGGTGTTGGCCATCGACGATGCTTGCCGCAAGCCACTGGACTTCGACCGCCGGGTGAAAGCAGTGGCGGCCTTCCAGCAACGTGAGGAGGCGCAAGCACTAGCGGCTGCCAACAAGCGCGTCTCTAACATCCTTGCCAAGCTGGATACCGCACCCGCCGAAGAAATCGATGGCGCCTTGCTGGAAGATGAAGCAGAAAAAACGCTAACCAACATGGTTGTGGCCGCATTCGAACAGACCTACGAACTGCTGGAAGCCGGCGACTATGCCAGCGTGCTGGAAATGCTTGCGCAACTGCGTGAGCCTGTGGACACCTTCTTTGACACCGTCATGGTAATGGCAGAAGACGAAGCGGTGCGTAATAACCGGTTAGCGTTGCTCGCCTTCCTGCGCGACCTGTTCCTGAATGTGGCGGATATCAGTTTGTTGCAAGAATAAAAACCGTGCACTAAAACCTAAATAAAGGCCGCTTCGTCAGCGGCCTTTATTACAACTGCCGTAGAAGCATTGCTGGCCACGATGACGATGGTCTACGGCAGAGGAAAAAGATTCGCTCATGAGTAAGATTATTATTCTCGATCGTGACGGTGTCATTAACGAAGACTCCAATGCCTACATCAAAACGCTAGACGAGTGGATTCCTATCCCCGGTAGCATTGACGCCATTGCCCGCTTAAGTAAAGCAGGCTATATCGTGACAGTGGCGACGAACCAATCGGGTATCGCGCGGGGCTACTATGATGTGGCCACGCTAGAGGCCATGCATGATCAACTTCGCACCTTGGTAGCAGAGCAGGGCGGCAAGCTCGGCAAGATCGTCTACTGCCCCCACGGTCCCGATGACGGTTGTACTTGCCGCAAACCACTACCCGGTCTTATCGATCAGATTGTTACCGAGTATGGCGATGTGACCGGGGCTCCGTTGATTGGTGATAGCCTTAGAGATCTTGAAGCAGGACTCGCTCGCCATTGCCTACCGGTACTGGTACGCACCGGTAAAGGAAACAAGACTCTTGAAAAGGGCCTGCCTGACTCCTTGGGCACCGTTGCTATTTATGATTCCCTCGCTGACTTTACAGATCACACCTTGAAGGAAAAGGCATGACCCAGCAGGCCCCACCGTCGCTGTCGATTAAGGTCCGCAGCGCACTTTTTTTTGTGCTGTATAGCCTTACCGGCATTTTTCACAGTTTCTTATGCGTCCTTATCGGCCCCTTTCTGCCACGACATGCACGCCACCGGTTTATTAACCAGTGGACTCGTTTTGCCATGTGGCTCGACCAGCGGCTCAACCGTATTACCGTAAAGTTAGAAGGGTACGAACACCTCAGCGAAGACGTCTACGTCATCCTCGCTAACCACCAGAGCAGCTGGGAAACCTTTTACCTACAAGTACTCATTAGCCCACAAGCCACCGTGTTAAAAAGAGAACTGCTGTGGATTCCTTTCTTCGGCTGGGGCTTGGCGTTGCTTAATCCTATTCGCATCAACCGAAGTGATGGCAATGGTGCGCTGAAATCCGTTCTTTCCCAAGGCAAACAACGCCTCAAAAGCGGCCTGCCGGTGCTCATCTTCCCGGAAGGAACACGACAACCGCCCCACACCTTGGGCAAGTTCAACCACGGTGGCAGTTTGCTAGCAAGCCAAGCTGGTGTACCCGTTATTGCGATTTCTCATAACAGCGGAAATTGCTGGCCGCGAAAAACTTGGATCCGTTATCCCGGTACGATCACCTTGCGCATAAGCCCCCCCATTTCGACCGAAAATAAAAAAGCCAAGCAGATAACCGCTGAAGTACAGCAATGGATAGCGGATCACTACCCGAATTAAAACGTATAACCTTCGCTATTCTATTAGTATGAGCGGTTGGTAAACTTGGTAAAGGAGTTACTTGGGGGCATTTAATCGCTTTTATATTGCCAAGCCCTTTTAAAATAATTACAGTCTGGGCCGTTATTCAATGACCTAAAACAAGGGCACCTTAATGAGCATTAATCTTGACGAACTGTCTGTCGAAGAGCTGGAAAAACTGATTAAGCAGGCAGAGTCCGCGCTGGATAAAAAGCGTAAAGCCGATTTGAAAAATGCCCAGGCTGTACTGGAAAAAATGGCCAAGACTCTGGGTGTCGATCCTCAAGATCTGCTGAAAAGCTCTGCTGACAAAAATAAGGCTACCCGCAAAAAAGCGGCTAAGAAAAAAACCGGGGTACGTCGACCTGCAAAAGTAAAATTCCGCGATCCTAACAACAGTGGCAACACTTGGACCGGCCGCGGCAAACGCCCGCTGTGGTTGCAGGATGCCTTGAGCAAAGGCGCCAAGCTGGAAGATTTTGCGGTATAACAAATTACCGCACTTTGCAGTAATACAAAAAAGCGAACCCTTGGGTTCGCTTTTTTAATACGTGTTACAAGTAACGTTCCGCTTACAGTGTCTCTTTACACATCCAAATTAGATACCTGAAGCGCGTTGGACTCGATGAACCGACGGCGTGGGTCCACATCGTCACCCATCAGGCAGGTGAAAATCTGGTCCGCTGCGATGGCATCTTCGATGGTCACCTGCAACATATGGCGGCTTTCCGGGTCCATTGTGGTTTCCCATAACTGATCCGCGTTCATCTCACCTAGCCCTTTATAACGCTGGAAACTGGTGCCACGGCGAGCTTGAACCATCAGCCAGTCCAGAGCTTCTGCGAAATGACGGATAGGCCGCTGTGACTCACCACGTTGAATATAAGCATCCTCAGCTAGCAAACCTTCCAGGGTTTCTCCCAAAGCCTTGATTTTGTGATAGTCCGGTGACTGCAAGAAATCCAGTGTCACCCTATATTCGCGGGGCACACCGTGAGCGAGTACTTGCACACGTGGCAGATACAGGCCCCGTTCCGCATCCCGCTGAGCCGTAATCGTGAAGGTCTGGGTCGCATCAGTAATCGCATCCACACGTTTACCCAGGATCTCACACCATTGCATCATGGCGGTTTCGTCATTCAATGAAGCTTCGCTGAGTGACGGCATATAAATCATCTGTTCCAGCACTTCTTCCGGGAACACCCGGGACTGGCGATCGACAATCTTCATTACGCTACGGTATTCGGTAATCAGCTTGGCCAGGGGCTCACCACTGATAGGCGGAGCATCATTACCCGGATACAAACCCGTTTTGTCCAGCGCCAAGGTAGTCAAATACTCCTCCATGGCTGGATCATCCTTCAGGTAGGTCTCCTGCTTGCCTTTCTTCACCTTGTACAACGGCGGCTGAGCGATATAGACGTAACCACGCTCAATCAGCTCGGGGAGCTGACGGAAGAAGAAGGTGAGTAACAGGGTACGGATGTGTGACCCATCCACGTCAGCATCGGTCATGATGATGATGCGGTGGTAACGCAGCTTTTCGATATTGTACTCATCTCGTCCAATACCACAGCCCAGGGCCGTAATCAGGGTACCCACTTCCTGAGAAGACAACATCTTGTCGAAACGGGCTTTTTCCACGTTCAGAATTTTACCCTTAAGCGGCAGAATCGCCTGGTTCTTGCGGTCTCGACCCTGCTTGGCCGAACCACCCGCAGAATCACCCTCCACAATGTAGAGTTCAGACAACGCCGGGTCTTTCTGCTGGCAATCCGCCAGTTTTCCGGGCAGGCCGGCAATATCCAATGCCCCTTTACGGCGAGTCATCTCACGGGCTTTACGAGCCGCATCACGGGCACGGGCCGCATCGATAATTTTCTGTACAATACTGCGTGCTTCCCCCGGATTTTCCAGCAAATAATCCTGGAAAAGATCGCCCATGGTTTGTTCCACCGCACTTTTTACCTCGGAGGACACCAGCTTGTCCTTAGTCTGGCTGGAGAACTTGGGATCCGGCACTTTCACGGAAACCACCGCAGTCAGCCCTTCCCGGGCATCATCACCGGATGGATTAGCTTTTTCCTTCTTGAGGAACCCTTCCTTGTCCATGTAGCTGTTCAAGGTACGAGTCAGCGCCGCCCTAAAGCCTGCCAGGTGAGTACCACCATCGCGCTGGGGAATATTGTTGGTAAAGCAGAAGATATTTTCCTGATAGGAATCATTCCACTGCATGGCCACTTCTACCGCAATACCATCCTCTTCGCGCTCATAGTTGAAGTGAAAGACCTGGTTTAGCGCGGTTTTGTTGGTGTTGAGGTAGCTGACGAAAGCACTCAAGCCACCTTCATATTCGAAAACGTCCTCGTCGCCGCTACGCTCATCCATCAAGTGAATACGCACACCGGAATTCAAGAAACTCAGCTCACGCAAGCGTTTAGCAAGAATATCGTAGTGGAATTTGATATTACTGAACGTTTCCTGGGAAGGGCGAAAGTGCACCGCCGTGCCGCTGGAATCAGTCGTGCCCACCACTTCCAGTGGTTTGGCTGGCACCCCGTGATTATAAATCTGCTCGTGGACCTCGCCATTACGGCGGATAGTCAATTTCAGCTCTTCTGACAAAGCATTTACCACTGAAACGCCCACACCATGCAGGCCACCGGACACCTTGTAGGTGTTATCGTCGAACTTACCACCAGCGTGCAGCACCGTCATGATCACTTCCGCTGCACTAACACCTTCTTCCTCGTGCATATCGGTAGGAATACCACGGCCATTATCCTGGATAGACATGGACTCATCGGGATGGATGACCACTTTGATTTCAGAGCAAAAACCGGCCAGTGCTTCATCGATGGAGTTATCTACGACCTCAAACACCATGTGGTGCAGGCCTGTGCCATCATCCGTATCACCGATATACATGCCTGGACGTTTACGTACGGCATCCAATCCTTTCAGCACCTTAATGCTGGATGAATCGTAATTTTTCTCCGCCATGGTATTTCCTTATTTGCTCTCGGTGAGGGATCGCAGCTTTCCATGTTCCACGTGGAACATTTTGCTCTCGACCGACTGTAATGCGTCATTATCATTAACGATGGCAGCCCATTGGGGCATATCCAGCGCGGTAATTAATGTTTGGTGGCCCGTGGTGGCTAGATAGCCAAGCAATTGATTACGGTGCTCTTCGTCCAACTCAGCAGCCAGATCGTCCACCAACAGGGTGCAAACCTTGCCTGACTGACTAATCATGGGCAGCTGAGCCAACACCAGCCCATAGGCGACCAACTTGGCTTGCCCGCGAGATAAACGATCGCGGGCGACAACGCCGTGGCTCTCTATACGGATATCACTGCGGTGAAACCCGGCTTGGCTAAAACCACGCCGCAAGTCATCAGACTGAAGACGCGCCAATGCTTGGGCATAGGACTCACCCTTATGGAGCCCTGTTTGCAACCTAAGACGTATTTTCAGCTCCGGCGCCAGTACCGTTAAGGCCTCATCAAGACCACGCTGCAGGGCATTCAGATAGCCTCTGCGTAACCCTTCGATTCTATCAGAAGTCTGCGACAGTTGCTGATTCCAAAAGCCCAGTTCGCGCAGGCTCGGATGACCGGTTCGTAGAAGGGCGTTGCGCTGCTTCAACGCGGCGGAGCCCGCCCGCCACAGCGGCATAAATTGATGTTCCACGTGGAACATTCCCCAGTCCAAAAACCGGCGGCGCAGCTGGGATGCACCAAAAACCAACTCAACCGAAGTAGGATGCAACGCCAATACCGGCAACAAGGCAGCCACTTCACTTAATGCCTTGGGTGTCTGCCCATCCAGCTTGATAGCATCAATTCCCCCAGGCGTACGACGAACACCGACACGGTGAATATCCTGAACACCCACCACTTCAGCGTACAAAGTGGCGGCCTCAGCGCCATCACGCACCAACCGCGACAGACGACCACCACGAAAGGAGCGTCCGCCACTACCGATAAAGTAAATCGCCTCCAACAAGCTGGTCTTGCCGCTACCATTATCCCCAAGGATTACATTAAGGGACGGCGACAGATCCACTTCAGCAGTGCTGTAATTACGGAAATTGCTTAACTGAAGACGGCTAAGCATTGGAGAGGCAACAGCGGTCAGAAGGGAGAGGAGGGGAGAACATCAACGGGGCGACAATGGCGACCACCCCGGCAAGACAATGCATACTCAGAGGCGCATCGGCATAACCACATACACGGCTGCCTTACTCTCAGGATCGAAAACAAGGGCACTGCTATTGCTGTCACCCATCTCCAGTTCCGCCTGCGTGCCCCCCATGGTATTTAGCACATCCAACAGATAACTGACATTGAAACCGATTTCCAACGGCGAGCCATTAAAATCCACGGACACTTCTTCTTCCGCTTCTTCCTGCTCCGGGTTGTTAGCCACAATCCGCAAACTACCTTCAGACAGCTGCACCCGCACACCGCGGTACTTTTCGTTAGAAAGAATCGCCACTCGAGCCAACGCTTGGCGCAGGGTCTCACGGTCAGCTACCACCTTGCGGGAGCCTTCCTTCGGGATCACTCGGTCATATTCTGGAAATTTGCCGTCGACCAGTTTGGATGTGAAGGTGATAGCCCCAACCACGATGCGCACATGATTACGCCCAATTGTTAGTCGTGCGGCTTCTCCGGTATCCCCCAAGATACGGGACAACTCCATCACCCCCTTGCGCGGCAGAATGACTGACGCCTCTTCCACCGGGGAATCCAGCTCCGCATCGCACAGGGCCAGACGATGGCCATCGGTGGCCACCGCCCGCAGGCGACCTGGCTTAAGCTCAAACAGCATCCCGTTCAGATAGTAACGCACGTCCTGCTGAGCCATGGAAAATGCCGTTCGGTCAATCAGACTACGCAGCATATCCGGCTTCATCTCCAGGCTGCTGCCAGCGGCCGCGTCTTCCAGATTCGGAAATTCTGAGGCGGGCAGGGTAGACAAGGTAAAGCGGCTACGTCCAGAACGAACCAGCATGCGCTCACCATCCACCTCAAAACGGATATCCGCCTCCGCCGGCAAGCTTTTGGCAATATCCACCAGCTTGCGGGCCGGTACGGTGGTTTCGCCAGGCTCAAGCTCGCCCTCAAGCGGCAAACGGGCGACCAGCTCCAGCTCCAGGTCTGTCCCGGTCATAGATAGCTGGCCATCACCCACTTCCAATAACACATTGGACAGTACCGGCAAGGTCTGCCGCTTTTCCACTACTGCTGCAACCTGCTGTAGCGGCTTGAGCAGCTGTTCTCTATTGATTGAGAATTTCATTGCGCTTTCCCGTTCTGATTATTGGGTTTTACTCGCCACAGAGCCACCCCGATTAGGACGTCAATGTCCGTAACAGATTTTGATAATCTTCTTCAATTTCTGGATTGGATTCCCGCAACTCCAGCACCTTGCGACAGGCGTGCAGCACAGTGGTGTGATCCCGGCCACCAAAATTCTCACCAATTTCCGGCAGGCTGTGGCTGGTCAACTCTTTCGACAGCGCCATGGCCACCTGACGAGGCCGCGCCACAGAACGGGTGCGACGTGGGGACAGCAGATCGTTAATCTTGATTTTGTAGTACTCAGCGACGATGCGCTGGATATTATCGATGCTGATCTGGCGCGCCTGCAACGCAATCAAATCCTTCAGCGCTTCCTTGATCAGGCCGATATCAATCTGCGCGCCTGTAAAGCGAACGTGAGCAATCACACGGCGCAGCGCCCCCTCCAGCTCCCGCACGTTTGAGCGAATTCGCTGGGCAATAAAGAAGGCGGCATCGTTGGGCAGATCCACCTTGGCCTCTTCGGCCTTCTTCTTCAGGATCGCCACGCGGGTTTCCAGCTCTGGCGGTTCCATGGGCTGAGACAACCCCCAACCAAACCGGCTCTTCAGTCGTTCCTCCAGGCCATCCACCTCTTTGGGAAACTTGTCGCAGGTGAGAATGATCT
The DNA here is from genome assembly GCF_040119285.1 of Alcanivorax sp. Taxonomy (GTDB): domain Bacteria; phylum Pseudomonadota; class Gammaproteobacteria; order Pseudomonadales; family Alcanivoracaceae; genus Alcanivorax. The sequence continues at coordinate 123,299 of NZ_JBEDTY010000004.1, forward strand.
GTTGTCCATTTTCCAGTAACGCATTGAAGGTGTGGAAAAACTCCTCTTGGGACTGCTCTTTTCCTGCAAAAAATTGAATATCATCAATCAGCAAGGCATCAACAGACCGGTAAAAGCGCTTAAACTCATTAATGGTCTTGTTACGCAAGGCAGAAATCATGTCTGCCACAAACCGCTCACTGTGGAGGTAGACCACTTTGGCGTTTGGATTGCGACGTAACAGTTCATTGCCCACCGCATGCATTAAGTGGGTTTTACCTAACCCCACGCCGCCATATAACAGCAAGGGGTTATAACCATGGCTGGCCGGATTCTCTGCTACCTGCTGGGCCGCCGCCGCCGCCATTCGGTTGGACTTGCCCTCAACGAAGGTGGAAAAGGTAAACCCGGTATTGAGATTGCTGCGGTGCTTGCGAGCCCCACCCAATGCGGTAGGTTGCGGTCGACTATCGGATTCTGGCTGACGGGGCGCAGGAGCCACCGCAGGCGTTGTTATCGGACCACTGGCAGGGGCGGCTGCAGAACCATTAAAAGATGCCGTTGAGGATGTACTGGCTCGGCTGGACCCCACTTCCAGGCGTAACTGTGGCAATGGCCCAGATTGCAGTTCACCCAGCACCTCGCCAATACGATCCAAGTACTTGTCGCGAACCCAGTCCACCACAAACCGGTTAGGGGCAAACAGTGTCAGCTCCGCACCATCTGCAGAGGCCGCCACCTGAAGCGGCCGGATCCACATATTGAACTGCTGCGACGGCAACTCACCTTCCAGTCGCGTCAGACAGCGTTGCCAGAGCTCTTCAGACACGTACCCGCCTTGATTAACCTTGATGTATTTCCGCCATAAAACTGTCCCGACTGCAGGACAAAAAAGGCACAACCTAGCCAACCATTCTACCCTTACAGAAGGCTACCTATCCACAGGAGAGCGGCCTTTTTTTGATGATGACACTCTGTGGATAACTAGGCTCAAACCCTGTTGGCGACCCACAGTACAACCCGGTGGATAACTAGGGGGGCAACTTTTACCCACACTTAATGACAGGTAATCCCCATACAAACCCCAGTAATCACGCATAGTGATACGCAAATTATCATCAATACAAGGCCTTGAATTTATTGATATTTATCCTGTTACCCACAGAAAAGCGCTCCCCCTATAACTACTACTACAATCAATAAATACTTAAATATATAAAATCTATTAACAGTCGTTTCTTCTCTTCTTTTGAGCAGACGGAAAAGCGCGTTGACACGCTCTCCCAGTTTCCCTAGACTTGCCGCCCTTCTAATCGCTGTCTAATCCGTGGGGAAGACACCATGAAACGCACATTTCAGCCAAGCGTGCTCAAACGCAAACGTGCTCACGGTTTCCGTGCTCGTATGGCCACGAAAAATGGTCGCAAAATCCTGGCCGCTCGTCGTGCCAAGGGCCGTAAGCGGTTGGCTGCATAAGCCAACCGCTTTACCTTGCCTTACTGGCTGAGGTAACAGTGCCAATCTCACAGGCCTTTACCCGCCAACATCGCCTTCTTACCGGGTCCCAATATCAAACCGTCTTTGATCAACCTGAATGGAAGGTTGGTTTGGGCAGTTATTTACTTTTGGTAACCCGCAACACTCAACCACAGCCCCGACTGGGCTTGGTGATAGGCCGCAAACGCGCCAAGCGCGCTGTAGACCGTGCCAGAGTAAAGCGACGGGTACGCGAACAGTTCCGCTGCCGACAGCAAGAATTGGCCGGTTTGGATATCATTCTTCTGGTTCGCGGCCGAATTGAAAACCCGGATCCAGATCAAGTCACCCGAGATATCACCCAGCTATTTGACAAGCTGCTTGCTAAGTGTCGGCAAGCTTGAGAAACTGCGGCCCGTTTTTCACGCCACAGATAAGCCTCTTATGGAAATCCAGCGCGCCCTAGTTATTACCGGCATTGCCGTTGTTTCATACCTGATGATTCAGGCTTGGCAACGGGATCACGCAGACTCGGCAACCCCAGTCCCTGTTGAGCAGGTGGCAGAACAGGGGGGCCCTTCATCTGCAGACAATGCGGGTTTGCCTGCCGTACAGCCAGAAACCGACAACAGCATTCCTACGGCCCAAGCCGATAGTAATCAGCCTTCGGTTTCACCAGCAAACGTTGACGAAACCGTTTCCTCTTCTGAGCGCATTGAAGTCAACACCGATGTTCTTCGTGTGGAAATCAATCCAGTGGGGGGTGATATCGTTCGCCTGGCACTGCCCGATTACCCAAAGAATATCGATTCCCCTGATCAACCCTTTGTTTTCATGGACCAGAATAGCAATGGTACCTATGTGGCTCAGAGCGGGTTGGTAGGCAAGAACGGTACCGACTCCAGCAAAGGGCGCCCGCACTGGAATAGCGCCCAGCAGAGTTATCAGCTTGCCAATGGGGATAACGAACTTAACGTCGATTTAACCCTTACCCAGGACAACGGCGCTGAAATCATCAAACGCTATACCTTCGAGAAAGGTAGCTACTTGATCCGTGTCAGCCATATCGTCCGCAATAAGGGCAGCTCCCCTTGGACGGGGGCGTTGTACGGGCAGATCAAACGTGATGGCCGTGATGATCCTGGGCTGTCTACCACCGGTTTCGCGCCCATGCCTACTTACTTGGGGGCCGCGTACTGGAGCACCGATAAGCCATACAATAAGCTCACCTTTGACGACATGAGCGAAGACGACGTCAAGCTAGACCAAACCGTGGAAGGCGGCTGGCTGGCAATGGTGCAGCATTACTTTGTGTCTGCCTGGATTCCCGACGCCAAGCAGAAAAATCATTACTCCAGCGTGTATCTGAAGTCTCGCGATCAGTACCTGCTGCGGTTTGTTTCGCCTAATACCACAGTGCAGCCGGGTGAAGAATCGGTGTTGTACTCCGAGTTCTATGCTGGGCCCAAGCAGCAGGACAACCTGGAAGCCATCAGCCCTGGGTTGAACATGACTGTGGACTATGGCTGGTTGTGGTTTATCTCCCAGCCCATCTTTGCCTTGCTGGTGTTCTTGCAAAGCGGGGAAGTCTCCGTATTCGGGATGGATATCGATATCGGTGGCGGTGTGGGTAACTGGGGTGTGGCGATCATCTTATTGACCTTAATCATCAAGGCAATTTTCTTTAAGCTCAGCGCCACCAGCTATCGCTCCATGGCCAAAATGCGCAAGGTTGCGCCGGAAATGCAGCGCATCAAGGAGCAGAACAAGAACGATAAGCAAAAACAGCAGATGGAAACCATGAATCTGTTCAAGCGGGAAAAGATCAACCCGCTGGGTGGCTGTTTGCCGATGCTGGTACAGATGCCAGTGTTCATTGCCCTGTATTATGTGCTGCTGGAATCGGTGGAACTGCGTCAGGCGCCGTTCTTCCTATGGATTAACGACCTTTCCGTGATGGATCCGTACTTTGTACTGCCCATCCTGATGGGCGCTTCCATGTTCTTGCAGACCCGCCTGAACCCGACCCCGGCGGATCCAACCCAGGCACAGGTGATGAAGTGGATGCCGATGATCTTCGCCGTGTTCATGCTGTGGTTCCCGGCTGGCCTGGTACTGTACTGGCTGACCAACAACATCCTCTCTATTGCCCAGCAGTGGATTATTACCCGCAAGATTGAGAGTGAGGCCTGACGCACCAGGTTGGCCGCGAGACAGAGTAAAGCCGGTTGAGAGACCGGCTTTTTCTTTTCTGACCGTCCTCTAGCATCGGGTGCAAAGCGCTCTCTATAATCAGTCTATGCTTACCTCTAACCCAGAGACCATTGTTGCCATTGCTACTGCCCCAGGCCGGGGGGGGATCGGTGTGGTGCGCCTTTCTGGCCCCCAGGCGTTTAGCATAGCGTCATCTATTGTTGGTGAGCGCTTACTTTCCCCTCGGTTGGCGCATTTTTGCCGCTTTCGGAATCAGGATGGTGACGTTCTGGATGAAGGCCTGGTGATCAGCTTCCCCGCCCCGCACTCCTTTACCGGGGAAGATGTGGTGGAGCTGCAAGGGCACGGTGGCCCGGTGATTCTGGATATGCTGGTGGCCGCCTGTATTGCTGCCGGTGCCCGCCAGGCCCGTGCCGGCGAGTTTTCCCAGCGGGCCTTCCTCAACGACAAGGTGGATCTGACTCAGGCGGAAGCCATTGCCGATCTGATCGATGCCGGCACTGCGGCCTCTGCGCGGGCGGCGCTGCACTCCCTGCAGGGGGTGTTCTCCGCTGAAGTGAACCAGCTGGTTGAGGCGCTGATTAACTTGCGTATCTATGTGGAAGCGGCCATCGATTTCCCGGAAGAGGAAATCGACTTCCTATCCGATGGCAAGGTGGCCAGTGATCTGATCGAAGTGCGCAAACAGTGCCTGCGGGTACTGGATGAAGCCAATCAAGGACGGCTGGTACGTGAAGGCATGACCCTGGTGATTGCCGGTAAGCCCAATGCGGGCAAATCCTCGCTGATGAATGCTTTGGCTGGTTTCGATGCGGCCATCGTCACCGATATAGCTGGCACCACCCGGGATGTATTGCGTGAGTCTATCCAGCTTGATGGTATGCCCTTGAACCTGATCGATACGGCGGGCTTGCGCGACAGTGCTGACGTGGTGGAACAGGAAGGGATTCGCCGGGCCTACGCGGAAATGCGCAAAGCGGATCGTTTGTTGGTGATGGTGGATTCCCGGGATCCGCAGGACGATATTGGCGACCTGCACCGCTTGCTTCCGCAAAGCCAGCAGCAATTGGGAAACCTGGATTTGCCCGTCACCGTGGTGCTTAACAAAGCGGATTTGTCTGGATTGGCAACCGGTGTACGTGACGATGGCGCTTTTGTGATTTCAGCTGCCAGTGGGGAGGGGTTGAATGCCTTACGTGCCCATCTAAAAGAAGCCGCTGGTTATCAAGGAGAAGGACAAAGTCGCTTTTCTGCCCGTCGCCGTCATATCTCCGCCCTGGAGCATGCGTTGGCGGCACTGGATAGTGGCGCGCGGCAATTGCATGGTCAGGCTGCTGGGGAGTTGCTGGCCGAAGACCTTCGAGCTGCCCAGAAGGCATTAGAAGAGATCACCGGAGTATTTACGGCGGATGATCTATTGGGCCGCATTTTCTCGTCATTCTGCATCGGGAAGTAAAACGCTCAAAAATATCGAAAAGCATCCAACTGAATACAAGTAAGTTATTGTTTTATAAGTAAACTTCTTTTATTTCTTTACAAGCAGTTTGATCCGTTTTGTCCCCTCTTGCTCCGTGTGTGCTCCGAGTATAAGTTTTCGGAGCACATGGAGCACAAAAGGAGCAAAACATGAAAATTACTATCCAGAAGCGCGAACCAGACAAGAACGGACACCGTGCCCTTCGCCTGGTTTACTACCACGGTTCCAAAACAGACAAAAACGGCTCGCGTTCGCAGAAACGTTCCTATGAGACTTTAGACCTGTTTCTCTATGACAAACCCCGGCTTCCCGAGGAGCGCGAGCACAACAAGACTGTAAATCGTCAGGCTGAGGCCATCCGGGCAAAACGATTGCTGGAAAGTGAATCGTCACGGCATGGATTGGATGATCGAACCAAGCTTTCTGCCAGCTTCTTTGACTACTTCGACCAGCTGACTGACGAGAAAGTGTCCGGAAGCAGATCCAATCATTCAATCTGGATCTCCACACGTCATCACTTGCACCGGTATCATGGCTTGTGTGAACTGACTTTTGAGCAAGTCGACAAACGATTCCTGGAAGGCTTTCGACATTACCTTCTACATGAAGCCACCACCAAATCCGGTACCAAACTGGCCAAGAACACCACCAGCAGCTATTTCAATAAGGTTCGAGCGGCGCTCAACCAGGCCTATCGGGACGGCATTATCCGCCATAACCCGGTTCAACAGGTCAAGTCCATCAAACCGGAAAACACCAAACGAACCTATCTGACCCTGGAAGAAGTTCGGGCTCTGACCAAAGCCGAATGCCGGTATGACGTTCTACGCCGAGCATTCCTGTTTTCCTGCACCACAGGCCTGCGCTGGTCAGATATCCACAAGCTGGTATGGGGTGAGATAGAGCAATTCGGCGATGATCATTACCGCATTATTTTCCGGCAGAAAAAACTGGTGAATGTCGGGAACTCGCTGCAATACCTTGACCTTCCTGATTCAGCGGTGAGATTGTTGAACCTGGAGAGTCGCGGTAAGCCAGGTGATAGGGTATTCAAGGGTCTGAAGTACGACTCCTACACCAACGTTGCATTAGCGCAGTGGGTCATGCGGGCAGGAATCACCAAGAACGTCACTTTCCATGCCGGACGGCACACCTTTGCGGTCAATCAACTGGCCAGGGGTGTGGATATCTACTCGTTGTCCCGGCTTCTGGGCCACAGCGAGCTCAGAACCACGGAGATCTACGCGGACATACTCGAAACTCGCCGTACAGAGGCCATGAGGAGTTTTCCTGACATATTTGAGGAGACACTGGACGAGGTTGGGGAATGTGCAGCCTAAGTGACGAGAGGGGCTTTCACAGCCCCTCTTTAAACCTGCCCCACATCATAAACTCCGTCGTCCTGGTCTTCGATGGCTCACCAGGTGCTGAGCAGCCGCCTTTTCGATTTCGTCCGCTGTCGCGATCCGGTTGGACTGGAGCCACTTCAGGATATCTGCGCGGCGAAAGAAAATCCGGTGACCATTTGGCTTGAAGTGTGGGATCTTCTTTTGGGAGGTTAGCTGGTACAGGGTACTTTTCTTCAGCCCCGTATATTCCGCACAGTCTTCAAGACTCATGATCTCCTTGTCGGCCTCCGAGGCCTTGCTGCCACCGATATGATCCAAAATTATTTTTTTGAGGACCATCATGTCCTGCAACACCCGTTGCAGCATTTCTTTTTCTGTCATCTCTCTACCCCTACACCGCCATAACCAAAGTGGGAAAACTGGGAAATTGGGAACACCGTGTCAGTCCTCATGTTCAATCCTCTCCAGTTCTTCAAGCTGTCGCCTAACTTGGTCAGGCCTGAGCGCGAAAAACCGCTGCAAATCTCCATTGACCCTGGTTTTGTAGGTCCCCCGGGAGCGCTCATTACTCACCAGGCAGTCGCGCTGTAACAGCACCTCCACTTCCCTCATGTAATGGGTCGGCAGCCCGAGCCGCTTCAGGAAGTGCGATTTATAGATCAACCACAACTCGCGTCCCTCGTGTGAGCGTCGAAAACCAGCTCCCCCCTGGCCACTCGCTTGTTCAATATCACTGAGACTGCGCTCCCAGACTTTCATGGCTCGCTCCAGCGCTTTGAGAAGCCGGAATTCCTCAGAGTTTCTGGAGTGGCCTCTATTATCCAGCCAAGCCTTCAAGGTTCGGTGGACGGCTGCCAAGGACTCTTCCTCGCTCCAAGGGAGAATGAAATTCCTACTACCGAGACAAAGTGCCGCCCCTATGAGCGCAAACCGCCTGATGACCCGTTGCACCTGCGATGCCATCTGGTCTCGTGTCCAAATACCGCTTAGGCGACCAATTTCGTGACTCAGGTAGCTGTTCAGCTCGTCATGGCGCTCGGTCAGTAACGCAATCCATTCACGGAAAACAGTGCCGTGATAGCGCTGACACGACAGTTTCAGCTCGTCCACGAATTGCTGAGCATGTTTATGACCGTGCAATTCATCAAATGCCCCATGAGTGCCAAAGATTGGAATTTCTACCAAACGTATCTGCTGGCCTGCGCGTAACGGTTTACCGATCTGCTGAAGTAGCTCGGCAATCCAGATTTCGCCGCTACTCAACACCAACGTTCGCCAGTGCGAAGTTGTGGCCAACTCGCCCGAAACGTTGGCGCGTAGCTTCCCTGATCCGTTCATGATCTGATAGATCGCCGTATCGATGTCTTCTGGGCGAGCCATGCCGATCTCATCTAACGGCAACAACATGTCGTTGTGCTCTGATGAGACTGCCGCTAACCCGTTACTGGTTGAGATCCAACTGCGGACATAGCGATTGCTCCCGTAGACGCTGGCCGCCAATTGCAACAAGGTCGTCTTCCCAGTCGACGATGCTCCAACCAGATGGATTGCGCCATTTTCCATACCAGCAGGCGCAATAAGTGGCGCAGCCAGTGCCGTGCCAATGCTGAATATTGCTAACGGGTTGCCTCGGCATAGCTGACCGACATAAGTCTGCCAGTCGCTGAGATTCCCAGACTCCTCTAATGTCGGAGTGCCTGATAATTGGCCTACGAAATGGTGCGGCTCGCCAGCTGAGCCGATCGTCCAGTTACTGGTGGCAAATACTCCACCGTGCCAACCCGTTCGATTAACCACTGTTGCCGGTTCGGCGAGAGCCATCTGTTCCAACAGATAGTGCTGAAGCCGACTCCAGCTTGCCTGCCCGGGTGTCAGTGGATAACCGGTATCAACCAGCATATCTCGCACCTGTCGGGCATTATCGCTGTTGAGATCTCGGGCATAGACGACCTCACGTAGCTTCACACCATCGAAATTCTGCCATTCAAGCAACGCTCCGTGTCCGTGCCGTTTGTCGGTTAACCTGGTTCGAGCCATTACCTGAATCCAACCGCCTACACGCTGCCAGTGGTCACCTGACAATGCATAGAGCCCGTCTTCTTGCAGTTTGTATTGCATCAGCCCGCACCTCTCACAGCTTGTCCAGCCAAGCTTTCACATCCTGATAGCGAAAGCGAACGGCTCGGCCATTGGGGTTAGGCTTCACTGGTGCCGGGAACCGACCTTGTTTTACATAACGGCGTAGCGTTGCCTGCGATGTCTTCAGAACAGTGCAGACCTCCTCATAGGTCAGCAGACGGCCAGTCGTGGTGTTTGATTGTTTCTTCATGACTACTCCAGTTGGGTTGTGAATCGTTCGGAGCAATCATCGGAAATATTCGTCTTAGGGGAGAACCGCGGAATTGCCCAAAAAGGGCGCAAAGGAGAGGTCGGCTAATAAGCCATTGATTATTAATAGATAAAAATTACAAGAAACCAGAAAAAGAACGTCATAATCGCAAAATTAGGGCTTACATGAGTGGATTTTGTGCATTTAATGACCAAGTTAGCTGCATGACTTTCACATGTGAAAGTCATTTTCCGGTCTCAGAATCATATTTTGATTCACTGATGGCTGTACGAATTCGAATCACACATTCTTCTTTGAGAAAGGCCTTTGCGAGGCCGTTTCGAGCAAGGCTGAATAGCACCAGGTGCTCGCTAACCGAAATAGCCTCATGAAGGCCCGTTCAGAGGCCCATTCACGCCATATCAGTAAACGTCGAGTCTGGGAAACATCAACAAGTGCCCAGCGAGCCTTTTTCGAGGCGCTTTAGGGTGCACCAGTCGCAGAAGCGCTGGCAGGAAGGTTACTGGACTGAAAGCCCATCGGTTCCATCTGATTTGGAAAACTCTCACACTGGGATTCCGACGACAACTTATCCAGATTAATAGCGTATGTGCCGCTCATATCTCCAAGAGGCGACCTATTAGAACGCATGGAATGGGCTCAAAGTTATCCAAATCAGATAGGTATGTGTAGCGATTGGAAAGTCCTCCAGGGCGGTAATCCTCTCGTCCTGGAGAAATATCGGAGCAGGTTTGGGTAGATGCCGGCACTAATGACACGTCAGTACAGGCTTACGTATTCCGTAACTCTTCAAACTTACTCCGAGGCAGCCACTCAATTGCCAGATCACGGCCGCAAACTTTTACAACGCCCTGGCTAGCGTTCGGTTTATCGTGTTCGGCGCGATACACCAGCAAGGTGTCCAGCAGCTCCATCAAATGCATTTTGAAGCCGGAATCCTTCAATGAATCGTGATCAGTCTCCTCGAACCGCCAACGAGCATGATCGAGGCGGTTATCATCGGAATCACTCAGAAAAAACACTTCCCCTTCTGCTCGATTATCTGCCAGGTACTGTTCCGCCAGTTGGTCTAGTCGGGTTTGATCGAAATTAGCGTCGTAGCTCATATCGCGTTTCCTTCTGATGCGGTCGTGCCGTCAGCACAACCCAAGATTGTTAAAAGTTGGTTCAGAATTCGTCGTTGTGGGCTGTTAGAAAAGTCAGCAAGGTGAATAATACCCTGATACTCAAGGGGTTCTGGGTACGTCAGGATTCGGGGAAATATCTTGCTTGCTAGTGGTGCCTTCGGCTCTAAAAGCTTCAAATCTGGTATCAGCGCATCTGCAGAAAGATCCGTGTGCTTTGCCAGGAGGCAACCTACATGCAGCATTTTGGAGCCGTAAAACAGCATAAGAACCGCCTGCTTGGCGTATGGCCCGGTCTCCAGACGATAGAAAGCGCCCCGGTTGCGTGTCCCATTACCGGGCCGGAAAAAATTGAATCTCGGCGCGTACAGGAGGCTGGCAGCATTATCTTGAAAAGCAATATGGACGAAGGGACTCAGTAACTCGACGTTTTCCGGGCCAATCCTGGTCATGTCACCATTACCGACAAACGGCTCGAATAGCTCTTCGAGATTGGCTGTTAATGCCTGTTCAAGCCAGCTCGCGTGTATAGTCGGTAATTCTCTGACCAACTGAATTGCCTGCTCGTGGTGTCGCTTTCCCTCGGCAATGCCCTCATTGAGAACCTCTTGTAGCGTTTTCACCTTGCTCACATACTCCTTCGTTGCCCGTTCTACCACTGCCTGATAATCCTGCAACGCCCAAGCGATGTGAGATTGCCGGTCAACAGCGTTAACGCATGACTCTAGCCAGGTATGAATGCTGTCTTGTTGAGTATTTTTCCGGTAACTGAGATTTTGATAGTGAGCGACCGGTTGACTGCTGGTGTTGAGCAAACGGGATGTCCGGTGACAAACCGTTAACCCACCCAAACCAAAGGCAGAGGGGGCTTGTCGATTTTTAGTCAGGTAAATAAACAGCGTTTCGTCTGCCTGTGCCGGATCCGTGGCATTAATCACCTCAAGGTAACGCGCAACCTGCCGGGGCTGGTCCTGCGCATTGAGTTTGTTTTCGACAACGATCTGACGTTTACCATCGGTTATCCACAGGTCAATCTGATCTCCCTGGCCATCCGGACAATGTTCTTTCAGCACGGTTACAGATGTCGGATCCAGCCAATCCTGTCGTCCGATAGCCTCCAGGAAGAGTTCCAGAAACCGCGTTCCCTGATAATGCTTCCCCTTCGGATTCAGCAGAGCATAGATAAACCGGGTATGAAGCCGGACTTCATCATTGACTGACAGAACCGAGCTGAGCAGATTGAAGTCGTTCAATCCCTTTCGTTTTTGTTCCGCCTGTTCCTCGTCAAACGCTTCCAGCGCAGCGAAGAGTTCTTCCCATGATTCCATTTCGCCTGCCTTATCCCGTCTCAACGCTGGTTTTGACCTGGTTATACACAGCCCGCATCAGGTACTGAGAAGCGATATTGCGGAAGGACTCGTCGTTCATCAGGCGTATGAAGATGTCCTCGTTGCCGTCCATGCGCTCTACAAACAAGTTCTCAAGCTGCTTGTTAAATACTGGCTCGAAGTTCTCCAGGCTGTTAGCCATGACGGCCTGACGAAGCTGTTCGTTGGCAACGGCGGTTTCCTTCACCTGATCGAAGAACAGCTGGTCCGCCGGGGTAAACTCTGTACCAAATCGCTCATTGAGCTTGTCGACCAGTGTCGATAACTGCACCTCTTCCTCTGCCTGGCCGGTACCGACCTCGGTCGGGCCATAGAGGGCTTCCGGCTCGCCTACTTTCAGGTCGATGGCGCCTTCACTGATTTTCTGAAGTCGGTAGTACTTCAGCTCTACCTCATCATCAACCTGAACCGTGCGCGTATCGGCGGTATAAGGCAGTTTGGTGAGCAGGAAGCGAGCATAGGTGTATAGCTTCTCGTGGTCCGAGTCCTGATAAGGAATAATTTGGGCAACGAAGCCGTACAGGTTACGAAAACTCACCAGCTGCCCTTTGAAAAGCGCCTGGTCTTCCTCGCTCAGTTTCTTGAAACGCTCAACCGCCAAATCAATCAGGCTGTTCAGCTTCTTATGCTCGCCGCCCGTTGGGTTCAGTCGGTTACGGAACCAGATCTCGCACCAGGCGCTCACCTCGCCCTCCGTGAAAATCTGCCAGGTGGACAGCGTATGGGCCAAGGTGTTGAGCTGCTGCGGGTCTGTGTCTTCTTCCTTGGTCGTCACCTCGTAATAAGGCTTGAACGCCTTGTAGATGTCCTCTGGCTCGTTAACGAAGTCCAGCACAAAGGTATCTGTTTTGCCTCGGGCGGTTCGGTTAAGACGCGACAGCGTTTGCACCGCCTGTATGCCCGACAGCTTTTTATCCACATACATGCTGTGCAGCAAGGGCTGATCAAAGCCGGTTTGGTATTTTTCCGCGACCAGTAACACCTGGTATTCCTCGGTGTTGAATTTCTCAGGTAGCTCAGACTCCTTGATGCCTTCGTTCATCCCAACTTCGGTGAATGTTTTATCGGCATACTCCTTGAGTGCAATTTCCCCGGAAAAAGCCACCAGAGACCGCACATCGGTATAACCCTTGGCCTTGATGTACTTATCAAAGCCCAGCTTGTAGCGCACTGCATGTTCGCGAGAGCTGGTCACTACCATGGCTTTCGCCCGCCCGCCAATCTTATGCCGCGAGTGGGTACGGAAATGCTCAACAATCACTTCCACCTTTTGCGCTATCTCATAATCGTGGAAGGACACAAAGCGAGCCAGGGCCCTTGCCGCCTTGCGGCGTGGTACTTCCGGGTCATCTTCTACCTTCTGGATCAGCTTGTAATACCGCTTGTAGCAGGTGTAGTGCTCCAGCACGTCATGGATAAACCCTTCTTCAATGGCCTGGCGCATACTATAGTGATGGAACGGAGCCTCTCCGTTTGGGCCCGGTTCGTTAAACACCGCCATGGTCTTGAACTTGGGAGTAGCGGTGAATGCAAAGAAGCTCAGGTTGGGCTGTTTGGCGCGTTTGAGTTGCTCTCGAATCAGCTCTTTCTTGGCCTCATCGCTCAGGCGCTCGTCCTCCATATCCAGCAGCTGCTCGGCGATGGCGGATTCGATGCCATCCTTGTTCAGGATCTTGCGTAGCTCCATGGCGGTTTCGCCACTTTGCGAGCTGTGGGCCTCATCCACAATTACCGCGAAGCGCTTGCCTTCAGTGGAAATTGCAATGCCTTTACCTTGCTGCTCCAGCGTGCGGATCGCCTGACTGATGAAAGGGAACTTCTGGATGGTCGATATGATGATAGGTACGCCGTCAGCCAGCGCTTTGGCCAGTTGCTGGGTATTTTCATCAATCTTTTGAACAACGCCCAGTTTGTGCTCGAACTGGAAGATGGTGTTCTGTAATTGCTGGTCAAGTACCCGGCGGTCAGTGATCACCACCACGGAATGAAACACCTTCTCGTTGTTGGCATCGTGCAGACTGGACAAACGATGAGCCAACCAGGCAATAGAGTTGGATTTTCCGGAGCCGGCAGAGTGCTGTACCAAGTAGTTATGGCCAGAGCCCTTGGCTTTTGCATGTTGAGTCAAAGACCTGACGGCATCCAGCTGGTGATAGCGAGGAAAAATCAGCGTTTCCTTGCGGTGGCGTTTTATGCCTTTTTCAGTCACCAGTGTTTTTTCTTCTACTTGAAGGTGTAGAAAACGGGCGAGGATATCCATTAGGCTGTCACGGGCCAGCACCTCACGCCACAGGTAGGCGGTACGCACGTCACCTTCTACGGGCGGGTTGCCTGCACCGTGATTAAAACCCCGGTTGAAGGGCAGGAAAAACGTATTCTTACCCTCCAAGTGCGTGGTCATAAACACCTGCTCGGTATCCACTGCAAAATGCACCAAACAGCGATTTTTGAAGGCAAACAGCGGGTCTTTGGGGTTCCGCTCAAAGCGATACTGGCGCTTGGCATTTTCAACCGTCCACCCGGTGGCCGACATGGCATTTTTCAGCTCCAGCGTGGCAACCGGAAGGCCATTCACAGCCAGCACCATATCTGGAATAGCGCCGGTTTGGGTATGTACCTGACGGATCACAGTGAGCTTGTTGGTGGCGTAACGCTCAGCCGATCCGCTATCAATACTGGTATTGGGGGCAAAATACGCCAGCTTCACCGACTTGCCCACGCATTTAAACCCCTCGCGCAGCACGGTCAGCGCACCTTTTGCGGCCAACTCCTTGGTTAGAGCATCCAGCAGCATGCTCTCGGCTTTGCTTGCATCTAGGTTGTTCAAGCGCTCCCAAATCTTGGGTTGTGTGTTCTGCACAAAGCGCACCACCTCTGCCGGAAACAGGGCGGTTTCCGCATCAAAACCTGCGGCATCTCCCTTTTCATAGCCGCCCTGGGTGATCAACGCCTGCTCTATGGCGTTCTCAAAGTCGATTTCTTTGTGCATAACTTTTATTCCTTTTTAAAAACCTGGCTGGGTATTCACCACTACTCTTGTTGGTCAGTGTCGTCGTTTTGCTGTTTTCCCAGCTTCTTTTGCGCGTTCTCTACTTGTTTAACGCTTTTATCCGGCGTAGGCAGGTTCTCTGGCATGGTACCTCCCAGTTCGCCAATGGTTTGCCGCACCTTCTGGCCCACTTCGAAATGGGTTTGGTTGGCCTGCCGCTTGCCCTGAGTTTTGTCCCTACGCAACTTCTCTTCTGCCTGGGTGGCGCGGAACAGGTTGGCAGCCAGCTCAGTACTGCCCATGTAGTCCAGAATCTTGTGGCTCTTCTTGAGGCCCTTTTTGGCATGGATATCTTTGGCACCCATTCCCCCATATAGCCCTTTGTAGCCATGATCCTGAAAAATGGTGTAATCCAGGGGAGTTTCCACGCCCGCATCCTGGGCAGCGGCCGCCAGGTACTTGTTGTGGGCAGCAAGCTCTTTACGAATGGCCAGGCGCTTCTCATCCTCAGAAAGCGCGGTGAACTGCCCGCTGTCTTCCAGCTCTTGTCGGCGAGTTTGGATAGCAAAGTAGGTTTGGCCGTTGGCGATCACCGGCTTGCTGGGGTCGCCGTTCTGAACAATGAGGTAACAGGCATAGCGTGACAGGTGAACATCGGATATCGGACGTTGCGCGCCAGAGCCGATGTCGACCATTTTACTGACGTCAGCAAAATGGTCTGAAACTTCATTTCCAGACTGCTCACAAGCATGCCTGGCCTTGTTGATAACCTGTGAAAAATTCTGCCACTTGTGATACTCCAGCAGTGGTGCCAGCTCTCGGGCAGACCAGAACTCGTTGCCTTGTTCATCCTCTCTGCGGATGCCTTCAAAGCTTTCGTGGTGAGTATTGGTGGACGGCGTATTAGCCATGGGCAAGCTCCTTTTGCTCAGAGGTAGTAGGTGTGCAGAAACTTCGGACATCGATTTTACCGGTGACGGCGTTGGTGATTAGGGCAGCGCGGTATTCCTGTAGGCGCTGAATTACTTCTGCAACTTTCGCAAGCCGGTTATTGAAGTCGTCACGAATATTGGCAACATAATCCTCTATTTTCTGTTGTTCGCTATGAGGCGGTAGAGGGATGAGTGTGTTTAGTAAATAGTTTAGTTCTAGACTTTCTACTGTACACCCCGGCTTACTCCACAACGGTAAGAGACCTTTTTGCAGCCCATTAATAAACCAATGTAAATAACCGGAATTAAGCTCTGTATTAGTTATTAGAGCCTTCATATCTTGATTAAGAGAGACTAAGCATGTATTTCTTGCGACTGGAATTGTGTGTCGTAAGATTCCTGAGCGAACTACAATCAATACCGCATTCGATTTAATCAACCTCGTGGCACTTTCTTCAACGCCCTTCTCGGTCAGGTAATCCTCCGTTGTATTGATAAAATCATGTTTCATATCTTTTGGTGAAACCCAAGGGATATCACCATTCCAATACTCGGGTTTGCTTGTATTAGGGGTTCCTCCACCTAGCACAGAAACCAAGAATTTTAGGCGTTTATATCGCCAATGCGAAGGAATCTCCCCCAACCAATCAACACCCGAATTCTTCATCGGTACCGATGAATCCAGCCCTTTGGTGACCGCCTGACTGATGAGCGCTGTGCGTTGTTCAGCCAGTTTTTCCAAAAGCGCCTGCTTTTTGGCAATCAGTGCATCAATCTGAGCAGTTTTGCGGTCAAGGAAGCCAACTATTGCTTGTTGTTCTTGTGCAGAAGGAATAAGAAGTGGCAAGTTGCCTATATAATCCCAGCTTGCTCTTGGCATTTTGCTGCCATAAGTTGATGAGTCGACGGTGTTAATAAAATCTCTGGAAAGGAAATAATATTTCAAAAAAGAAGAACTAATATCGCTGGAAGGTCTGATAACCAGAGCTTCGCTGGACACTAATCCAGGAGTGTCAGCCAAGTAAATTTTTGCGAGATAAGGCCGCAGTTTTCCAAATAATACATCTCCACTGGCGTACGTGGAGGCTAATCCTTCACTTTGGGAAATTTCTCCATCAACTTTTCTGCCAGTCCAAGATTCAATATGCTCTAATCCAATATACGGAAGGTCAGATTGATCGACTGATTGCTTCTGATTGACCAGCTCAACCACAAACTTAAGTCTTTTTATCGTCCAGTGTGATGGAATACTTTGTATCCATGGAACATTGGAGTCACGAAGGTTGGAGTATGTTGCAAGCTGCATCAAACCACCTCCGCCAACATAGCGACGATTTCCTTTTCCAACTGACTGATTTCACCCGCAATCTCTTCCAGTGGACGCGGTGGTTCATAGACATAAAAATGCCGGTTCAGTGGAATTTCGTAACCCACCCGGGTTTTACTGTGGTCAATCCAGGCATCCGGCACATGGGGCAATACCTCAGCCGCCAGGTAGGCCTCGCAATGGTCTTTTACCAAGGCTAGCAGCTGGTCATGGCCGGTTTCGTTGTCGTATTTCAGCGGTAAGGGCAGGTTGATATCGGCGGGTAGCTGCACATTTTCGCTATCGCGCAGCTCTGCATCCGGCTCCGAGTTGCCCTTTTTGTCGGTGCAAATATCAGCTTGCGGGTCGCGTTCAGACAGCGCCGCCAAAATCGCCTTTTTGACCGGTGCGCCCAGTTTGAGCTCGGCCTTTTTCAGCGCTTTGTTCAGCACGCCTTCGAATTCACCCCGGTTCTGGTACAGGGTATCGCCGTCCAACGCTTCCAGCAGTTTCTTAATCGCCGCTTGAGTCTGTTGGCCTGCTTCTATTTCTGCCTGATAAGCTTTCGGGTCTTTACGCTTTTTACTGGAGGCCAAGTTAATAAAGGCGCGCTGGTCATCCAGACGAGCGATGCGCTCAGGACTGGCCTGGAAATTCAGCCTTAACGGGCGCTCTACGGTAATTTTCAGGTAACCAAAGTCACGGTTATCAAAGATCTTACTGACGGTACGGGTTTCAGTTGCCGTCGGTCGTGATTTGCCTTTGCTATGCACCGGTACTACAGAGGTCGCATCCTGCTGATTCTCAGCGTATAGACGCACCAGCTCGCGAATATGTTCCTCGGCCAGCTCATTGCGCTTGTTGCCCAGGCTTTTGTCCATCTTTTTATAGTGGTGGGTGCCGTCGATCAGCTGCACCGTGCCTCTGCGGTGCTCGGGCTTGCGGTTACTGACAATCCAGATGTAGGTATAGATACCGGTGTTGTAGAACATCTGATCGGGCAGGGCGACAATGGCATCCAGCCGGTCGTTTTCGATAATCCAGCGGCGAATATTGCTTTCCCCGCTACCGGCATCGCCCGTAAACAAGGGGGAGCCGTTAAAGACCACGGCAATCTTGGAGCCGTCGCCACCTTCATTAATATCACCCACTATTTTCGGCGGGTTGTGCATCTTGGCGATCATGTGCTGCAGAAACAGCAGCGAGCCATCATTGATACGGGGCAGGCCTGCACCAAAACGTCCTGAAAAGCCTTGGTCGTTGTACTCCTCACGCACAAAATCTTCTTCCGGCTTCCACTCAACGCCAAAGGGTGGGTTGGATAGCATGTAATGGAACTTCTTCTCCGGGTGGCCATCGTGGGGCACAAAGCCGTTGTTTTTGTTCTTGGCATCTTTCACGCCCAGGGTATCGCCAAAAATCAGGTTATCGATGGGGGCGTCTTTAATCAGCAGGTCTGAACAACAAATAGCGTAGGACTCAGGGTTGTATTCCTGACCAAATAGCTCGATGTGGGCATCGGGGTTTAAACCATCGTGGGTGCCGTCCCCAATAATGTACTTTTCCGCTTCCGAGAGCATGCCCCCGGTGCCGGCGGTGGGGTCGTAAATACTGCGGTAAATGCCCGGGGCGAAGATGCCGTCTTCATCGGTAAACAGCAGCTGCACCATTAGCCGGATGACTTCGCGGGGGGTAAAGTGGTCCCCAGCCTCTTCGTTGGCCTGTTCGTTAAACTTTCTGACCAGCTCTTCAAACAGATAGCCCATTTGCAGGTTGCTGATGGTCTTGGGCGAGAGATCAATCTCGCTGCTACAGAATTCCTTGAGGATCAGATACAGGCGGTTGGCCTCGTCCAACTTGGCGATTTCTGCTTCAAAATCAAACTTGTCAAAGATGTCTCGCGCTCGGGGCGAAAAACCCTGAATGTAGGCAATCATGTTGCCCGCAATGTTGGGCGGGTCGGCCAACAAATTATCGAAGGTAAAGCCACTGGTATTGAACAGCTCTTGTTTACGGCCACTGGTGGCAATGCGTGACAGCGCTTTTTCCAATGCTGGCCCAGTGATGCCGCGGGCTTCCAGGCGTTCTTTTTCTGCCAGTACTTTCTTTTGATTTTCCGCCAATACCAGGTCGAACCGGCGCAGTACAATCATTGGCAGCATCACCCGTCGGTACTGGGGTGGTCGGTAGGGTCCGCGCAGTTTGTTGGCAATGGTCCAGATAAAGCCGACAAGGTTTTGATGGTGGTTTTGTTGCATGCTGTTCTCGCTATTAAATATCTGTTGTTAAAGGCTTGCTGCTGCCTTGCCACCGGTGCCGGCGTAGCCGGGTGCCAGGACAGCGTTAGCGCAGTGTTCAAGAATGGGGTGGTTGCGTAGCCATAAGTGATGCTCGTGGGCGGGCAGCCGGTGATCAGGACTACAATCTACGTTCCAGTGGCGCAGTAGATAGCCAGCACGAGCGGCACGGATGCTGAGCTGCCGAACGGGCGGATTGTTCTGCCGGGACGTATTCGCTACCTGCATGCCATAGTCCAGCGCAATGGCTTGCGGATGCTTGTGCCCTGGATGTGGTACCAGTTCAAGGGTTAGTTGCTGGTTCCACTGGGCATCCGCTGCTTGCTGTTCATGCTTTGCAATCTTCGTTGTATCGCTACCCTTTTCATCGGTATGGGCGCTGATGATGCGATTGCAGACGAAATCACGGAATTCGCCGCGTTTCCGGCAGTAGCCACGTATATGCCAGCGCTGACCGTTGTTTACAATGCTGTGTGGCACGATGACACGCGTGCTCGCGCCGGATGTCAGAGACTGGTAGGAGACTTGCACAGCCAGTTTTAGGCTAATGGCTCGGCTTAGTGTTGCCAGCACCTCCTGTGGTGGTGCAATTAAGTCGGGGGCGTCCTCACAAAACCCAGACTGTTCAGGGGTTGCCGATATTCCGTCGCCAAATCCATCCGTTAGCGCTTTCAAGGCGGTACGGGGGGCATGGTGAAACAGAGGTTGGAAGCTATCGGTGCGGTAGTAGCGCTTGTTTTCGTGACGAAGAATCAGATTTTCCTGAGCCAGTTCACGGTAAAGGGTGAAATCCCGGGTGCTGGAGGCAACCGCAGTGCCAAAATGCGCCATCAGCTCACTGCGGCCCACTGCACCATGGTATTGCAGGCGAAAATCAATGAACGCTAAGCGCTCGCGCTGGGCATGTGAATGGTTTTCAAGTGTTAAGGCGGAATTTTCCTGCACTTTTGCACCTTTTATGACTCAACGTCTTATTAAAATTGTTAGCCACCTTATTACACAAACTTGTACCATGCAATCATTTTGATTTGTCCTATACAACTTTCACATGTGAAAGTTTTGGCCTCTTTCCCAATGGAGACAACAGTGTGAAAGGCCCGCTGGAGATCAGCGGGCACGTTTGAGCTGATTTACCCTGAGCTTAGGATTTAGGAGAGTTAAGACTGTTCAGGTGATCTTCCAACTCATCCAAACGCTTAAGGTTTGCCCTGATGAGACGACGTATATGCGTGAGGTTTGCATTCATCATACGCACCATCTCGAAACCGGCTTCGGTTTCTTCGATGGCGGCTCGTTCCCAGTCGTGTGCCCGGTTAAACGCAGATTTTGAATAGCGGTGCTTCAGAGCACGGCGGATGTGCTTACTGAAAACAGCATGCCCGTCACCGTTGTTCATTTTCACAAAGGTATTGTAGTACCAGTGCATTTCTAGGCTGCCGCGCAGTATTCTTACCCGACAGCCGTAGTGCCCTGGGTATCCATCTGTTTCTTTGGTGCGGTGCGCTCGATTATGCGCCCAAAAATGGTCGGAGAATCGCTGAGCGATGTATCGAAGACGTGCCCGTTCTATATCAAGAGTCTCTGACAGCGCCTGCAAATAGTGTCTACATTGTTCAAATGCTATTTGGCTGTTTTTTAGGTGATTTAGGTTTTCTGCCCGAGCGGCCTGATGCCATTGCTCTGCGATTTCGTTTGGTTTTTTTGGGTTGTCCATGGGGAATCTCCTCTTGGTTGATACTCAAGAGAAATGCTACCGCCCAGCGAATCAAACCCACGGGTCTCTAATTGGCCAATTTGGGCAAAAGCAGCCGTTTACCCCAAATTATTTGGGATGTTTATCCGCGGATAGGTGCTTTGCAAACTTCCGGCTAAAAAATGCTTCCAGTCTGTCGGCGTTCAGGTAAGCAATGCCACAAGTCGTTAAAATCGTAACTATGAAGCAGAGAATGGCGATGAATGCTGCGGACATATCGATCATGTGAGCTCTCCTTTATTGTTCTGTATGTGTAATGCTTGGGACTATGCGGCATCAGACTGGCGCTGTTCTCGCGCTACAGAGGCAATCAAATGTCGAGAACAGCTGAGGATCTCCTGTATTTCGCTATAACTATGCCCGCTGCGCAGTAAACTGGCGATGTGCTGCCGTCTTTTCAGATCGGGTTGGCGGCCCTGATACTTGCCTTCACTACGGGCCTTTTTTATCCCTTCGTTTTGTCGGCGGCGTCTGTCTTCATAGTCTTTGCGAGCGACCGCTGCCAGCATATCCAGCATCATGCTGTTGACGGCCTGCAAGATAGAATCGGTAAAGCCGGTGTCGTGCTTCTTCTCCAGTGCCAGCCAGCTCGTTGGAAGCTCCGGTGAAACAATTGCCAAGCGCTTGGCAGCCAGCTTTTGTTTGAGGGTATCCCAGTCTTGCTGTTTGAGGCGGGCAAGCCGGTCTATTTGCTCTACCAATACAATGTCACCTTCACCTGATTCGGCAATCAGTCGCATCAGTTCCGGGCGATGCAATGTGGCCCCCGAAACATTCTCAGTATAGAAGGCGGCAATACGCTGGCCGTGTTGCTCGGCAAATTGAATGAGTGATGCTTTCGCCCGCTCAGCGTTTTGTTCCTGGGTCGATGCTCTCAAGTAGGCGCGTATAAACATGAATGCCTCCTTAGTCTGTTATAAATGGTTCCGCCTTCCCGGTCTGTTATAAGTGGTTCTTTAGCATGTTGAGTGGTCTGGTTATTAGGTTCCCTTGATGTGTACCCAAAAGGAACCACCTCAAGAGTCGAAAAACTCCCCGAACGGATCATCCTCTCGGAGGATCGGATTGACTCTGAAGTCATCGAACAGATCGCGTGCGCCTTCTTGACTCCCAGTGCCGGAGGTTGTCGTGCTGCTTGGACCGTTTTCTTCCCTACCACCGCCTCGACTAAACGACGCCATCTTTTTCTCGAATTCAGGAAACGTCATTTGCCCATCGGGTCCCTTGGCGAAAACCGTCTTGTAAGCATCGACTGCGGCCAGTG
Organism: Alcanivorax sp.; assembly: GCF_040119285.1. Classification (GTDB taxonomy): domain Bacteria; phylum Pseudomonadota; class Gammaproteobacteria; order Pseudomonadales; family Alcanivoracaceae; genus Alcanivorax. The sequence continues at coordinate 145,197 of NZ_JBEDTY010000004.1, forward strand.
CGAAGCTTATGAACAGTGCGACCACCCAGAGCACGAACAATAGATACCATGCGTATAGCGCTGCATAGGCACCCCTAAAGGTGAGCTCCACAACGCCGATCCCGGCGAGCCCCACTGCTACTATTTTTGTTACCCTCACCATGGTTTCAGTCCCCGATAGCTCTTTACTTCGAAGCTATCAGAACCTGAGAAAATGCAAGTTTTGCCCGGCGTCAGGCCGCAGCGGCTTGCCTGGCCAGCCATCGCAGTTTCACCTTGCTGTAGGCATCATTTGTCATTGCCCTCAAATCTTCCACGTCCAGGTGTGGAACCAGCCACGCAGTGCCTTGGTATCGAACTCGCGGATAGTTGGATGGCTGGAATACGCCATGAGGGAGGTCGTCCTCATCGCCCAGCCACTGTCTGAGCCGGAAATCGATACACCAGCCCTGTTCGAGCTCGATCCAGCAATGGGGAGCAGTGGCCATTTGGCCCAGTCGGTCCTCTGCGTATCCGATACGACATTGATGGAAGATGCCTTGCTCGCTCAGGGCATTGCTGATCACAAAGGTCATGCAGTCGCTATCGATTTTGGCGTCTTCAAGCGGCAACAGCGCGAACTCAAGTTCATCATGCCAGTCACTCATGATCTGGCTCCTTGAACATCAGTCGCTGGCCCTGCTCGTAAAGCACCGGGTACGGCAGCGGTTCGCCATCCTGGATGACGGTGCCGGGAGGAAAATACATCACCATCCAGGATGGTAAGGCACCACTGACCGTGCGGTAGAACTCGTCCACAGGGAAGCTGAGTTGCTCACCTGACTGCCGGAAAACGAGACGAGAATAATTCCCTGGATGATTAGCCGCGATGTTGTAGCTTTCGGGCTCAGCACCTTCCACGTAAGGCGGTGACTTCCAGCGATTAGGAGTTTTGATGTTGTAGGCAACCACACATTGACCCACATCACATCCATGCTCAGTGCTTTCAATCGACCAAAGCACAAGTGGATGACCGTCAATCTCGGGCGTCTCCACGTTACTGAGTTTGGTGGCGCTCAACGTCATATCATTGGCAGCTAGCCAGATCGCCTGGTCCACCAGATCCACATACTGCTCATAGGCCTGAGCCTCCGAACTGGCCATAGACGCTGGCATCCATCCCATCAGGCTTGGTCTCGCCGACGGATTATCCGGTGTCATCATGATGTCAGTAGCATTGAACAAAAACGTCTGGCTACCCGAGAGATGTCGAAGCGGTGCGTCGAATGAAGTCGCCAGGCTAGCGAGATCCAGCAATGGCACCAACATGCTTTTACTGTAGGAGCGGGTACCATCCCCAGAATCCCGTAAGTCCATATCGTAGATGCCACCGGCTCTCGCCAGGTTTAAAGCCCGAGACTCTTCCTGATTGTAAGCTCGTGGGGCGGCCGCACAGCCAGCCAGGGCAGCGGCCAATATTGCTGTAGTTAAGGGTGCTAATCTTTTCATTATGTCCTCCTGCTTTTATTAAATATTCTCATGAGATTGAGAATATGCAAGAGGAAAACTAAAGATAATCTTTATAAATCAATGGTTTGTGCTTTCAGAACAAACCAGTCTGAATTTGGATATTATTATGCTTATTTGCTTGCCTCGTTGGCTGCACGAGACTCATCCATAAAATTAATTCGCCCGACCGGTATTCCAAACTTCTTATATTTATAACGAAAATAAGCTGACATGCGGTCTTCATGTGTTGCAATAAAAATTTGCCGGTTTGAAAAATCAGCGCGTAGAAGTTCAATAAGACCTACGACGTTTATTTCGTCTAATGTTTGTACGGGATCATCCACCATAAGCAGACCATGCTTCGCGTAACGCCGATTTAAAGCTAAAGTAAAGGATAAAATTAAGGCCGAAAGCTGGCCAGAACTCATTGAGAAAACGACGTCATAATCATTACCTGGAGTTTCATGAAAAGCTATTGAATTTCCATCATTCTCAATGAAAATACCCAAACCCTGCTGGTAACTTTGCATCAAGCGACCAGAATATATGTGAAAAAGTATTTCAATTTCTTTTACGATAGATTCCAGATAACCTTTTTTCTGGCTTTCATAGATTTCTTTGAGCTTCTTCAGTCGCTTTCTTACATCTAAAGCGTTATTAAGCACATTTTCAGCATTTCTAAACTTAAGCTCACACTCCTTAGCATGCCTTGAAGATGCTATTGATCGCTGCTGCTGTATATAGGCGATTTTATTTTCTATGTCTTTCGTGCTTATCTGTTTAACTGCAGAAATTTCACGATTAAAAACATCTCGAAAAATTCGATCAAAGTCGGGAAATATACGACTTTCATTCACCGGTTTGAGTTTTAAAGTCACCCGCTCTTTAAGCTTAGACAGCGGCAAATCAAGCTTCAAATCATAACTCTCAATAAGTAGATCTTCAAATTGAATACCGGCATCTATTAGATTACTGACATACCTCTGTATTATCGAGACCTGCTCAGAATTCAGTGAGACTAACATGCGTTTGTAGTCAACTTTATCGCGCTGTTTATCTATGAATTCAACAAGAGCTTCCTTGATAGCCTTTTGATACTTTTCATTAAAATCCGTCAGCATTTGAGTTAACTGACTACTTTGACGACTAGCCAGCAATCTGAGCGTTTCCTCTTGTCGTTCAATACCTATGAGTAATGCTTCTGACGACTCCCAGTCGTGTCCACAAGTCGGACAATTGTTTGTAGGACCATTGTATAACTGAAACTGTTTGAAGCTCTCCAATAGCCGTTCACGCATTGAAAAAAGACTAGAGAGACTTTCTTCTAGTTTGTCGGAAGAGTTAATCTCCTGATTCAGCCGCTCAACGTGGTCTTTAAATTCATCTAACTTAATATCACTTGGTATGAGTGGGATCAGAACTTCGGGAATGAAAAGCTTATCCTGAGCGATTGACCTTAAAGTATCGTTAAATAATTCGATTAAGTTTTCTGCAGACTCTAACTGGCGCAGCTCTAATTCCCACTGTTTTCGATACGATAATCTGTGAAAGAATCTGAGCATGTTTTTCTGAAGCTCTAGTTCTGGTAATAGTTTTTCAGATAGAGAGCGATTGGATAGTTTGCTTTCGTAATGGTTAAAGTTTTCTACGAAACGCTTAAGTCTAAATACATCACCGTCATCCGATAGCCATTGTTCAAATTGCTCAGGGGCATAATCTAAAGTTTCAGAGTCCCAAGTTTGGCTAGTGACGTTTACTAGCCGTTGGTAATCCAAAAATTCGTTACCTTCCAATACTTTTTGTTTTGCTTCTTCCCATTTAGACTTTAAGTTTTGGACATCATCTTTCTTAGTTCCTGTGCACAGCTTTCCAATCTTGCTGTAGGAGCTATTTATAGTGTTGAGTATTTCCTGAATCTCCCCAATTTCAAAAAGATACGCAATCTGTTGCTGACGGTCTTTTTCTTTTTGTTTTAGCAATCGATTATTTTCTTCTTGTTCTACGTAGTGAAAAAGCCCGAAGTCGCGCTTATATGATTCCCCAAGTAAACTAGAAAAGAACTTCTCCTCATCCTTAATTTGATTACCCCGATCTCCTTGGAGTGTATCAAGCTCGTAAAGCGGGATTTTCAAATCCGTTAGCCCTCTCTGCTGATCTAGTTCATCTTTGCAGGCAGCACGTTCTAAAATTTTAATTTCGTCGTTTATTGATAGTTCTACGCGAATTGATAGCCATGATTCTGACATAGCGCGGTTATATAGCCAGGGACAGCCTGACTTCTGTTTACGTCCATCGACAGTTAGCTTTTCTAACTCAATATAGCGTCTAATAGTACCGGTAAAAAGAAGTTCTAAAGCGTCGAAAAAAGACGACTTCCCAAATCCGTTCGGACCATCAAGTACCGTTAAATAGTCACTCTCTAACTTGATTTCTAATCGTTCAAAAATTTTAAAATTCTCGATCACCAGATGTTTAATTCTAAGAGTCATCGCTAACCCCCTCTGACCGATTAACTATCAGTTCTAGCAGTTCATCTGGCTCTAGTTCTTCCAGTGGGCCTTTCTCTTTGGCTAACGTCATTATAGTGGATTCTATTGATTTCAAATCTCTAGCGTCTGATGACCTGTTAATTTGATCCTGAATACTTTGTTCAAGACTATCCAGGTTAGCTGCAGTAGTGTCTTGTATCCTTAGCGCAGATAACTTAATCGCAATCCTATAAAGCAGGTTTTGCCAACCTCCTTCATGAAATTGTCTTTTATAACTCGTAAACGTTTGAGTATCCATTATGAAACTTGAAAAAACGGATTCCAGACCAATCTTTTCAACCTGCAGTTTCAGCTCATTCAGCTCTGTTACGGTATACGGCAAAACATGCTTTTTAAAAAAATAACTATCTTCTTCAATCTGCTGAACAAGTGTGCTGGTTTGATGATCAAGAGCCTCGACTTTCCAGGTAAGCAAAAGGTTGGTATTTTTTTCTAAGGCAGGATCTTTTACTGCTTTTTTGCAGCTAGCTAGCCAATGCGCCTGAAGCTCTGGTGTTAGCTCTGGCCAGTCATGAATAATCAACCAGTAACTAGTTTTCTGTTTCACGTCGCATCCATATAATTCAAGCTCAGGAACAGTTTGTCGCTCCATCCCCTGCCATTCTAATAAACTCTCAATCAATCTCTGCATCTTTCAAATTCTCAGGTATGTTCTTCAAAGAAACTAGCGACATTTTTTGAAAACTAATGATGCTGTGTCCTTGGGTAGAATTATCCTCTTCAGCGATAGTGTCGACACCAAATTTTACGTGGGTAATGTTAGCCCTATCGATTGAAGTAGTTACCAATGCGCCTGACTCAAATAAACACTCTACGTCCTCAGATTGTGACTGCTGCAGAATGGCGTAACAAATGGTGTCTACTAATTCCGCACCGGTATGTATCCCTGTTGGGTAATAGAAGGCTTCATTATCTTGCCAAGCAAATGGAACACGCTCGCTAAGAAAATTATCCGCACTGATTAATCGATAAAAAATTGCAAACAGGCCTTGTCTTATTGAGTCTAGGTCAACAGTTTCGTCTTTGAACTCTTGGAGTGTTCTAAATTTCCCTTTTCGATGTGGCATAACGGCACGTAGGAAATCTTTCATTTGTTCTTTATTGAAGCCGGTAATTACAGCTAAATATTGATCTAATTTATCCTGATTTTTCTGTGATATCCCTTCCTGCATGTCACAGAAATTTTTGTAGTATGTGCCAATATCTATTTGCAAGCGGCTAAGAAAATAATCTTCATTTTCAATCGAATCAAACTCATCGGCTTCTAAAACTTCACATAGTTCAGAAAACGGAATAAATTCTTCTGCCGCAAGTTGTGCCTGATGTATTTTGGAAGCATGGATCTTACTGTGTACAGCAATCACTTTGGCATTGACCATTGCTTCAAGAGCCTCCCGAATTCTACCGCAACAGTTTATTTTCCAATTCTCTATGCCTTCGGTATTTCTAATCAAAACAGCAATTTTTTTCTCAATAATGGCATCAATTTCATCAAGTGGACAATAGGCTTTGGTTTCACCATTATCCTGTTCTGGTTGAAGAGGGTATCTATACAACTTGACAGGCTGATAATCTTGTTCGAACGAATCTGGGAGATCATGGATATTACGAGCGACGTGAAAGTAGGCAGTATCAATATTATGCTCTAAAGCTTTTTCTTTTTGTTTCTCTATACCTGATCTGTATCTTGAAAATAATGTATCTTTATAAGCTTTTACTTGGTGTAATGAAATACACTGATCACCTTGGAAAATTGCAAAATCATCTTCACTTTCAAGTTGTAGCTTTAACTCTCGATTGCCCTCATAGTTAAGAGCAATCAATTCAAGAAAATAGTAAACAGCTAGCTTTCCTTGATAGACAAAGCCACTCCATGTTGAGATTGCTGTATGTGGATAATCTTGAGGATCTTCGTCCATATAGTCCCCTATAAGCATAGCGAAATGTTTCTACTGGAATAGTTTGTCATTTGGTCGAGCAACTGAATTCACGCATTATTCTATACTGGATACTGCTGCAAAATTAGCTATGATTCAATGTGATAAATTCGTTATCTTGCTCTTGCCCTGTGAGAATGGCTATTGAAAGGAATACAAGATGGTTTCGCAGAGTGCTCCCAGTTTCCCACTTATCCCAGTTTAAAATGGGTCGTCAGGAGCCGACGCAGAGGAAATTTGCCAATATTTACCCTTTTTTCGCAAATTTCAGCACTCCAATAGTGCTCCACGAGTTTAATAAGCCTATGTTTGTAAAGCATTTTATACATTCTGCATCGGAAAATAATCAACTGACATAGCCATGTTAGCACGTAGCCATGGATGTTAACTGGCTGCGTTTCTCTCGGTAGGCTTATCAATTGAGGGGGAAAATGAGGAGCCTGGCCCACCCTTACGGGTGGGACAGGGCGAAAGGCGTTGGTTCACGAGGTCGGGGCGCCATCCGCATGCCATTCAAACTTTTTGAACGGTTTGTCAACCGGGGTGTTGGCCAGATGGTTGGTGTAATTGCTCATCACCTTCTGAGACACGCCAAGAATGACTTCCAGGATATGCCGTTTTTCATAGCCGGCGTCCAAGAAAGCCTGCACCGCTTTTTCGTCCACTTCGCCACGATCGCGTACCACCGATAGGGTGAAATCACGTAACGCTTCCAGTTTGTCGGTGGGTAAAGGTGTCTTATCGCGTAAGGCATTGGTAATGCCATCGTCAACGTCCATGGACTTGGCAATACCGGTATGGGCCGGGACGCAGTAATGGCAGCCATGTTCAACATTAATGGTTTGCCATACCACCGTCACTTCTTCGTCAGTAAAGCTGGTTTCCAGAAAAAGAGCGTGCAGTTTCTGATAACCCTCTAACAATCCGGGGGCTTGCGCCATTACCGCATGAAGATTGGGAATCATGCCAAAGCTCTTTTGCGATTCTTTCAGCAAAGCCAAGCTGGCTTCGGGGGCAGTTTCTTCTGTGTGAAGAGTGAAATCGGTCATAGTTGCTCCTTTGCATCAGCTAATAGAGCGATTCTTTTATTTGAGTGATCGCTCAAAAACAATGCCACCCTAACATAGTCATAATGACCTGCAACCCATTTTGAGCGATCACTCAACAATTGTTACACTGCCCTCTCATCGGTGTGCAGGAGTTTACCCATGCCCAGAGTGGCGGCATATGATCGGCAAGAGTGCCTTGAAAAGGCTATGACTCTGTTCTGGGAGAAAGGGTTCCATGGCACCTCCCTCAAGGATATTGAGCACACGCTGAATATGCGCCCGGGTAGTATTTATGCCGCTTTTGGCAATAAAGAATCGCTCTATAGCCAGGCGCTGGATTTGTATGCCGACACCATGGGAAGAGATTTTCTGGAAAAGTTGAAAGGGCAGGGGACGCCCATTGAGGGGCTGGCAAGCTACGTCCGTGAGTTGGGAAACCTGCGGGATACGAACCCGCCTTCTCGGGCCTGCATGCTGGTTAAAGGCCTGTTGGAAACCGGTGATGAGACGCCGGCGCTACAGAAAAAAATTGAAACGAGCCTAGCGGATATGGAGATCATTTTCCGGGAGGCTTTTACAGAAGCAAAAAAAGCTGGCCAGATTCGTGATCCGAATTATCCCTCCCACCAGCCGGAACGCCTAGCGAGAAAATTGCAGTGTGAGGTGATGGGGCTACGGGCATTCGCCCAACGGTCCGGAAATCGACAGGAATTGAAGTTGTTAGCAGGGGATATTGCGATGAGCCTGCTCTCCCTGCAGTCTTGATAGGGTTGGGTTACCAGTGCGCCCTCTTGTAATGAATTCCGCTAGCCGCCATGCCATGATGAGACGTAGCAGGTTTTCATTTTGGCAGGAGGTTGATCATGTCCACGCATCATTCCGATACCCGCACTGAAATCGATTCCCTCGGTGAAATAGCTGTTCCTGTTAGGGCCCGCTGGGGCGCCCAGACTCAGCGGGCAGTGGATAACTTTCCTATTAGTGGTCGTCCTCTCCCTCCTCGCTTTATCCAGGCAGTGGTGCGTATTAAGCGGTGTGCAGCAGAAACCAATCGAGAATTGGGTGAGTTGCCCGCAGATAAAACCGTGGCGATTGTGGGGGCCTGCAACGAGTTGTTGGCCGGGCATTATGCGGACCAGTTTCCTGTGGATATTTTCCAGACGGGTTCTGGCACCAGCACCAATATGAACGTCAATGAGGTGATTGCGCATCTGTGCAAAGAAGCGGGTGCCCAGATTCATCCCAACGACGATGTAAATCTGGGCCAGAGCAGTAATGACACCATTCCCACCGCCCTCCATGTGTCTGCGGCGCTGGCTGTAACCGAGCAGCTGATCCCCGCGCTGGAACAGCTCATTGCCGAGCTGGGGCTGCGCGCCCGGGAGCATCGAGAGACGGTGAAAACCGGGCGCACCCACCTGATGGATGCTATGCCGGTGACGGTAGAACAGGAACTGCAGACCTGGGCCATGCAGTTGCAGGATGCCTGCGGGCGTGTGGCTCGTGCGCGTGATGACTTGTTGGCCGTACCTCAAGGGGGGACGGCCGTGGGGAGTGGCATCAACGCGCATCCAGCGTTCGGCGAGACCTTTGCTAGCCAGTTAGCAGATGAAACCGGTCTGGCGTTTCGGGCCTTACCGCACCCCTTTGTAGCGCAGAGCGCACTGGATGGCCCGTTGGCGTTATCGGCGGCGCTGCGGGGTATTGCGGTGGTGCTCATGAAGATCAGTAACGATTTGCGCTGGATGAACTCCGGGCCGATCCATGGGCTGGGTGAGCTGCAGTTGCCAGCCACTCAGCCGGGCTCGTCGATCATGCCGGGCAAGGTGAACCCGGTTATTTGCGAATCCGCCACCATGGTGGCGACACAGGTGTTAGGCCTGGATCAAGCTAATGCCATTGCCGCCCAGAGTGGCAACTTCCAGCTTAATGTGATGCTGCCGCTGGTGGCGAGCAACGTACTGGATATGACCGAATGGCTCGCCAATAGCTGCAGCAACCTGGCAGAACGGGCGATCAAGGGAATGACGTTCAATGAAGAACGTTTGGCTGAAGGGGTGGGCAAGAATCCCATTCTGGTCACTGCTTTGAACCCGGTGATTGGTTATGAGAATGCGGCAAAGATCGCCAAAGAGGCCTTTGCCAGTGGCAGGGCGGTGTTGGATGTGGCGGAAGAACAGTCTGGTCTGTCTCGGCAAGAATTGGAAAAGCTGCTGGATCCGAAAGATCTCACGCACCCTTGATCGGAGTGCTTAATGTTGTAATCGCCCCTCACCAGAGGAGCAATCTGCTGGGTACGGTTTGCTGCAGGGACGTTTGCGGTTCAAGCACCGCTGTTACAAACAAAGGGGGGCTGTTTTAAAAACGATGGCCCCGGCCCCATGCCGGCCTCGTTATCCCCACTGTCTTTATCCAGTCCGCCACCATCTTACAGGTCGGCTTGCAGTGTTGGAGGCAACATCCAGGTGACGCCGGCGGGAGATCGGTTGTTGTCACTGTCATCTGCCATATTGTGGTCGTGCAGAGTGTCCGGGTTTCAAGCCCAGGGAAGGGCGTTGGAGGGGGGGAGCCGCTCCGCACAGAGTGGGAACGTTAAGGATAACCACAGGTATCCAGCAAGGATGTTCTCTTTACTACCTGAAGGTAACGGAGGAGGGGGCCGACCGTATCGCCAGCGGTTTCACACCAGCCTTGTGCAAAGGCGCGTCACTATTCTTGAAAGGACAGGAAATGGGCAATGCTAGAAAAGGTGTCTACAATAGGTAGTATTTTGTAACCTAATGCGCCTGACGCCAGATGACCTGTGTGGAGGTCTGTGTCAGGCTTGAGCGCCATACATACTCACGGGTAGGGAGGAGTGTGTCGCTTTTCCCTGCCCGCGAACGGCAGAATAAAAAGGTAACGGAGCAAGTTATGAGTAGTCACCTGAACATCACTCGCAGCGACTCTGCGGTGGAGTCCTCTTTAGTCATCAACCATATTCTGGAAGCGGGAGTACTCAAGTCCCCGGATCAGACCATTACTTATGGTGATCGCACTTTTACCTATCGTGAATTGAATGACCGAATTCACCGTTTGGCCGGTGTGCTGGAAGCCCAAGGCGTCAAGCCCGGCGATACGGTGGCGGTGATGGAGTGGGATACTAACCGTTATCTAGAAGCATTCTTTGCCATCCCGATGATGGGTGCCGTGCTGCATACAGTGAATGTGCGTCTAAGCCCGGAGCAGATTCTTTACACCATCAACCACGCCGAAGATGATGCGATTCTGGTTAACAGCGAATTCCTGTCGACCCTGGAAGAGATTAAAGACCGCATCGAAACGGTGAAAACCTATATCCTGCTCGACGACAGTGGGGTGAAAGGGAGTGACAGCCTGCCGTTAGCGGGTGAATACGAAGAGCTGCTGGCCAAGGCGCCGGCTCAGTACGATTTCCCTGAGCTGGACGAAAACACCCGCGCCACCACTTTTTACACTACCGGCACCACCGGCCTGCCCAAGGGCGTGTATTTCTCCCACCGTCAGCTGGTGCTGCATACCTTTGCGGCTCGCAATACTATTGCCGGTGTGGGGCAGGGGCGTTTCAATGAAGATGACGTCTACATGCCGATCACGCCCATGTTCCATGTGCATGCATGGGGCATTCCGTACATGGCGACCTTGATGGGTGTAAAGCAGGTCTATCCGGGTCGCTATGAGCCGGCCACCTTGCTCCAGTTGCTGGCTACCCACAAAGTCACTTTTTCCCACTGTGTACCCACTATCATCCAGATGTTATTGCAGTCTGAAGCGGCCGAGAGCGTCGATCTGAGCGGCTGGAAAGTCATTATTGGCGGTTCAGCCTTGCCCAAGGCGATGGCCATGAAAGCGCTTAAACGCGGCATCGATATCTACACCGGTTACGGTATGAGCGAAACCTGCCCGCTGTTAACCCTGGCTATGTTGACCCCGGAACTGGAAAAGGCGGACCTGGAGACCCAGGTGGATTACCGCACCCGCACCGGCCGCCCGGTAGCCATGGTGCAGTTGCGCATTGTCGATGGAGAAATGAATGACGTGCCCCACGATGGCGAGAGCCAGGGTGAAGTGGTCGTGCGCGCCCCGTGGCTGACTCAGGGCTACCTGAAAGATCAGGCAAAATCTGAAGAGTTGTGGCACGGTGGTTGGTTGCATACCGGTGACGTAGCGGTGATGTCCGATGACGGTTGGTTGAAAATCGTCGACCGCATCAAGGATGTGATCAAAACGGGTGGTGAATGGGTGTCTTCCATCGACCTAGAAAGCCTGGTACTTCAGCATCCCGGCGCCGGCGAGTGCGCGGTGGTTGGCGTGCCCGATGAAAAATGGGGCGAGCGCCCGGTGGCGCTGGTGGTAAAAAATGGTGAAGTCGATGAAGACAGCATCAAGGCGCTGGTCGCTGATTATGCCGAGAAGGGCGTGATCAGCCGTTACGGGATTCCCGATCGAGTGATCTTCGTTGATGAATTACCAAGAACATCCGTAGGTAAACTCGACAAGAAAAAGATGCGTGCCGAAATGGTTTAGCTAGACGCAACAGGCCAAGTGCTAAGACACAAAGCCCGCCATTTTGGTGGGCTTTTCTTTTTTATCGTAAAGCGTCGTTTTCCATGGAGGCATGAATAGTCATATTTAGCTTCCCCCGGGTACATCTTGAAAATCGCGCTCTCTTTGCCCCGTGTGAATACACATTGCTTGCATAATTTCGCGTTACACTGATGTGCTTCAATCAGTCTCGGTTCGAATCAAAATAATGGAGAGTGGCATGGCGCGGATTATCGCGGGGCTGGTGCTGTTAGTACTGGTGGGGGGGGCTGTGTGGTGGTTTTGGCCCACGGAACAGGCCCCCATGGGCTCGCGCCCGCCGACGGTGGTGAACTTAGCGCCGAGCATCGAGTGTCCTCTCTATGACCGGGTAGAAGCCGTGGGCACCGCTCGTGCTGCTCAGGCCGTTGTGCTGTTGGCAGAAGTACCGGGGCGGGTAGCGGAAATCCACTTCCAGCAGGGTCAGCAGGTCAAGCGAGGGCAGTTGCTGGTGACCTTGGATGACCGCAACGCCCGCGCTGAACTCGCTCGCGCTGAAGCGGAGTACCAGCGCGCCAAGGACGACTACCGTCGTGGCCAGCAATTGGTGGATCGGCGCGCCATTTCCCAGTCCGAGGTAGATACGTTCCGCACTACCTTGGAAGCCGCTCAAGCCAGCCGGGATGTCGCCCGCGCCAATTTCAGCGACCATACCATCCGCGCGCCATTTGCCGGCGTGTTGGGTCTTCGACAGGTGGACCCCGGCGCTTATCTGCAGACCGGTAACCCCATCACGACGCTGGATAACTTGGGGCATTTGGAAGTGGATTTCCAGATACCAGAACGCTACTTGGCCAAGTTGGCCGTTGGTTTGCCGGTGCAGATCCGCAATTCAGCGTTTGAAAATCAGACCTTTGAAGGCACCATTACCCACCTGGATTCGCGAGTGAGCAGTAGTAGCCGTAGCCTCACTGTGCGTGCGCGGTTGAATAATCCTCAGGGCCAGTTATTGCCTGGGCAGTTTTTGCGAGTGTCTGTGCAATTAGCGCAACGCGATGCCTTGCTGGTGCCGGAGCAGGCAGTTATCACCCAGGGCGCGCAGAGCTATGTGTTCACCGTGAGCAAGGATAACCGGGCGCGGCGTCATCCGGTTACCTTGGGCGGGCGTCGTGATGGCTGGGTGGAAGTCACCAGTGGCCTGACGGATAAACCGGACGTAGTCGTCAATGGCCACTCCCGGCTCGGCAGCAGTCAGCCGGTAAAAGTGATTGATGATCCAGAGGCATTGCTGCCCGGCCAGCGGGTGTTGTTGAACTCGGAGCCAGCAGACGATGCTCCCTTTGGGGAGCCGCAACCGAATGATCCGGCTGTCACTGAGGCGGCGGCATGATCCTGTCGGATGTTTCCATTAAACGACCGGTCTTTGCCACCGTTATCAGCCTGCTGATCGTGGTGTTTGGCGTTAGCGCCTTGCTGAAATTGCCAATCCGGGAATATCCGGATATCGATCCGCCGGAAGTGTCGGTCAGTGTGGATTACGCTGGTGCCGCGCCGGAAGTCATCGATACTCAGATTATTCAGGTTATTGAAGGCGCGATTTCCGGAGTGGAAGGGGTGCGCAAGATCGAGTCGCGTAGTCGGCTGGGTTCCGCCCGTACCACGGTAGAATTTACCCTTGAGCGGGATGTGGATATCGCCGCCAATGACGTGCGTGATGCGGTGTCTCGGGTGCTTAACCGTTTACCTGAAGAAGCAGAATCCCCGGTTATCGCCAAGGCCGATGCAGATGCTCGGCCCATTATTTGGGTTACGTTGACCAGCAGTAGCCTGGCTCCCCAGGAACTCACGGACTTTGCCGAACGATCATTGGTGGACCGCTTTGCGGTGCTCGATGGCGTGTCGGAAGTGATTATCGGCGGTGAGCGCCGTTATGCCATGCGGGTGTGGCTGGATCGCCAGAGTATGGCGGCCAATCAGGTTACCGTCACCGATATCGAGCAGGCTCTGCGCACCAATAATGTGGAGCTGCCGGCGGGTAAGCTGGAATCGGAATCCCGGGGTTTTACCATACGCGCGGATAATCGTCTGGCCACGGTGCAGGCTTTTGAAAACCTGGTGATTAGTCGCCAGGGGGATTATTTGTTGCGCTTAGGTGATGTGGCGCGGGTAGCGCTGGGCGTGGAAAACGATGATTCGGTGCTCCGTGCTAATGGCCAAACGGCTATTGGGCTGGGGGTGGTGCGTCAATCCAAAGCCAACACGGTGGCAGTATCAGACCGGGTGCGCGAAGAAATTGTGGCCGTGCGCGACAACCTGCCGGCGGATATCCAGCTAGACATCAATTCTGATGAGTCCCTGTTTATTCGGGCCTCTATTCGTGAAGTGCTGATTACCCTGGGCATTTCCGTGGTACTGGTGATAGCGGTGATTTTTGCCTTCCTGGGTAACCTGCGGGCTACCTTGATTCCGGCGGTGACTATTCCAGTGTCTGTGATCGGTGCCTTTATCGGGTTCGGGGTGATGGATTTTTCCATCAACGTACTGACTTTGCTGGCGCTGATACTGGCCATTGGCCTGGTGGTGGACGATGCCATTGTGATGCTGGAAAACATTCAGCGTCGTATCGACGAAGGTGAATCACGGCTAGTGGCAGCCTATCTCGGCGCCCGTCAGGTGGCGTTTGCCGTGGTGGCCACGACGCTGACACTCGTAGCGGTGTTTGTGCCCATTTCCTTTATGGGAGGCGATGTGGGCCGGCTGTTTAGTGAGTTTGGTTTTACACTGGCCTCGGCGGTGATTATTTCCAGCATCGTAGCGCTGAGCTTGGCTCCGATGTTGTGTTCACGCTGGCTGCACCGCCACAGCCGTAAAGAAAGGCAGGGCCAGAGCAACGTTCTTCAACGCGGGCTCACCCGGTTAAACCAAGCCTACGCCAATGCTCTGAAACGAACGTTGAAAAGCCCTTGGCCGTTGGCGCTAGGGTGTGTGCTGCTGTGTTTGGTGGCAGCGTTATTATTTCGGCAGCTCCCCCAAGCGCTGGCGCCTACGGAAGATCGCGGCGTGTTTATTATTCCTGCTACCTCACCGCAGGGCTCCACCGTGGAATACGGTGCGCACCATACTCGGGCACTGGAAAAAATTCTGATCCCTCTGGTGGAAAAGGGGGAGGCAGAGCGGGTGCTGGCAATTATCGGTTTTCGTGGTGTGCCGGAGCGGGCGTTTACCATTGTGCGGCTAAAAGATTGGCAAGAGCGTGAACGCACTCAGCAGGAAATTGTTAGCGAGTTACGCGGCCAACTGTCCCAAGTCACCGGCTTGCGCGCCTTTGCGGTCAATCCGCCGGGGTTGGGGCAAAGTGCCTTCGACCAGGCTTTGGAAGTGGTGGTGGCCGGGCCGGACTATGAGCAGGTGCTGGCCTGGAGCGAGACTCTGATGGCGGCCCTGCGCGAAAACCCCAACTTGACCAGCATCGATACTGATTTTGAGCAGACCCAGCCGCAGCTGGATGTGAATTTGAATCGTGAACGGGCGGCAGATTTGGGAATCACAGCCACCGATGTGGGCACTACCCTGCAGGCCATGTTTGCCACCCTCACCGTATCCACCTATGTGGACCGGGGGAGGGAATACGATGTGCTACTGGAAGCAGAAAAGAGCGCCAGTGAAGTTCCCGAGGACGTGCTGCCGATCTATCTGCGCAGTGACAATGGTGGGTTGGTACCATTCTCCAGTGTGGTAAATCTGACGACCACTGGTGATGCACCAGAGCTGCGCAGGGTGGACCGGTTACCGGCTATCACTTTGTCTGCCAATCTGGCCGATGGCTATGACCTCGCCACCGCCATGCGCTATGTGGAAGCGAAAGCGAAGGAGCGGTTACCGCTGCAAGCGCGTATTGGCTACAAGGGCATGGCCGAGGAACTGAAGGAATCGGCGTCAGCGATTTTGGTGACTTTTGCATTGGCGTTGGTGATCGTGTTTTTAGTGCTGGCCGCCCAGTTTGAAAGTTGGATTCATCCGTTAATTATCATGCTCACGGTGCCACTGGCGTTAGCAGGTGCGGTGATTGCGATCAGTATTACCGGTGACAGCCTGAATATTTACAGTCAGATTGGCATGATCATGTTACTCGGGCTGATGGCAAAAAATGGCATCCTGATTGTGGAATTCGCCAACCAGCTTCGTGATCAGGGGCGCAGCGTTAAAGACGCTATCTACGAAGGTGCTATCGTGCGTTTTCGGCCAGTATTGATGACAGGGGTCTCCACTATCTTCGGTGCTGTGCCGTTGGTGCTGGCCACCGGCGCTGGTGCGGAAAGTCGTTTTACCATCGGCGTAGTGATACTCGGGGGGTTATTGTTTGCCACCGTGCTGACCTTGTTCATTATCCCGGTGTTGTATCAATGGCTGGCACCCTATGCCACACCGGCGGATGCGGTCAGCCAACAACTGGACAAGGAAATGCGCAAAAGCCGTTGAAAGTGCAAAGTTCAAACGCGGATGATATTTTGCCAGCCGAGAACATTATTACCTGCGTGTGGCCACAACGATTTCGCAGCCACAGCGAGCCAGAAAAACCTCTGTGCGCGTCGCATTTTTCTTTCAACGGTTAACTTTTTAGCTTGCCTTTGTAATGACTGATTACGAACTGATCCGCAGCAAGCGCCGCAGCCTGGAACTTCGTGTTCTGGAAGATGGGCGTGTTCAAGTGCGCGCGCCGCAACAGGCACCTTTACGGATGGTGCAGGCTTTTGTGGCAAGCCGTAGTCAATGGATTGCCGCGCAGCAAGAACGGCAAGCACAACGGCCCCGGCAGCGTTGGCACGACGGTGCTGCGTTTGTCCTGCGGGGGAAAACCCTCAGCCTGGATGTGAGCGAAGGCGCTACACGGGTTTTCGTCAGTGGCGGCTATCTCACCGTACGAGTGGGCGATTCGGATCAGGAAAGTATCGTGAAAATGGCGGTGCAAAACTGGTTACGCAAACAGGCGCGAGCGGCTTTCGAAGACAGTATTGAGCGCCAGTTCGACTGGTTTGCTGCTGAAGGATTCTCACGCCCGGTATTACGGGTGAAAAGCATGCGTACCCGTTGGGGGTCTCTGTCTGCCCGCGGCTACATCAATCTTAACTTGGCGCTGCTGCACTATCCTCCCAAGGCGCTGGATTATGTGGTCATGCATGAACTTTGCCATCTCATACACATGAACCACGGCCCCGGTTTTCACGCCCTGATGGACGCCCGTATGCCCGACTGGCGTCAGCGAAAAAATCTCCTAGACCAACCATGTTATCAGCCCTGAGCGCTGAGTTAATCGTGCAGAGTGTAAAGATTCAAGCGTGGGAGGGTTGGCCATGTTGTGCCGGTGATGAATCAGAGTACGTGGGCATGGTCTTTCAACACGCGAGCACTTGTTGCGCGTTTTTAAACGTTGCACTTTCAACGTTTCACCAGACATAAAAAAACCCGCCGAAGCGGGTTTTTTCTACTAACGTGGTTGCTTATTCAGCAACAACGTTAGCAGCCTGTGGACCTTTTGGGCCCTGCTGGATCTCGAAGGAAACCTTCTGACCCTCAGCCAGGGTTTTGAAGCCTGAGCCGGTAATTGCACTGAAATGAACGAACACGTCCGCACCACCATCGTCCTGGGAAATGAAGCCAAAACCCTTGGACTCGTTAAACCACTTCACAGTACCTGTAGCCATGTGAATATATACCTCAAAAACTATTACTTAGGGTGTTGCTTGCAAACCATGTTGAGCGGTGTTCGGAGACAACTTCAGCTTCACGCAGGGAAGACAACTACCAAAACAATCCACGGCCATAATTCGCAGCCACTTCTGACTCTACTCCCCTTTTTTTGATTGCACCACCCCTTTTTTTTGCCTGTTTTTAAGGCTGGAATGAACCATTGTCTCTAATCTCAACGGCCATTTCGTGGGACTCCCCTGGAGCCAAAGTGAGCACATCATCCAATACTCGAGCGGTTTCGATGCACAGCATTCGCTGCCATGCGTCGGGGGCAAATTGACTGAGCAACCGACTTTTTTTGATCCACGGATTCCAGATAACGGCGGAGTGGCTGCCTCGACAAGTCAGCTGAATTTGTCGTTGCCAGAGGGGATCTTCCACGTGTAGCTGCGAAGGCAGTTGCAGGTAAAGTCGGTCGGTTTCCTGGTGCAATTGTAGTGGCTGATCGTCTTGGCGTGTCTGCCAGTCGTCCAGTGCATCCACGTAGGGAGTATGGGCGAGCCCGTGCACGGTAATCTGCCGGCTGTCGGCCACGGCCAGATAGGTGTGCAGGGCTTGGCTGAGAGTCACCGAACGGTTGCCGTGATTATGGTTGCTCAGGCTTAACGTTAGGGTGTTGCTGAGGGTGACAGTGAGTGTGGGCGTGACCGGGGAAAAATGCTGGTGGTCGCCATGCTCTGCCAGTTGGAAAATCAGTTGCACTTGTTCTTTGTCGATGTGCTCTTCGTCGAGCCGCCAGGGTTGCTGGCGAACCAGGCCGTGGGCGGGCGGCTCGTGGAGCTGATATTGCCGCTGAACACTGTCAGGGTTGCGCTCCAGTGCGCCGAACCAAGGCCAGCAGATCGGCACGCCGCCGCGCACGCCTTGGCCAACTTCGTAGGCCGCCTGTTCACTGAGCCACAGAATAGGTGGCTCGCCATCGCGCCCGTATTCGAGCACTTGGGCACCTTGTTCGGCGATTACCAGCGTCTGGCCGCGATGGTGTAACTGCCAGCAGTTGAGACCGCCTCGCCTGATGCGGTTTAGTTCAGTTGCCATGATTGCTCGCCGGATGCCAAACGTCGGACCAGTCAGGAATCAACAGTCTGGTGTGACTATTTAATTCCTGCACCGATTTCCAGTTCGCGGATGGACTGTTCCAGATAATCCAGCAGCCGCTGCATGGAAGGCAGAGTACGGCGGCAGGCGATCAGCCCGAATTCCAGCTGGTCGACATAACTGGTGAGGGTGATATTTAGGGCGATGCGATCCAAGGCGATGGACACCGGGTACACCCCTTGTAGCTGTGCACCATTCCAGTACAGCGGCTCTTTCGGCCCGGGTATGTTGGAAATTACCACGTTGAAGGCCCGCCATTTTGGCGCCAGGCCGGTCAATAGGTTCAAGCCGGTGGGGGCCATGGTGAGGGCGGTGAAATTGAGAATTTCTTCCGGGCTCATCTGCGAGAAGCGGGATTTGGCTTCCTCGACGGAATCGTGGATGACGCGCAGGCGATTAGCTGGATCACAGATGTGGGTGCCCAGGTTGGCCAAGATCATGCCGATCTGGTTGCCGCCAGTGCTGTCGTCCTGCCGCAGGCTCATGGGCACCATGGCAATCAGCGGCTCATCGGGCAGCGCATGTTGGCTGATCAAGTATTCGCGCAGAGCGTGCCCACACATGGAGAGCACCACGGTGTTAATGGTGCAGTTATAGGCCTTGGCGATGGTTTTCAGGCGTGGTAATGGAAAGCTCTGGGCGGCAAAGCGGCGTGAACCGGTGATGGTATTATTCAGAATCGTGTCGGGCGCCTGAAAAATAGACACATAGTTTTCATCTTTTTTGGCTTTTTGAGTGACTTTGTAAATCTCCCGCGCGAGACCGGGCACTGTAGCAGCTTGTTTACTTATGCTCGCGGTTAGGCGCGCCATGCTGGAGGCCATGTCAACCGGGTTGCTGGGCAGTGAGCGAGAGCGTTTTTTGGTGTTGAACGCCCAAGCCGGGGCCATTTCACGTTCGCCGGGGTCAGTGGAAAGCGTCTTGGAGGCGATGCGCATGGCGGATATGCCATCCATCACCGAATGGTGGATCTTGTAATAGAGAGCGAACTGGCGACCGCGGATCCCTTCGATCAAATGGGCTTCCCACATGGGGCGTTCCCGGTCCAGCAGGTTGGAATGTTCGGCGGAGACCAGAGAAAGCAGTTCGCGGATGCGACCGGGTTTGGGGAGCGCTTCGTGGCGCAAGTGGTGGTCGATATCGAACTGTTTGTCTTCAGTCCAGTAATATTGGCCGAGCCGACGGGTCAGGCGCTGGTTGAACGGCGCCACCGGGTGGCTGTAATCCCGCATTTGCTGGGCCAGCTCACTCACATACTTCGGGCCGGCACCTTCCGGGAAGGAAAACAGCTGCAAGCCGCCCACGTGCATGGGTTGTTGTCGTTTTTCCAGCCACAGGAACAGTTGATCCGCTGGACTAAGCGCTTTCATATATTCTCCTTGGTAATAATTTGCTCCCTAGACACACGCTGTCTACTTTTAACAGGTTATGCACTCTCCATGCCAGCTGTGAAAAGTAGATCATAGTCGCAAAGAGGAGGGTGGGTCACTGTATGTAGGCCCCCAAACGTGGGCGTTGCGCTAAATCAAGGATCTGTCTCAGTGAGCGATGGCAATGGCGGGTGCAAACTAATACTTAATTCTTATTTTATCCACCAGCCACCGGCGCCATAAACGCGACGTTATTGCGGCATTCATACCGTGAATACCGAATATAGATCATATTGATTATGTTTATGTGTTCTGGGGCACTAGAATGCGCGGCATCGGTAGACCGGCATGGAATGACATGAGCAGGGTTTTCCCTCTCCGGCGTCGATAAACTAATTTCATATTCAGAGGTTCACCATGTCATACACCAAAGACATCGAAGCACTCGGCTCCGTGGTTGGTGCGCAAAGCACCTGGAAAGACATTAACCCGGAATCTGCGGTTCGCATGCGTCTGCAAAACCGTTTCAACACGCATCTGGACATCGCCAAGTACAACGCCAAGATCATGCGTGAAGACATGGCGGCCTATGACGCTGACACTTCCAAGTACACCCAGTCCCTGGGTTGCTGGCACGGTTTTGTTGGTCAGCAGAAAATGATCTCCATCAAAAAGCACTTCGGTAGCACTAAAGGTCGCTACCTGTACCTGTCTGGCTGGATGGTTGCTGCACTGCGTTCTGAGTTTGGTCCGCTGCCTGACCAATCCATGCACGAGAAGACTGTCGTCGCTGACCTGATCCGTGAACTGTACACCTTCTTGAAGCAGGCTGACGCTTGGGAACTGAACCACCTGTTCCGTGCGCTGGACGATGCCAAAGAAGCTGGCGACGAAGCCAAGCAGAAAGAAATCATCGGTCAGATCGACAACTTTGAAACTCACGTTGTTCCGATCATTGCCGACATCGATGCTGGTTTCGGTAACCCGGAAGCCACCTACCTGATGGCCAAGCAACTGATCGAAGCCGGTGCTTGCTGTATCCAGATCGAGAACCAGGTGTCTGACGAGAAGCAGTGTGGCCACCAAGACGGTAAAGTAACCGTGCCTCACGCCGACTTCCTGGCCAAGATCAACGCTGTCCGTTACGCGTTCCTGGAGCTGGGTATTGACGACGGTGTAATCGTTGCCCGTACCGACTCCCTGGGTGCTGGCCTGACCAAGCAAATCGCAGTAACCAACGAGCCGGGCGACTTGGGTGACCAGTACAACGCCTTCTTGGACGGTGACGTGATCGAATCCGCTGCCGACATCAACAACGGCGACGTTGTGATCAAGTCCAACGGCAAGCTGCTCAAGCCGAAGCGTCTGGCTTCTGGCCTGTTCCAGTTTAAAGCCGGTTCTGGTATCGACCGTGTTGTTCTGGACTGTATCACCAGCCTGCAGAACGGCGCTGACCTGCTGTGGATTGAAACCGAGAAGCCTCACGTTGGCCAGATCGCAGAAATGGTTAACCGTATCCGCGAAGTGGTGCCGGATGCCAAGCTGGTTTACAACAACAGCCCGTCCTTCAACTGGACCTTGAGCTTCCGTCAGCAGGTATTTGATGCTTGGGAGAAAGAAGGTAAAGACGTATCCGCTTACGATCGTGCCAGGCTGATGAGCGCGGATTACGACGACACCGAGCTGGCTCAGCTGGCTGACCAGTGGACCCAGAACTTCCAGCGTGACGCGGCCCGTGAAGCAGGTATTTTCCACCACCTGATCACTCTGCCGACTTACCACACTGTCGCTCTGTCCACCGACAACCTGGCTAAAGGTTACTTCGGTGAAGAAGGCATGTTGGCCTACGTTGCAGGCGTTCAGCGTAAAGAAATCCGTCAGGGCATTGCTACCGTGAAGCACCAGGACATGGCCGGTTCTAACATCGGTGATGACCACAAAGAGTACTTCTCCGGCGAAGCAGCACTGAAAGCCGGCGGTAAAGACAACACCATGGGTCAGTTCGAGAACAACTAAGTCTCGATAGATTCAAGGTAAGTCTTTAAGAGGCGGCCTCCGTAAGGAGGCCGCTTTTTTTGTGTTGAAAAAAGACGCCTTCCAACACAGTAAAACGGGGGGAGTGGCCCCATTCAGCCAGGGTGGGCGAAAACAGAAACAGTTGTGCTAACACACAACAGAGAAGGAGGTGTTTGATGATGTACCGCGGGGCTGTATGGAACAATGCTGCATTCTAACTAGAGTACGGTTCGGCACGCGGTGGTCGCATCACCTATATGAGATAATCGGTGGCCGGGACCGAATACGCCGAGGGGATTATCGCAGAGGATTGACCAACGACCAGTTGGCCGTTGGTCAAATAAAAGGGCAGGGAGGTTTAAAGCGATATCGGACAGTTGAGTCCGCCGAATTTTTTCTTGGTAGTACTGATGCATAACTTGGTTGCGATGCCAAAGGGGTCACCTGGAATACGGCCACAGGCTTCTTTGGCGGCATAGGCTTTAGCGCACTCCGAAGTAGTAGAGGAAACCGCACTGGCAGGCGTGGTTGCTGCAGGAAAAGTACTTGCCGGTTGGCTCGGTGCTGTGGGCTTGGCTATGGTGGGGGCTGGAGTGGGAAAACTATTGCGAATTTTCAACAAGGGATCCATATACACCCCTTCTTCGCCGAAGCTGCTTTCGGTGGCGCTAACGCAATCGTAGATATTTTCAATTCTGAAATAATCCACCGACTGGCCCATGTCTTTACAGTACACACTTTGTTCACCGGTATGGCTGGAAACAATAAAAACACCATGCTGGACGCCATCTCTCTGGGTAAGAACGGTACCGTTATGCGTCCAGGTGCGGTTCATGGAGTGCTCATCTTCTTGCCAGCGCATTTTGATGCTATTGCCGGTTTTATTGGCAACAGTCTGCCGTATCAGAGTAATGCCTTGGTACGGGGCTTGGGGAGCTGAGGCAACATAGTAAGCGACATACATGGGTTTATCGATAAACCGGGAGGTATCGATATCGCCTTTCTTGAGCCGATCGGTTTTTTGCCAAGTGGTTTCAATAACGGGGAAATCGTTTAGCCCGCTATCGCGACGGTAGCGCTTTACGGTAATGCGAGACTTGCCCAGGTCGCTTTTTTTCCATGAGCCATTGATATTGACTCGATTCTTGATGTGGTTGGTGTAAACCGCATGAATATAAACCGGGTGCCGAAAGGCATCGGGCAGTTGTTTCAGTTCCACCACCATGTTCGGGATGGTGTGCATCACAACGGCGCTTAACGCCTGGCATCCGGTCGGAGTTGAGCGAACACTAATCTGTTCATAGCCAACAGTGGACAGGCTTTCAATCGTAGCGCTTTTACTGGGTGGATTAATCATCTCGGGGCTGAGGGCGGCAATCTCTAAAGCCCGTTCCTGCGGCAAGGCGCATTCAGTCAGACTGGGGAAATCGGCATACACTTCACCGTTGGCGTAATCCTGCTGGTAGTGAGTGAAGTAATCCGACTCAAGGAGGCTGATATCCCATTGTGTTTGTGTGGGCCAGTGGTCTACAGGATCAACAACCTCGGCATACAAGGCGCTCTGAGCAGCGTTGATTTGAGCGTGCTGTTGATGAGGGGCTGCGCAGCCTACCAGAAGGCTAGCCACAACAGCGGCCCGCAATGGTTTCAAGATGGTCATGACCTTCCCCGATCATTATTTATAACGTAAAACCCCCGATAAAACCGTTGCTAATGTAGCAGTTGGCAGCTACTGAGTGGATACCCTATATGAGGGATGTATAAAAGGAGGGGGCTTGGACAACCAGGCCTGGTTGGGGTGTGGATAGATAAAAAATAACAAGGCGGCCAAGTGGCCGCCTTGTTATTGAACGCACGGTGTTATTCGTAATCGAACGAGAAGTCCTCAGCGCTCAACTGCATGGTGCTTTTGGTGGGCTTGAGAGCCGCTTCGGCATGGCCCTTGGCGCTGGGCAGCATGCGGTCGAAATAGAATTCTGCGGTAGCCAGTTTGGCTTTGTAGAATTCCGCCGGCTCTTCGCCGCCATTTTCCAGCTTGTCACTGGCAACGCCGGCTTGCAGCGCCCAGAAGTAAGCCATCATGGCGTAACCGCTGTACATCAAGAAGTCGTAGCTGGCAGTGGCCACCATATCGCGATCTTTTGCCGCTACCAGCATGATGCGGGTGGTCAGGTAGTTCCACTCGGCAGCAATTTTCAGCAGCTTCCATGCGAACGGACGCAGCTTGGGATCACGTAGGTTCTTGGTGCCGAAATCCACCAGTTTCTTGGAGAATTCACGCACACACTTGCCACGGGAAGACAGCAGTACCTTGCGGCCAAGCAAGTCCAGCGCCTGGATACCGGTGGTGCCTTCGTACAGGGTTGAGATCCGCGCGTCGCGCGCGATCTGTTCCATGCCGTGTTCTTTGATATACCCGTGGCCACCGAAAACTTGCATGCCTTCGTTGGCCGCTTCCAGGCCTTTTTCGGTGAGGAAGCCTTTCAGGATCGGCGTCAGGAAACCCAGCTCGCTATCCCAGTGGTCGTACTTTTCCATGTCGTCTTCGAGCATGCCAGCGATCATGTTGTCTGCGTACTGGGCAGCGTAATAAATCATCGCGCGGCCGCCTTCGGCAATAGCCTTTTGCTTGAGTAGCATGCGGCGTACGTCGCCGTGATGAATCAAGCTGTCAGCGACGGCATCGGGCTCTTTCTTGCCGGACAGTGCGCGCATGGACTTGCGCTCTTTGGCGTAAGGTAGTGCGCCTTGATAAGACCGTTCTGCATGGGCCACACCTTGCATTGCCGTACCGATACGGGCGCTGTTCATGAAAGTGAACATGCATTCCAGCCCGCCGTGTTCCGGGCCGATCAAAAAGCCGGTGGCTTCATCAAAGTTAATCACGCAGGTGGCCGATGCCTTGATGCCCATTTTCTTTTCCAGGGAACCACAGCTTACGCCGTTGTCTTCACCGATCTTGCCGGGCAAGTACTTGGGTACGATGAACAGGGAAATTCCCTTAGTGCCTTTCGGTGCATCCGGCAGACGGGCCAACACGATGTGGATAATGTTTTCGGTCAGGTCATGATCACCGGAGGAAATGAAAATCTTGGTACCGGAGATTTTGTAAGAACCGTCTTGCTGCGGGTCGGCTTTGGTTTTTACCTGGCCCAGGTCGGTACCGCACTGAGGTTCGGTCAAGCACATGGTGCCGCCCCAGGTGCCTTCGGTGAGTGGTACCAGGTAATCCTGTTTCTGTTCTTCCGAACCGTGCATCTGGATAGTGTTCATGGCACCCAGAGATAGTCCCGGGTACATGGAAAAGGACCAGTTAGCCGTGGCCATCATTTCCTGTTTAATCAGGCCCAGAGACATGGGCAGGCCTTGGCCGCCCACTTCTACCGGGTGGCTCAGGCCTTGCCAGCCGCCAGCGATGAATTCGTCGTAGGCTTCTTTGAAACCCTTCGGGGTGGTCACCACGCCGTCTTCCAGTTTACAGCCTTCCTCGTCACCGCTCTGGTAAAGGGGCGCAATGGTGTTTTCACATAATTTGGCCATTTCACCGATAATGGCTTCCACCATATCGGGGGTGGCTTCTTCACCATTGGGCTGAGCCTTGTAGTGCCGCTCAAAATCGAACACTTCGTTCATCAAAAAGCGCATATCGCGCACGGGAGCCTTGTAGGTTGGCATAGCAATCACCCTAAAAAAACGGATTAACTGTCAGGAACGGACAGCGCAACAGGGCAGGCATTGTTGGGCAATTCAAGTGTGAAGGCATTGACTGCCAAGGCGCGGCACGGCTGGCGTTAGGGTGAATGGGTGTAAACACAATGTTGGAGAAAAAGCGACAATGTAATTATAGGGGTCTCCCGCCCGAACTTCTTCCCAGCGCTGTATGCTTGGAGGCTGGCACAGTGGCTCAATAACAGCATACTTTGCATGCGCCCTGCGCCGGCCTTATCCGGGAAGTTTCAGCCCGGCCATGACGACCGTGCCGTTTTCAACAGACCTTGCTCTTAGCCGCAGGCCGCTGACACGCACCGTATCACCCACAACTGTCTGTTTACCCACTTGTTTGGTAAACATCTCAGCCACGGTCAGTCCTTGCCAGAGTGGTGGAGGGGCTTGCACCCCATACACCGCAATCAATTGCGCTACCGGCGTTTTGCCCAGCACGCTGAAGTCGCCGTAATAACGTTTCTCATCACTGCTTAATTTATGGCATAGGTCGGACAGGCCGGATTTGTGTGATAGCGGTGCGAGCCAGGCAATCAAGTCACCGGCTTCAATTTTGGGGTCATCACTGAGGCTGAGCACCCGCGTGTTGCGATACAAAATCAACGGGGTGCGCTCGTTTTCGCCCAGCTCTCCCAGGTTTTTGCCTACGGCCTTGGCGCCGTCTTCCACTTCAAACTGCATCAAGTAGCGATCGCGAGGGGCGGCCAGGGCCACAGTTTGTTTGGGCTCGGTGGTGCGCGGCACCGAGACTTTCAGTTTGCGGGCAACAAAGCGCAGGCTCGCGCCCTGGCCAAGCAGGGAAATCAGCACCACCACCAGGGTAATATCAAATAGCAGATAGGTTTGTTCAACCCCGGCCAGTAGCGGGAAAACGGCCAGTACAATGGGCACGGCACCACGTAACCCTGTCCAGGCAATAAAGGTTTCTTCGCGCCAAGTGAAGCGGAAGGGTAGCAGGCTAAACCATACGGATACCGGGCGGGCTAGCAACATCAAGAAGGCTGCCACGGCGAGGGCATAGGGCAGGTTTTCGATGAGTCGCGACGGCGTCACCAGCAGGCCCAAGATCAGAAACATGCCGGACTGGGCCAGCCAGGCCATGGAGTCCATGGCTTTGAGCACATTGTCACCGGTGCCGCCCCGGCGATTACCGGCTACCAAGCCGGTCAGGTATACCGCCAGAAAACCGGAGCCGCCTACCAAATTGGTAATGGCAAACACCATGGCACCACCGCTGCACAGCAGTAAAGCATGCAGCCCTTCGTTGCTACGCACCCGCAGCAGCACTTCGCTGATCACGGCCCCCAGCAACAAGCCCAGCAGTATGCCCAAACCAAACTGTTGGATCAGGGTGACCAGCATCCCCGCGCCCCACTTGGCATCCGGGTCCACCAACATGCCTACCAGCATCAGGGTAATAAAGATGGCCATGGGGTCGTTGAGACCGGATTCGATCTCCAGGGTACTTGCCACACGTTCATTCAGGGTGACGCCAGCGCCTTTGATAACACTGAAAACGGCCGCCGCATCGGTGGAGCCGATAATACCGCCCAGCAGCAGGCCCACCCGCCAGTCCACCCCGATTAACCAAGTAGTAAAAGCGCCCACCAGGGCGGCAGAGATGGCCACCCCTAAAGTAGCCAGGCTAAGGGCGGGGCGTAGGCCCAGTTTGAAGGTACTTAATCGAGTGCGCAGGCCGCCATCGAGCAGAATCACCGCCAACGCGATATTGCCAATCACATAAGCGGTGGAGAAATCATCAAACTCGATGCCGCCTAGGCCGTCTTCCCCGGCCACCATGCCCACCACTAGAAAGATGAGCAGGGACGGCACCCCGAAGCGAGCGCTCAGAGAACCCAGTAGCAGGCCGGTGAACATCAGACCGGTGCCGATCAGCAGAAAGATATTCAATGATTCCAAATGCGTTCCTAGTTAAGTGAGAACAGAGTTATAGAGTACAATAGCTTACACGGAACCGGCGGTGCGATTCAGGCCAAGCTCAAAACTCTTTTCGACACCCAGGGGCCTTTACGGTGTTGGGTGACGCGCCTTCAGCCACTTTATGCGTGGCAGGATCGGTGGTTGAGGTGCGGCTTGCACCGGCAAGATTACGGTAATCGGCTTGGTGGCGAGGGTTTTCGGTTTTTGTCTATTGCGAGAGGCTTGCAGCGTGAAGCGTACTCTCTATACTAGCGCGCCCGGTTGACTATATTTTGAGCAGCAGGCCAGCCCTGCAAGGTAAGTGCAGCATGGATTTTTCCCAGCGATTTGGCGTGATTGTGATTGGCGGCGGCCATGCCGGAACCGAAGCGGCACTGGCATCCGCACGTATGGGCGTTTCCACGCTGTTGCTTACTCACAACATTGAAACCCTGGGTCAGATGAGCTGTAACCCGGCCATCGGCGGCATCGGCAAGAGTCACCTAGTCCGTGAAATCGATGCTTTGGGCGGGGCCATGGGCCGTGCCACTGATAAAGGCGGCATCCAGTTTCGTGTCCTCAATGCCCGTAAAGGCCCAGCAGTGCGCGCCACTCGTGCCCAAGCCGATCGGGAACTCTATAAGGCCGCCATCCGCGGCACCCTGGAAAACCAGCCCAACCTGACCCTGTTTCAGCAAGCGGTGGACGACCTGGTGGTGGAAAACGGTCGCTGTGTGGGTGTGGTCACTAACATGGGCCTGCGTTTCATGGCCGATGCGGTGGTGCTCACCGCTGGCACCTTCCTGGGCGGTGTGATCCATATTGGCCTGGATAACCATCAGGGCGGGCGCGCCGGAGACCAGCCGTCTAATGCACTGGCACGCCGTTTACGTGAACTGCCGTTCCGGGTAGATCGTCTAAAAACGGGTACGCCGCCGCGAATTGATGGCAAGAGCGTGGATTTTTCGGTGATGGAAGAGCAGTGGGGCGATAGTCCGCTGCCAGTGATGAGCTACTTGGGCAAGGTGGAGGAGCACCCGCAGCAAGTGTGCTGCTACATCACCCATACCAATGCGCAGACCCACGACATTATCCGCAGTGGCTTTGATCGCAGCCCCATGTTCACCGGAGTTATTGATGGGGTGGGGCCGCGTTATTGTCCGTCCATTGAAGACAAGGTAAACCGCTATCCGGACAAAGACAGCCATCAGATTTTCGTGGAACCGGAAGGGCTCAATACCCACGAGTTATATCCCAACGGCATTTCCACCAGCCTGCCGTTTGATGTGCAGCTGCAGGCGGTGCGCTCCATCCGCGGCTTTGAAAACGCCCATATCACCCGCCCTGGTTATGCCATCGAGTACGATTATTTTAACCCCCAGGATCTCAAGCACAGCCTGGAAACTCAGCATATGCCGGGGCTATTCTTCGCCGGCCAGATCAATGGCACGACCGGTTACGAAGAAGCGGGCGCCCAGGGATTGCTGGCGGGCCTGAACGCGGCGCGGCTGAGTCAGGGTAAAGACACTTGGACCCCCCGCCGCGATGAAGCCTATATAGGCGTACTGGTGGATGACCTGATTACCATGGGGACTCAAGAACCCTACCGCATGTTCACTAGCCGCGCCGAATACCGGTTGTTGCTGCGTGAAGACAACGCGGATCTGCGCCTCACCGAGAAGGGCCGTGAGCTGGGGTTGGTGGGTGACGAACGCTGGGCGGCCTTCAACGCCAAACGTGACGGCATGGCCAGCGAAGAGCAGCGTCTTAAAACCACCTGGGTGCGGCCAAAAACGCCAGAAGCCGAGGCGGTGAATGCGTTAATCGAAAAGCCGTTGGCTCATGAATACAATTTGCTCGACCTGCTCAAGCGCCCTGAGCTGACCTACGCCGATTTAGCGGAAGCAGTGGCGCTGGCGGAGCGCCCGGATAGTGCCGTCATTGAGCAGATGGAAATTCTTGCCAAGTACGCAGGCTATATTGATCGTCAGGCAGACGAAATCGAAAAACTGCGGGCTGCAGAAACCACCGCCCTGCCGGTGGAGTTTGATTATGGTCAGGTAAAAGGCCTGTCCAATGAGGTGAAGCAAAAGCTCGGCGAGATTCGTCCGCAGACCTTGGGCCAGGCGGGTCGCATTCCCGGCGTCACCCCGGCGGCTATTTCCCTGCTGCTGATTTACCTGAAAAAACATCACCATCAAAAGAAGGCCGCCCAACAAGCATGAGTCTTTCCAGTACTCTGACCCAGGGGATTGATGCCCTTGGCCTTTCCTTGAGCGACGATCAGCAGCGCTTGTTGCTAGCGTATGTGGACCTGCTGGTTAAATGGAACCAGGCCTATAACCTCACCGCGATACGCGACCCACAGGACATGGTCACCCGCCATTTGTTGGATTCCCTGGCTGTATTGGCCTACCTGGAAGAAGGCGACACCCTCGATGTGGGGACCGGTGCCGGTATCCCCGGGATTATTCTGGCGGTGGCTCGCCCGCAGCAGGCCTTTGTGTTGCTGGATTCCAACGGTAAGAAAACCCGTTTTGTCCGTCAGGCACGCCGCGAATTAGGGCTGGATAACGTGGAGGTTGTGCACGGTCGCGTGGAACAGTACCGTAAAGCCCCATCACAGATCATTTGTCGCGCTTTTGCTTCCTTGTCGGACATGCTGGCGTTGATGACGCCCATAATGACTGACAATACCCGTCTATTGGCGATGAAAGCGGCCAGCACGGAAGAAGAACTGGCCACCCTGCCGACGCAGTGGCAAGGGCGCCATCACACCCTGACAGTGCCGGGCTTGGATGAGCCTCGCACCTTGGTGGTAGTGAATAAAGCTTGAGCGTGGGCGTGGGCCGTCAGGCACTCTGTCTCAGGCGTCAGGCGTAAAATCGAGGAGAACGCAGTGACCACCGTATTTGCCGTAGCCAATCAGAAAGGCGGCGTGGGCAAGACCACCAGCAGTGTGAACCTAGCGGCGTCGCTGGCGGCCACCCGCAAGAAGGTGATGCTCGTGGACATTGATCCACAGGGCAATGCCACCACCGGGTCAGGCGTAGACAAGTTTGATACCGAATACACTATTTATGATGTGCTGTGCGACGACGTGGCCATCGAACAGGCGGTGACGGACACCCCGGAAGATTCCGGGTTTGATCTGATCGCCGCCAATGGTGATTTGACTGCGGCTGAGGTTCAGTTGCTGGACATGAGAGCTAAGGAGTT
Source organism: Alcanivorax sp. (assembly GCF_040119285.1). Classification (GTDB taxonomy): domain Bacteria; phylum Pseudomonadota; class Gammaproteobacteria; order Pseudomonadales; family Alcanivoracaceae; genus Alcanivorax. The sequence continues at coordinate 175,835 of NZ_JBEDTY010000004.1, forward strand.
CCGTTTGCGTAACGCCTTGGCGCGAATCCGTGATCAGTACGATTACATCCTTATTGATTGCCCGCCGTCCCTGAACATGCTCACCGTCAATGCACTGACGGCGGCAGATTCGGTAATAGTGCCCATCCAGTGCGAGTACTATGCCCTGGAAGGCCTGACCGCACTAATGAACACCATTGAGAAAATTCGCACGGTACTCAACCCGAAGCTGCACATCGGGGGTTTACTGCGCACCATGTATGATCCGCGCAACAGCCTCTCCAATGATGTCTCCAACCAGCTGATTAGCCATTTCGGTGACAAGGTGTATCGCACCATTATTCCCCGTAACGTGCGGTTGGCCGAAGCGCCCAGTCACGGTGCACCAGTGATTACCTATGATCCAAAATCCCGCGGTGCGGTTAGCTATTTGGCGTTGGCCGGCGAGATTTTGCGCCGCGAGCAGGCCCTCAAGAATCCACCCGCTGCGGCGTCATGATTGCAGGGCACAAGATTAGCATTACCTGTGGGGGCGGTCGTTTGAACGCGACTTTCTCTTCGGCACGGGTATCGCGGTGGCACCACCGCTCCCACAAAAGTACAAGGATTGACCATGGCGGCAAAGCGTAAACGTGGGCTCAGCAAGGGCCTGGATGCCCTGCTCAGCAACAACGAGTCCTACCAGCGGCATCAGGAAGAAGTGAGCCTGCAGAACCAGGGCGAAACGAACGGCGAGCCCAGCCAGCGCCCCCGTGATGGCGAATTGCGCCACCTGCCTGTGGAGTGCATGGAGCGTGGCCGTTATCAGCCACGCCGGGACATGTCCCCCGATGCCCTAGAGGAACTGGCTGAGTCGATTCGTGCCCAAGGCGTGATGCAGCCCATCGTGGTGCGCCCACTGGGCGATAAGCGCTACGAAATCATCGCCGGAGAGCGCCGCTGGCGTGCCGCACAGATGGCCGAGCTGGACACCATTCCGGCGGTTATTCGCGAAGTGCCTGACGAAGCGGCCATCGCAATGGCACTGATCGAGAATATCCAGCGCGAAAACCTCAACCCAATGGAGGAGGCCATCGCGCTGGGCCGATTGAAAGAGGAATTCGGGCTCACCCATCAGCAAGTGGCCGATGCGGTGGGTAAATCCCGCGCCATGGTGACCAACCTGCTACGGTTGATGAGCCTTGAGAGCGACGTTAAGAAGCTGCTGGAGCACGGTGACCTGGAAATGGGCCATGCACGCGCCCTGTTGGCGTTGACCAGCAACAAACAGGTTGAGGCTGCCCGCACCGTGGTGGCCAAAGGGCTGTCAGTACGGCAAACCGAAGAGCTGGTCCGCGATTTTGAAAAAGTTAAAACCGCGAAACCGGCGGCCACCAAGGAAGACCCCAACGTGAAGGCGTTGATCAGCGACTTGTCTGATCGCTTGGGCGCACCGGTGCAAATTCAACAACAGGGCAAAAAGGGCAAGCTGGTGATCAGCTATAATAGCCTGGATGAATTGGATGGCATTCTAGCCCACATCAAATAGCAGGCCTGCGTATTGCTAATCGAAGGGGTAATTTGCAACTAGCTGTTTCCGCAGCATTTCGTTAGCAGTGCCGGCCCCGATGGTAGAGATCAACGTTTGGTGATAGCCTCATTTGCGTAATCGCAGGCAGGATGGAAGGGCGAGCGGGGGTATACAAAAATATCTCAGCAGGCGGTGTTTTTCCATGAACTTCGTTCAGCCCTGCTTTGTGGAGATCAGGCGAAAGAAAGTCGCCCACAAACCATAAAGTTTGCCGAACAATCCGCCCGTTACGGTTGCCACTTGCGTGCCAACTCCATATACTTCGCCGCGCTAAAGATCAGGGGTGCCCGAGACCTTAGCGCCTGGTGCGGCATCATTTTGCATCAGCCAAGAGGCTCACGGTGACCAGCAACGAATTTCAGCCCAACAGAGCATTGTTCTGGGGGTTAATGTGCGCTCAACTGGCCACGATAGTGGTGTTTGGGCTGCTGGTAACCGGGTTGGCCGGCGTGTTCGCCGGGCTAGTGGCTGTCTGGGGCGGCACTATCAGCCTGATCGCTTATGCTTGGGGTGGCTTCCAGATATGGATGCACCCAGGCAACCGTGCGCCAAAGCGTATGGCTACCGCAGCAATGCGGGCCGAGATGGGCAAGATCGCAATTATGCTATTGCTGTTCTGGCTAACATTCTCCAAGGTCCCTGAAGCGCGGGAAATGAAAATTGCAATGGTCTTGCTGTTAGGCTTCTTGCTAGCCCAGGTTGTGGGCTGGATTCAGGTAGCGCGCCTCGACGGGCAAACAGCAGGGCAAGACAGGCACCACGACTAGCCTGTAGGCATCGGCTCTCTATAGAGGTTTGACATGGCAGCGAACTCCGCCGGCGAGTATATCAAGCACCATCTGGGTAATCTGACCTATGGCAAGTTGCCCGAAGGCTATGTCCGTGAATGTCACGGTCATGCGGAGACTCTGAGCCAAGCAACCTGGACCATGGCTTGTAACGGCACCGAAGCCAAAGATATGGGTTTTGCAGCCTTTCACGTTGACTCCTTGGCTTGGTCTGGCGGTCTTGGCATTATCATGTGCCTGTTGTTCTGGTTGGGTGCGCGCAAAGCGAGCGCCGGTGTGCCTTCTGGTTTCCTTAACTTTGTGGAAATCATCATTGAGTTTATCGATACTCAGGTGCGCGATTCTTTCCACGGCAAGAGCAAGTTGATTGCGCCGTTGTCGTTGGTGATCTTCTGTTGGGTGTTCTTGATGAACCTGATGGATCTGATCCCGGTGGACTTCATTCCGAAGACATTTGAATGGGTGATGGTGACCTTCTTCGGCTGGAGTGCCCACGAAGCCTATTTCAAGATTGTCCCCAGCACCGATCCGAACATTACCTTGGGTATGTCCTTCAGCGTGATGTTCCTGATCATCTTCCTCACCATTAAGACTAAAGGTGTGGGCGGTTTTGTGGGGACTCTGGCGCTGCATCCTTTTGAATCCAGCAACCCGGTGGTCAAAACGATTCTGATCCCGATTAACCTGCTGCTGGAAACCATTGCTCTACTGGCCAAGCCGGTATCACTGGGCCTGCGACTGTTCGGTAACATGTACGCGGGTGAGTTTGTATTTATTCTTCTGGCGGCGATGATGGGCACTTGGCAGTTCATCGGTGCCTGGCCTTGGGCAGTGTTCCATATTTTGGTAATCACACTGCAGGCATTTATCTTCATGGTTCTGACCATCGTGTATTTGAGCATGGCGGTGGAAGAGCACTGATTTAAGCAAGTAACAGTTTTTTAAACCGGTTTTTAATTAAACCAACCAAGCACTTAACGGGAGTGTAAAGATGGAAGGCATTCAATTTCTTGCTGCTGCTATCGTAGCTGGCCTGGCGGCCATCGGCGCAGGTTTGGGCTTCGGCATGATGGGTGGTCGTTTCCTTGAGTCTGTGGCTCGTCAACCGGAGCTGGCTCCGATGCTGCAAACCCGCATGTTCATCATTGCTGGTCTGCTGGATGCTGTGCCAATTATCTGTATCGCTATCGCGTTCCTGCTGATTTTCCAGTAAATCGCGCTTTAACGTTTAAGCCCCGATTTAGGGAAATCTAAAGCAACGCGGATTGAGGTGTTGGCATGAATATTAATGCGACACTAATTGGCCAGGCCATTTGGTTTGCCCTGTTTGTGTTCTTCTGCATGAAGTTCGTTTGGCCCCCGATTTCACGGGCGCTGGATGAGCGTAAGCAGAAGATTGCCGAAGGCCTGAGTGCCGCGGATCGGGCAGAGCGTGATCTGGAACTGGCGCAGGAAAAGGCGACCGCCAATCTCAAAGAATCTAAAGAGAAGGCGGCCGAAATTATTGATCAGGCCAATCGCCGGGCTAATCAGATTGTGGAAGAGGCTAAAGATGTAGCGCGCACCGAAGGTGAGCGTCTAATTGCCAAAGCCCATTCTGAGATTGACCAAGAGGTTAATCAAGCTCGCGAGCAATTGCGTAAAGATGTAGCTGTACTGGCGTTGAGCGGTGCCGAAAAGGTACTGGGCGGCGAAGTAAGCCAGGACAAACACACGCAGTTGCTTGAGCAGCTGGCGGCTGAACTCTGAGAATACGGGTAACCCATGGCTGAACTGACCACCATCGCACGCCCCTACGCCAAGGCCGCATTTGTGTTTGCTAAAGAGCACGATGCCCTGGAGCAGTGGGAGAAGATGCTGGGCTTGGCAGCAGCAGTGGCAGGTGATGCCTCCATGCGTGCCTACCTTGACCAGCCGGAACTGGATGATGCCACCAAGGTTTCTGCTTTTGCAGAAGTCTGTGGTGATGAGCTGGACGAAAGCGCTCGCAACTTTGTTGCACAGCTGACGCAGAACAAGCGTTTGCCGCTTTTGCCGGTCATCCTGCAACTGTTCCACGAGCTTCTGGCCGAACAGCAGCAGTTCACCGATGTGGAGATGATCTCTGCATTCGAGTTGGACGATGCTGCTACCGACAAGTTGGTAGCAGCGCTTAAGAAACGCCTTGGCACGGAAGTGAATGTTACAACTTCCGTCGACCAATCCTTGATTGGGGGCGTGCTGGTGCGAGCCGGCGATACCGTAATTGATGGCAGTGTGCGCGGCCGGCTTAATCGCCTGGCAGAGCAACTGAACTCTTGAGTTTGAGGGATTAGAGATGCAGCAACTCAACCCGTCCGAAATCAGCGAGATTATCAAGTCGCGCATCGCGAAACTTGATACCTCCACCGAAGCACGCAACGAAGGTACGGTGGTTTCCGTATCTGATGGTATTGTGCGCATTCATGGTCTGGCCGACGTGATGTTCGGCGAGATGATCGAGTTTGAGGGCGGCATCTACGGCATGGCCCTTAACCTGGAGCAAGACTCTGTCGGCGCCGTGGTGCTGGGTGATTACCTGGGCCTGGCCGAAGGCCAAAAAGTACGTTGTACCGGCCGTATCCTGGAAGTCCCCACTGGCCCCGAAATGCTGGGTCGTGTGGTTGACGCTCTGGGTAACCCAATCGACGGTAAAGGCCCGATCGAAGCCAAGCTTACCGATGCGGTTGAAAAGGTAGCGCCCGGCGTTATCTGGCGTCGTGAAGTTAATGAGCCTGTTCAAACCGGTTACAAGTCTATCGATGCCATGGTGCCAATCGGCCGTGGTCAGCGTGAGCTGATCATTGGCGACCGCCAGATCGGTAAGACCGCTGTGGCAGTTGATGCGATTATCAACCAGAAAGACTCCGGCATTAAGTGTGTCTACGTTGCCATCGGCCAGAAGCAATCCACCATTGCTAACGTGGTGCGCAAACTGGAAGAGCACGGCGCGATGGAAAACACCATCATCGTTGCGGCCTCCGCTTCTGAACCGGCTTCCATGCAGTTCCTGGCACCGTTTGCTGGCTGCACCATGGGTGAATATTTCCGTGATCGCGGTGAAGATGCACTGATCGTCTATGATGATCTGACCAAACAGGCGTGGGCGTATCGCCAGATCTCCCTGTTGCTGCGTCGTCCGCCGGGCCGTGAAGCTTACCCTGGTGACGTGTTCTACCTGCATTCCCGTCTGTTGGAGCGCGCCGCCAAGGTAAACGAAGATTATGTTGAGAAGTTCACCAACGGTGAAGTGAAAGGCAAGACCGGTTCTTTGACCGCTCTGCCGATCATTGAAACCCAGGGTGGTGACGTTTCTGCCTTCGTACCGACCAACGTGATTTCCATTACCGATGGTCAGATCTTCCTGGAAACCGACCTGTTTAACTCCGGCATTCGCCCGGCGATGAACGCCGGTGTGTCTGTATCCCGTGTAGGTGGTGCAGCCCAGACCAAGATCGTTAAGAAGCTGGGTGGCGGTATTCGTCTGGCTCTGGCTCAGTACCGTGAACTGGCGGCATTCGCTCAATTCGCTTCCGACCTCGACGATTCTACTCGCGAGCAGCTGGAGCATGGTCAAGCCGTTACCGAGCTGATGAAGCAGAAGCAGTACAGCCCGATGAGCGTTGCTGAAATGGGTGTTGTGCTGTACGCGGCTAACGAAGGTTACCTGAAAGGTATGGAAGTCGAGAAAATCGGCTCCTTCGAAGCGGCACTGCTGGACTACATGAACAGCGAAAAGAAAGCGTTGATGGATAAAATCAACGAGAAGGGTGACTACAACGGCGAGATCGAAGCTGAGATTAAAGAATCTCTCGATCAGTTCAAAGCCACCCAGACCTGGTAATTCGCTGATAAAGGAACGTTCCTATGGCCAGCGGTAAAGAGATCAAAGGCAAAATTGCCAGCGTCCAGAGCACGAAGAAAATTACTCGTGCAATGGAAATGGTAGCAGCCTCCAAGATGCGTAAGGCGCAAGAGCGTATGACGGCCAGTAAGCCGTACGCCAGCCGTATGCGTCAGGTGGTTGCTCACCTGGCTAACGCCGATCTGGAATACCGGCACGTTTACCTGCAAGAGCGGGAAGTTAAGAACGTTGGCTACATCGTAGTGAGCTCCGATCGGGGCCTCTGCGGTGGCCTCAACGTGAACCTGCTCAAGAACGTCGTCAAAAGCGCGAAGGCATGGGAAGAAAAGGGTGCCAAAACCAGCTACTGCGTAGTCGGTTCCAAGGGCATGTCTTTCTTCAAGAGCGTTGGCGGCAATGTGGAAGCGAACGTCACAGGCTTGGGGGATACCCCACACCTGAATGACCTGATCGGTTCCATCAAGGTGATGTTGGATGCCTACGAAAGCGGTGCAATCGACCGTTTGTACATCGTGTACAACGAATTCGTGAACACCATGACCCAGTCGCCCAAAAACATTCAGTTGCTGCCGCTGGAAGCGAGTAGTGATGAAGAGCTGAAGCGCCACTGGGACTACATTTACGAGCCAGCCCCGAAAGAGCTGCTCGACGAACTGCTGGTGCGGTTCATTGAGTCTCAGGTGTATCAGGGTGTGGTTGAAAACAATGCCTGTGAGCAGGCAGCACGTATGATTGCCATGAAGGCTGCCAGTGATAACGCTGGTGACATCATTCGTGATCTGCAATTGGTGTACAACAAGGCACGCCAGGCTGCTATTACGCAGGAAATCTCCGAAATCGTTGGTGGTGCTGCTGCGGTTTAATCGTCAAGCAGATTAACGTGGCAAAAACGCAAGTTAAGAGGATGCAAGCATGAGTAGCGGTCGTATTGTTCAGATCATCGGTGCCGTGATCGACGTGGAATTCCCACGCGAAGCCGTACCGAAGGTATATGACGCCCTCTCCGTGGACGGTACTGAAACTACCCTGGAAGTTCAGCAGCAGCTGGGCGACGGCGTAGTGCGTACTATCGCCATGGGCTCCACCGAAGGTCTGAAGCGCGGCCTGGACGTGACTGATAACGGTGAGCCGATTCAGGTTCCTGTGGGTACCAAGACCCTGGGCCGTATCATGGACGTGCTGGGTCGGCCGATCGATGAAGCAGGCCCCATCGGTGAAGAAGAGCGTATGCCGATTCACCGTGCAGCGCCTACTTATGCGGATCAGGCAGCCACCAACGAACTGCTGGAAACCGGTATCAAGGTAATCGACCTGGTTTGCCCTTTCGCCAAAGGCGGTAAGGTCGGCCTGTTCGGTGGTGCGGGTGTAGGTAAAACCGTAAACATGATGGAGCTGATCCGGAACATCGCGATCGAGCACTCCGGTTTCTCCGTGTTTGCCGGTGTGGGTGAGCGTACTCGTGAGGGTAACGATTTCTACCACGAAATGAAGGACTCCAACGTACTGGATAAAGTATCGCTGGTGTACGGTCAGATGAACGAGCCGCCTGGTAACCGTCTGCGTGTAGCGCTGACCGGTCTGACCATGGCCGAGAAGTTCCGTGACGAAGGTCGCGACGTACTGTTCTTCGTGGATAACATCTACCGTTATACACTGGCCGGTACTGAGGTATCTGCACTGCTGGGCCGTATGCCTTCAGCGGTAGGTTACCAGCCGACCCTGGCGGAAGAGATGGGCGTTCTGCAGGAGCGTATTACTTCCACCAAGACCGGTTCCATTACCTCCGTACAGGCGGTATACGTACCGGCGGATGACTTGACTGACCCGTCTCCGGCCACCACCTTCGCGCACTTGGATTCCACCGTATCTCTGAGCCGTGACATCGCCTCCAAGGGTATTTACCCGGCGATCGACCCGCTGGATTCCACTTCACGTCAGCTGGATCCGCTGGTTATCGGTCAAGAGCACTACGACATTGCGCGTGGCGTTCAAACCGTATTGCAGCGCTTCAAAGAGCTGAAGGACATCATCGCGATTCTGGGGATGGACGAACTGTCAGAAGACGATAAACTGACCGTATCTCGTGCCCGTAAGATCGAGCGTTACCTGTCCCAGCCGTTCTTCGTGGCCGAAGTATTTACAGGCTCCCCGGGCAAGTATGTTTCCCTGAAAGACACCCTCGCGGGCTTCAAGGGCATTCTTGGCGGTGATTACGATCACATCCCGGAGCAGGACTTCTACATGAAGGGCTCTATCGACGAAGTGATTGAAGCCTACAACAAGCGTAGCAAGTAACCTGCACCTGGGAGACAAGCAAATGGCGATGACCGTGCATTGCGACATTGTAAGTGCAGAACGCCAGCTGTTCTCCGGCTTGGTTGAAATCGTGGTAGCTTCCGGTGTGGAAGGTGACCTCGGTATCATGCCAGGCCACGCCCCGCTGCTGACCCGGCTGAAGCCGGGCCCGGTACGGGTGAAGAAGCAGAATGGTGAAGAAGAAGTGTTCTACGTATCCGGTGGCTTCCTGGAAGTGCAGCCGAAGCTGGTGACTGTACTGGCAGATACGGCTGAACGCGCTGAAAATATGGACGCTGCAGAAGCTGAGCGTGCTAAAGCCCGTGCCAAAGAAGCGTTGGAAGGCAAGAGTTCCGAAATGGATTACTCCCGTGCCGCCGCAACTCTGGCAGAGGCCGTTGCACAGCTGCGTGCCATTCAACAGTTGAAGAAAAAGACGCGGTAAGCATCTTTTGCAATTCTTCAACACAGAAAAGGGTAGCCAAGTGCTACCCTTTTTTGTTTCTGTCGTATAGTGAGAGCCCGGTTGGAATAGGTCCTGTGCGAATCAGAGGCGGCACAGTGGTATAACGGTACCGGCAAGCAAAAGACAAGGATAGGGTATGAGTCTAGCAGTAGTGATTCTGGCGGCGGGTAAAGGGACGCGGATGAAAAGCGCTTTGCCAAAGGTGCTTCATGCAGTGGCCGGCAAGCCAATGGTGCAGCATGTGGTAGACGCGGCAGCATCGTTGGACCCGGCCAACACCGTTATCGTGTATGGCCACGGCGGCGAGCGGGTGAAAGCTGCAGTCACGGGTCACCAAGTGGCTTGGGCAGAGCAGGCCGAGCAGCTGGGGACTGGCCATGCGGTCGCGCAAGCCATGCCCCATGTGAAAGAAGACATGGTGCTGGTGCTGTATGGCGATGTGCCTCTTATTCGCCCAGACACCTTGAAAGACTTCGTTGCGACCGTTGACGACAGCACCTTGGCGCTGATGACCCTCACCTTGGATGACCCGAACGGTTACGGCCGTATTGTTCGGGACGGTCAGAATAATGTGCAGCGTATCGTCGAACAGAAAGATGCCAGCGAAGCTGAACTGAGTATTCAGGAAATCAACACGGGCATTCTTGCCTGTTCACGGCGTTTTCTCGAAGAAAGCCTGCCCAAGCTTTCCAGCAATAATGCCCAAGGTGAATATTACCTCACCGACCTGATTGCCATGGCATGCCAGTCGGGCCTGGACGTGGAGACCCTGCAGCCCAACGAAGGCTGGGAGGTGGACGGAGTCAATGACCGAGTGCAATTGGCAAGGCTGGAGCGTATTTACCAACAGGCTCAGGCGGAAACCTTGATGCGTGATGGTGTCACTCTGCTGGACCCTACCCGCCTGGATATCCGTGGCAGCGTACAAATCGCCAGTGATGTAATCATTGATGTGAATGTCATTTTAGAGGGAGATGTCACCATCGAAGAAGGTGTGGTGATCGGTCCTAACTGTATTCTGCGAGACGCTAACATCGGCGCCGGCACCGTCATAGAAGCGAACACACTTATTGACGGTGCTATTGTGGGTGAACACTGTCAGCTAGGCCCCTATGCCCGCTTGCGCCCTGGGACAGAACTGGCCGACAAAGCGAAGATAGGCAACTTTGTTGAAACCAAAAAGTCCTACATTGGCGAGGGTTCCAAGGTAAACCACCTGACCTATATCGGCGATAGCCAGATAGGTAAAGGCGTCAACGTGGGTGCCGGCACTATTACGTGTAACTATGATGGCGCCAACAAATTTCAGACCGTGCTGAAAGACGGAGCGTTCATTGGCTCCAATTCCTCTCTAGTTGCTCCAGTCACCATTGGCGTAAATGCCACTGTAGGTGCGGGCAGCACTATTACAAAGGATGTGGGCGACAACGGCCTAGCGGTTGCTCGAACGCAACAGCGCAACGTGGCTAATTGGCAGCGCCCCAAGAAAGGGTAAGGAAGAGCATTTATGTGCGGAATTGTTGGGGCCATTGGCCAGCGGAATGTGACCAATATTTTGATCACTGGTCTCAAGCGACTTGAGTACCGGGGTTACGACAGTGCGGGAGTCGCGCTGCTCAACGATAAGGGCATCAGCCGTGTCCGTCGTCAGGGAAAAGTGGCCGGGTTGGAAGAGGCAGTCCTGGAAGCACAAACCCAGGGTTTCACCGGCATTGCCCACACTCGCTGGGCTACCCACGGCAAGCCTTCGGAGCCTAATTCGCACCCGCATATGTCCGGTGATGATTTGGCCCTGGTGCATAACGGTATCATCGAAAATTTTCAGGCACTCAAAGACGAGCTTGAAGCCAGCGGTTATACGTTCAACTCCCAAACCGATACGGAAGTGATTGTGCATCTGGTGCATCAGGCGCTGGATAACGGATTGAATCTTTTCGACGCCGTGCAAGCGGTCACAAAGAAACTCGATGGTGCCTACGCACTGGGTGTTATTCATGCTTCTGAGCCGCACAAGTTGGTTACCGTGCGCTCTGGTAGCCCGCTGGTCATCGGCCTGGGGATTGATGAAAACTATATCGCCTCCGACCAACTGGCCTTGTTACCAGTAACCAACCGGTTCATCTTTTTGGAAGAGGGTGACCAGGCAGAAATTACAACTAATAGCGTGCGTATAGTGGATGCAGCAGGTGAGCCGGTAACACGCGAAGCTCACGAGTTTGATGGCACCCATGAAGATGCGGAAAAGGGCGAATACCGCCACTATATGCAGAAGGAAATTTTCGAGCAGCCCGCAGCTATTCAGAAAACCTTGGAAGATCGCATTGATAGCCCGGCTAGCCTGATTGAGTCTTTCGGTGAAAAAGCGCCTGCTATTTTCGATAAGGTTAAAACCGTTCAGATCGTCGCCTGCGGTACTAGCTATCACGCAGGTATGGTGGCCCGTTATTGGTTAGAAGACATTGCCGGTATTCCTTGCCAGGTCGAAGTAGCCAGTGAGTTCCGCTACCGCAAGCACGTGGTGCCAGAAGGCACTCTCTTTGTCACCATTTCCCAAAGCGGTGAAACCGCCGATACCTTGGCAGCGCTGCGTGATACCCAGTCACCCAATTATGTGGGTCGCCTGGCTGTGTGTAACGTGGACAGCTCATCGTTGGTGCGTGAATCAGAACTGGTTTTTCTCACCAAAGCCGGTCCGGAAATCGGGGTAGCTTCCACCAAGGCCTTCACCACTCAACTGGTTGGGTTGTTGATGCTCGTGTTAGCGCTGGGCCGCCAAAAAGGCCTGGCCGACAGCGAGATCGAAAAAATTCTGGAAGAACTGCGTCAGCTGCCCAATTTGATCGAGCAGGCGGCGGCGTTAGACAAGCCCATCGAAAAACTTTCAGAGGCGTTTGTGGAAAAACACCACGCCCTGTTTTTGGGGCGCGGCGTGCAATTTCCGGTGGCTTTGGAAGGGGCCCTTAAGCTCAAGGAAATTTCCTACATCCACGCCGAAGCCTACGCAGCGGGAGAGCTGAAACACGGCCCGTTGGCCTTGGTGGACAGCGAAATGCCGGTGGTGTCGGTGGCCCCCAATGATGAATTGTTGGAAAAACTGAAATCCAATCTGCAAGAAGTCCGTGCCCGTGGCGGTGAGCTTTATGTGTTTGCTGATAAGAATGCTCACGTAAAAGAAGGGGAAGGGATTCATGTGTTAAACATGCCCTCAGTGCCCGACACTGTAGCCCCGATCGTTTATACCGTACCGCTGCAGTTGCTTAGCTACCATGTGGCGGTGCTGCGCGGCACCGATGTGGATCAGCCTCGTAACCTAGCCAAGTCGGTAACGGTGGAATAGCCGCCACCCGCAAGGCAATACAAAAAAAGCCCGGCAATCGCCGGGCTTTTTTTATTGCCGCTTCCTCTCCAGTGCCATTGCATACCACCACGGGCACGGGGTGGCGCTAAGAATCAATACCATGGATCGCTCTAACGCTCTTGGGGTGATGGCCCCCTCTGCAAGCCTCAGCCCTTAACTAATAAGCCCTTGTCAGTGAGACGCCGCCCTCTATTTCAGCAGGTGGCACAAAAGCTGCATAAATTTGGTGCATGATAAAGAGCAGGCAAAGGGGCCAGGCCAGTGAGCGTAGAGAAACCGGTAGCAGCGGGCCGGCAGAACAGTAAGGCCACAGGCAGGCATAAGGGATGGCAAGCAAAACTGCATATGCAGCTTGAGTGCGCCATAACTGGGCGCGGCATGAAAACCGTCATGGCCGAATTGCACCATTATGGCCCGTTGCGCGTTCAGCGCCCTTTCTACCCAGAGCAGGACACCGCACACATCTATTTACTGCACCCACCAGGGGGGGTTGTGGGTGGTGATGGACTGGATATCAGCATTACCGCATCGAGCCAGGCCCATGGCTTACTCACTACCCCTGGGGCAACCAAGTTTTACCGCAGCGCTGGGCAAACCGCCCATGTGAGCCAAACGCTCACCGTTCAGGCAGGAGGGACACTGGAATGGTTTCCCCAAGAAAATATTTTCTTCCCTGGGGCACGGGTACAGATGGACACCCGGATCGACCTGCACGGGGATGCCCATTTTATGGGCTGGGAAATTTCCTGCTTGGGTCGGCCGGTTAATAGTGAAGTTTTTTACGAGGGAAAAATCGACGCCCGTTTTCGTATTAGCCGCGACCGTAAACCGCTGCTGATTGAACGCCTTAAGGTGGATCAGCCCAGCCACCTCAATGCGGCCTCTGGGCTGCGTAATTTCCCCATGCAGGCAATATTTGTAGCCACGGGGAGTAATGAGGAGTTGCTGGAGCAGGCCCGTGAATGCATTGAAAAGCAGGCCACCGACATGCCCTGCGGCCTCACCCTGATTGACGACATTCTGGTCATGCGTGTGCTCGGCACTCGCTGTGAAAAAATTCAAGCATTGATGCTTCCCGTCTGGCAATTATTGCGTCAGGCCACCCTGAATAAACCGGCGGTGATACCGCGAATCTGGAACACCTGATAACGGTGTAAGGAAAGGCAAAAAGGTAAAGCATGGAACTGACACCCAGAGAAAAAGACAAGCTGTTGATTTTTACCGCCGCGCTGCTGGCCGAACGGCGCAAGGCCCGTGGCGTTAAGCTTAACTATCCGGAATCGATCGCTTATATCACCGCCGCCATTATGGAGGGTGCTCGCGACGGCAAAACGGTCGCCGAATTGATGGGCGAAGGGCGAACCTTGCTCAAGCGTCAGGATGTGATGGAAGGCGTGCCAGAAATGATCCATGAAGTGCAGGTGGAAGCGACCTTTCCCGATGGCACCAAACTGGTAACGGTTCACGACCCCATCGTTTAAGACGATCCGCTATAGGAGAAGCCAAATGATTCCAGGCGAATACGCTATTCAGAACGGCGACATCGAGATCAATCCTGGGCGGGAAACGCTCAGCGTGGAAGTGGCCAATACGGGCGACCGTCCCATTCAGGTGGGCTCTCACTACCACTTCTATGAAGCTAACAATGCCCTGCAGTTCGACCGAGAAAAAACCCGAGGCTTCCGGCTCAATATTCCGGCCGGCACCGCCGTGCGCATTGAGCCAGGGCAGAGCCGGACAGTAGAGCTGGTGGCGTATGCAGGACAAAGAAAAGTGTACGGGTTTCAGGGCAAGGTCATGGGGCCGCTTTGAATCGCGCCTTTCATTAGGGCCGAACTTTCCCGTGGAAATAGCGCCATGGGAAGCAGGCCGGCGCCTGTACAACACCGCATTTCGGAAAGGCTGCCGATAACCAGCCGGTAGATGCAAGAACAGGAGAATCATCGTGGCAACAATGTCCAGACAAGCCTACGCCGACATGTTCGGGCCCACCACAGGTGACCGGGTACGCCTGGCCGATACCGATCTGTGGATCCAGGTAGAAAAAGATTTCACCGTCTATGGTGACGAAGTGAAATTTGGCGGCGGCAAGGTAATTCGTGATGGCATGGGCCAATCCCAGCTGCCTTCGGCGAAGGTTATGGACCTGGTCATTACCAATGCCTTGATCCTCGACTACTGGGGAATCGTTAAAGCGGATATCGGTATTAAGAACGGGCGAATTGCGGCCATTGGCAAGGCGGGTAACCCAGATGTGCAACCGAATGTGGATATCATTGTTGGCCCCGGCACCGATGTGATTGCTGGTGAAGGCAGCATCATTACGGCGGGGGGGATTGATTCGCATATCCATTTTATCTGCCCGCAGCAGATCGACGAAGCATTAGCATCCGGGGTCACCACCATGATCGGTGGCGGCACCGGGCCCACCACCGGCACCAATGCCACCACAGTGACGCCCGGGCCCTGGAACATGGCCCGAATGTTGGAAGCGGCGGATTGCTTTCCAATGAATCTGGGGTTCCTTGGCAAAGGTAACGCCAGCTTGCCGGAATCCCTGAGCGAACAGATCAGCGCCGGCGCCATTGGCCTGAAATTGCACGAAGACTGGGGCACCACCCCCGCCTCTATCGACAACTGCCTTTCGGTTGCAGAAGAAACGGATACTCAAGTGGCGATCCACACCGACACCTTGAACGAATCCGGCTTTGTGGAAGACACCATCGCCGCGTTCAAAGATCGCACTATCCATACCTATCACACCGAGGGAGCCGGGGGCGGCCATGCGCCGGATATTATTCGCGCTGCTGGGCTTGCCAATGTGCTGCCTTCGTCCACTAACCCGACGCGACCTTACACGGTGAATACCGCCGATGAACACCTCGATATGCTCATGGTCTGTCACCATTTGGATCCGAGTATTCCAGAAGACGTAGCGTTTGCTGAATCCCGCATTCGCCGCGAAACCATTGCCGCGGAAGACATCCTTCATGATCTTGGTGCGTTCTCCATGATTGCCTCAGACTCCCAGGCCATGGGGCGTGTGGGCGAAGTGGTGATGCGCACCTGGCAAACGGCCCACAAGATGAAAGTGCAGCGCGGTTCCCTAAAAGGCGACCCATCCGAACATGATAATTTTCGCGCCAAACGCTACGTAGCCAAGTACACCATCAACCCGGCATTAGCCCACGGCATGGCCCATGAAATCGGCTCGGTGGAAGTGGGCAAGCTCGCCGACCTGGTACTGTGGAGCCCGGCCTTTTTTGGGGTAAAGCCCAACCTCATCATTAAAGGCGGCATGATCGCCATGGCCAAGATGGGCGACCCTAACGCATCCATCCCTACACCCCAGCCAGTTCATTACCGCCCCATGTTTGGGGCCTACGGTAAGGCTCGCCAAGCCACCACCATGACCTTCATCTCCCAGGCCGCCATGGATGCGGGTATCCCTGAGCAACTCACATTAGCCAACCGCATTGGTGTGGTGAAAGGCTGCCGCACAGTGAAAAAGAAAGACATGTTGCTCAATGATTGGCTGCCACACCTGGAAGTGGATCCACAGACCTATGAAGTACGTGCCGATGGCCAGCTGCTAACGTGCGAACCGGCGGAAGTGTTGCCAATGGCGCAGCGCTATTTTTTGTTTTAACGCATTGTTTACGAGACAAGCATGATCGAACTGACGAAAAAAATTACCGATACCGCCGCGCTGGAAAAAATCGATCCGGCGAGACTAAAAACCCTCAGCCTACCGCTCGATGCACGGATCAAAAGCCGGCAAAAAGTGCAGCTGACATCCGGCGAAGGCGTGGGCCTATTCCTAGAGCGAGGCACCCTGCTTCGCGGTGGGGATGTGCTTACCAATGCAGACGGAGTGTTGGTCAAGGTGTTGGCCGCCAACGAAACCGTTTCCACCATTGTTTGCAGTGATGCACTGATGCTAACCAAGGTGGCCTATCACCTGGGCAACCGTCACGTTCCGCTGCAGATCGAAACCGGCTTTGTTCGTTACCAGCACGACCATGTGCTCGACGACATGGTGCGTCAGCTTCCGGACGCCGACACCTGCGTGGACGTACAGGTTGAGCAGGCCCCCTTCGAACCGGAAGCGGGTGCCTATCAGCAAGGCGGTGGCCATTCACATGGCCATGCGCACAGCCATTCCCACGAAAAGCCACACTCGCACACTCACAACCACTGATTTCTCACGGTGCCAAAGGGCACTGGTACGTTAAAGGAGCACAGCATGAACAACACAAAACACAAGCTTACCGCTGCTGTTATTACCTGTGGGCTTGCCATAAGCCCCATGGCCGCGATGGCCCATACCGGCGAAGGCGGCCACGTTCATGGCGGCTTTACCGCCGGGCTTATGCATCCAATTACCGGCATGGATCACCTTGTGGCCTTGGTGCTGTTCGGCGCCTTACTGGCCGGTATTCGCCTGCAAGAAAAACGCTTCGCGTTGATTGCTGCAGGCGTTAGCTTGGCGGCGGGTTTTGTTGGTGGCGTGGCACTGGGCGGCCATGTGGCCATGGAGTGGTTGATTACCGCATCAGCGTTATCGTTCGCCGCAGCGTTGGCGTTTCCAGCGGGCTCGCGGGGCAAGGCGGCTTGCGTGGTGGCTGTTCTATTGGGCGCGCACGGCTGGGCCCACGGGGTGGAAATGAGCGGTGGCATGGGCGGGTTTGCGTCAGGCTTCTTCGTCAGCTCTATGGTGCTAATGGTAGCCGGCTTGGTGCTAGGCCAGCAGTTACAGCGAATTGCTCCCGCTTTGCGCGCCATTGTGGCTGGGGGTGCCGCCCTCGCGTTAATGCTGCTGGCAGGCTGATCGCCTCATGAATAACAGCGCCTTCTTTCGTTTGCAGCAATTGATCAGCCCATCGCTGCCCATTGGTGCCTTTACCTATTCGCAAGGCATGGAGTGGGCCGTGGAGTGTGGCTGGATCAAAAATGCGGATGACCTGCATTGTTGGCTCGAATCCTTGCTGCAAAGCAGCGTCCAAACCTTGGAATTACCGGTACTAGCGCGGCTCCATCACGCCAGTTGCCATCAGGATCGTGAAGCCTTTACCCATTGGGCGCACACCCTGTTGGCCTGGCGAGAAACCCGTGAGCTGCGAACGGAAGAATGTCAGCGTGGCCACGCCCTCACCATGGTACTGGACAGGCTCCCAGACGCTGCGAATTGGCCAGAGCTGCAGCAACCCGAATGGCGCCATGCGCTGGCGCAAACCCAATTAGCAGGTTTCGCCCTGGCGAGTGCCCGCTGGGGCATCGAGCTGCAGCAAGCGCTCAACGGTTACCTGTGGAGTTGGCTGGAAAACATGGTGATCGTGGCCGTGAAGTTAATTCCTCTTGGCCAGAGTGATGGGCAGAGAGAGCTCTATCGTTTCAGTGATCAATTGGCCGCGATTACCCAGCACGCTCTGGCCATGGATGACGACGATATTGGCTCCTCCTCGCCCGCCATGGCCATCGCCAGTTGCCTGCACGAAACCCAATACTGCCGGCTCTTCCGATCATAAGGCAGGCTCAAGAAGGGCACCAAACAAAGAAGAGCACCTAACAAAGCAGCTGCGGCGGCATAGCCGTGAAAAATTGATGTGGGAGCGTGCTTACACGTGAAGCCCAACACCTCGATAGGCACCACACAACGGAGACAACCATGACAACCGATTATAAATCCCCCCTGCGCGTTGGTATCGGCGGCCCAGTAGGTTCCGGAAAAACGGCCCTGCTGGAAAAACTGTGTAAGGCCATGCGCGACGATTACCACATCGCCGTAGTCACCAACGATATTTATACCAAAGAAGACCAGCGCATCCTCACCGAAGCGCAGGCTCTGGAACCGGAACGTATCGTTGGTGTGGAAACCGGTGGTTGCCCGCACACGGCCATCCGTGAAGACGCCTCCATGAACCTGGCCGCAGTAGAAAACCTGGCGCGTAAATTCGGCAACCTGGACGTAGTGTTTGTGGAAAGCGGCGGCGACAACCTTAGCGCCACCTTTTCGCCGGAACTGGCGGACCTCACCATCTACGTCATCGATGTGGCCTCCGGCGAAAAAATCCCGAGAAAAGGCGGCCCCGGCATTACCAAGTCAGATCTGCTCGTCATCAACAAAATCGACCTCGCACCGATGGTGGGTGCCGATCTCGGCATCATGGCATCAGACACCAACCGCATGCGCGGACAAAAGCCCTGGGCGTTTTCCAATTTAAGAAATGATGTGGAGGGGCTGGAGAAAATTATTGGGTTTGTTGTAGAGGAAGGAATGCTGGTGAGCCATTCGGAGAAAGCGGTAAGCGGTTAATTATGAATGAACAGCGCAAGCCCGGCTAAGCCGGGCTTTTTTGTGGCTATGAAAACCCTCTACACAGGAGCACCGCTGACGACACCATAGGGCTTTGCGCAGCCAGGCACGGGCTTGATCAAGTAGCTTTACGGGCTTGTCAGGAATGAAGCCCGGAATATCTGTGGTTCTATTGCTCATAACGTTCTCCTTACCCATAGCTGCTTGGGCTATGGAAACCCGTGCTCAACAGAAAAAAACGCAAATGCGTGTAGGCGATATCTCAAAATTCGCTAAGTCATTGATCTTTGGTTCAGATTGCGACTTAAATGTGCATGGAGTCCCCCGGAAATAGGCCGCTCGTTCGAGTTTTGTCAGATGCGAAAGGTTCTCGCTTCCTGGGTAAGTTGCTAAATGCTATGGGTTTATCGGAATTATATACGGTGGCCTGTTAAGAATTATGTCGAAAAAAGATATGTCGAATCGTTCGACTGAATACGCTGTTATGTCCAGGGAGGATGAAAGTTTTGCTTGTGGCTAGATTGATCATTGCTACCTTTGTTTATCTGATTTTGGCTTTTTTGTGCCTTATAGCAACGACAGTTATATTTCAGCCAAGTGATGTCCATCCAGATCATTGGAAAACAAGTGTTTATGACTATGCCGCTCAGGTTGCCTTGCTTGTTCTTTATGTGTGGCAAGCTGCTCGTCAAGTCAAAAGACATAACAAGTAGCGGCAGTTCGCCCCTTCGGGGCCGGACGCTCGTTCCTCGCGCCGCTGCGCAAGGCGTTAAATGGTAAAGCAATGAGGAAGTGTCCATCTTGCAAAGAGCGCCTGTCTTGGTTGGAAGTTGTTTCTATATCTAGAATAACCCCAATTAAGTGCCGTTGCTGCGATAAAGAAATCACATTGGTGCACCCCAAGCAAGCAGTGATCGGTTTCGCTAGCTTGCTTCCGTTGCTTTTATATATGGTGATTTCATATAACTTTATTGGTGAGTCGCCAGGCCTGTTGGGCATGCTTGCTCTAGGCGCGCTGGGTGCAATTTCCTATTTTAATATGGTCCCTCTTAGGTGTAAGTGAGGTGATCCACTTAACAATGCCATGCATGCGACAAGCGCATGATGGCTGGCGTTATGTTTCAAAGGAGGGCGTGACTAATGGCAAACAAATCTCTTCCTGAATTAAAGAATATTGGAAAAACTGTTGCATCTAGGCTGCATGAGCTTGGTATTACAAACGAAGCAGAGCTAAGGAAGCTAGGGGCAGCCAAGGCCTACAAGTGGCTATCTGATCAAAACCCTGACAAGCATCTTCCTGTTTGCTATTACTTATATTCGCTAGAAGGTGCAATCAAAGATAAGTATTGGGATGATTTTTCTGAAAAAGAAAAAACAAAATTAAGGCTTGCAGCAGGCCTACCCAAATGAACCGCGGCAAACATAACAAGCACATCAAAAATCGCTCCACTGCGTTGCGCTGGACGTCGCTGGCGCTCCGCCTTTTATGTGGGCGTTATGCACAGTGTGCAAATTATCAGAAGGGTTATACTGAAATGCTACAACTCAGGTAGCCTTTCAGCAATCCGTCCTATTTTTTTGATGATTTACTTGGTTTTAAAGCCGGATTATTTCCCGGTGTGCTTTTGTTGTCACGTCGGCGTTGGTCAGGCTTTCCTGTTGATTTTGCTATCGGTTTTGGACCTGGTTTAAGGCTCATAATATAAATCTCTAAAAGTTAATTGAAAGTTGTGCGGCAAATAACTTCAGAATTCTTGCGCTAGAGTTACACTATCCACCTAAATCTCTCTGGCCGGAGGTTTTATAGCCCCCAAAGGCTTGCCTTTGGGGGCTTTTCGATTTTGGCGTTAGAATTTCAAAATTAGACCACTGATTAAGAGTGCAGTTGTGTATGGTTTTAATCAAGCACAATATGTTGTGTTTTTTCTGTGGATAAGCTGTTGATAACGTATGTATAGCACTATATGTGGTGTTTGCATAACAAGGCCATCAAAAATCGTTCCACTTCGTTCCGCTGGACCTCCTTACGCTGCGCTCCAGTCGGCCTATTATGGCGGCGTTAGGGCTTTCCCATGAGTGAGCAGGAAGAGAAATTCGTCCACTTCGTGTCTTGTATCACCTGGCTAAACAATGCTTGGCAAATACTGAATGTGATTCCCACGCAATCGGAAAACTCGTTTATCGGGCCCGCCTTCCGCTTTACACTTGTTGAGTACTGTAAGCCATATAAGCTATCGCATGGTGTCAGTAAAAAGTTCAAACTCGACACATCGCTTATTCCGAAAGAGCACCTACCACTTCACGAACGTATCATTTCATCTCGCGACCAGGTTCACGCGCATTAGGTGGCATTGCTGATGCCGTGCTTTCGGCAGATCTCTTCGACTTTCATGCCCGCATCGACCTCTTTGAGGATTGATACGATCTGAGTTTCAGTAAACCGTGATTTCTTCATTGTCGTCTCCTGAGATGTGATATTCCCAGAAAACCCTAATCAGGTCTGTCTCAGTTTAGGGGGAGTGGACAATTCCGCGGACTTCTATAGCACAACAAAAATAAAAGAGAAGGCGAACGAATATGCAGCGAGTCGCCATCATTTGAGCTTTCAACCGCAAGCTAAGATTGCTATCGACATGGCCCCGGAAGCTCTACACTGGGTCGATCATTGATTGACCGGGATTCTCCATGGCCGACCCACATAGCCAAGCTGTTTCTTGCTCACGCGCTTGGCCGTTGCTTCCTTTGCTGTTTTTTCTGGTGGTGTTTCTTGGTAGTGGTTTGTACTACACCGCTGCCGATACTGATTTTGCCTTCTACCAGATAAAGGCGCCAGTGGTGGCCATGGTCGCTATTGTATTGTCCATGTTGATGGCGCGATTGGCCGGGCAGCGATTAAATACCAGTGTGGAGCGCTTGGTGGCGGGGATCGGCCACCCCAGCATTATTCTCATGTGTTTAGTGTTTCTGCTGGCCGGCGCCTTTGCCAGTGTCAGCGTTAGCATTGGCAGTGTGGAGGCCACCGTCCAACTTGGCCTGAGCATTATTCCTTCCCAGTGGGTGCTGCCTGCCTTATTTCTGATCTCTGCTTTTATCGCCACCGCCATGGGTACGTCCATGGGCACCATTGCGGCAACGGCCCCCATTGCGGTGGGCTTTACCGGCGCTACCGGGTTGCCCATGTCACTGGCGTTGGGCGCGGTGGTGGGTGGCGCCATGTTTGGCGATAACCTGTCGATGATTTCTGATACCACCATCGCAGCTACACGTAGCCAGGGTGTGTCGTTGAAGGACAAGTTTCGGGTCAACATCTGGATTGCGGTGCCGGCGGCTTTGCTGACTCTGGGTTTGCTAATCGTGTTGGGCGGTGGTGAGCACCAGGTAGAGAGCAAACCTTTTCAGGTTGCTCTAGTGGTACCTTACTTGCTGGTATTTGGTTTGGCACTCAGCGGGCTTAATGTACTGGCGGTACTGATAATCGGTATTGTCGCTGCGGGCGCCACCGGCATAGCGATGATGGAAGATTATAATCTTGCCACCATGAATGGCGCGATCTATGAAGGCTTCCAGGGCATGTTCGAGATCATGCTGTTATCTATGCTGATTGGCGGCTTGTCTCAGCTGATGACCGACCAGGGCGGCACCCGCTGGGTTATTGAGCGCATTCATGGCCTCACGCGTTGGCTTAGGCTGCCGTTGCAGCGGGCTGGTGAAATGGGCATTGCCCTGCTGGTGGTGTTTGCGAATGTGTTTGTGGCCAACAATACCGTGGCCATTGTGCTGACTGGGGAGATGGCCCGTGATATTGCCACCGACCATGGTGTGGACTTGCGGCGTTCTGCCAGCATGCTGGATATTTTTTCCTGCGTGGTGCAAGGCTTAATTCCCTATGGCGCGCAAGTGTTGTTGGCCTGCTCCATTGCCAAGCTTTCACCGTTGGCGTTAATCGGTTCTATCCATTATTGCTGGGTTCTGGCCATTGTCGGCATTGTCGCGATCACGATTAACCGGCCTAGGTTGACGTTTGTAAAGTGACAACAGGTTAGAAACCAGATTTTTCTAGAAATTTTTAAGGATAAATAACGTGGCAGGAACAAGCTTATTGATGTTGCTGGATGACATCGCGGCAGTGCTCGATGACGTGTCGGTGATGACCAAGGTGGCAGCCAAGAAAACCGCTGGGGTGCTGGGCGATGACTTGGCGTTAAATGCGGAGCAGGCATCGGGCGTGCGTGCAGAACGTGAGCTTCCGGTGGTGTGGGCCGTGGCTAAAGGTTCCATGCGCAATAAATGTATTCTGGTTCCTTCAGCATTGTTGATCAGTGCTTTTTTGCCTTGGTTGATTACCCCATTGCTGATGTTGGGTGGCGCCTACCTGTGCTATGAAGGTGTGGAAAAACTGGCGCATAAATTTTTTCATGGCGCGGAAGAATCTCAAGAGCATAAAGAAAGAATCCAAGCCATGTCCGACCCCAAAGTGGACTTGGTATCCTTTGAGAAAAACAAAATAAAGGGGGCTGTACGAACGGACTTTATATTGTCTGCAGAAATTATCGTTATTGCTCTGGGAACAGTACAGGCTGCGCCTTTTTTACAGCAAATTATGGTGATAAGTCTTATCGCGGGGGCCATGACCATAGGCGTTTATGGATTGGTAGCTGGCATTGTTAAGCTGGATGATGCAGGTTTGTATTTGATTGAATATGGAAAAGAAAAAAAAGGAAAATTCCATACCGCTTTAGGGAAAATATTGCTCAGTTTTTCTCCCAAATTAATGAAGTTTTTATCTGTAGCAGGAACGGCTGCCATGTTCTTGGTGGGTGGGGGGATTTTGCTTCATGGCTTACCGATGAGCCACGATGTGTTGCATTATCTGGACGAAGAGATGGCGACCTTTCCCATGGCTTCCGTGCTGAGTGTTTTGATGCCCATGATAATAAATGTAGTGCTGGGCATTGTCGCTGGCAGCATTGTTTTGTTTGCAGTAAAGGGCGTTAATTTTTTTAGAAAATGATAAGGAGAAAATGAAAAAGCGAGAAAAAACTCTCGCTTTTTCGGATGCTCTATTGAAAATAGGAAAGATATTTTTCGTACCCCTGTTTGGCCATTTCTTCCAGAGGAATAAATCGCATTGCCGCAGAATTCATGCACCATCGCTTGCCTGTAGGCGCTGGGCCGTCACCAAAGACATGGCCCAGATGCGAGTCCGCGTGGCGGCTGCGCACTTCGGTACGAGTGGTGAATAAAGTGTTGTCTTCGTGAACGGTGATAAAAGCCTCATCTATAGGCTGTGTGAAGCTCGGCCAACCTGTGCCGGATTGATACTTGTCTGCTGAAGAGAATAGTGGCTCGCCACTGATCACATCCACATAAATGCCTTTTTCTTTATTGTCCCAATAGGGGTTGTGAAAAGCTTGTTCGGTGGCGTCTTCGCGGGTCACCTTATAGGTAAGTTTTGGTAACGTTTTTTGTAAATCCGAATCACTTGGGCGCTCAAATTTATCTGCTCCCTGCCAGGATTGTGTTACGTCTTTTACAAGCCAAGGGCGGTGATCTGGATCATCCCAGTGCTCTTTTAGAAACTGGTCGCGACCGGATCGATAGCGGTAATACTTGTACTTGAGCGAGTGGGTTTTGTAGTAGTCCTGATGGTAATCTTCTGCGGGATAAAACCTATCCAGTTTGGTAATTTCTGTGACGATGGGTTTTTTAAAGGGGCCACGTTCTTTCAGTTTCGCCCTGGACGCTTCAGCAGTCTCTTTTTCTTCATCAGTTTGATAAAAAATTTCGCTGCGATACTGGGTGCCCCGGTCCACAAATTGGCCGTTGGCGTCGGTGGGGTCGATATGGCGCCACAACCAGGTCAGCAGGTTGTCGTAGCTAACCACGTCGGGGTCATAGATAACCTTTACGGCTTCAGTGTGGCCGGTGCTGCCAGCGGCCACCTGTTCATAGCTGGGGTTGGTCACGTTGCCACCCGCATACCCGCTGATAGCCTCACTGACGCCGTCCAGCTGCTCGAAATCGGACTCGGTACACCAGAAACAGCCACCGGCAAAATAGGCCTCGGCGGCCAGGGACGGTGTGCTGATAACCAGCAGTCCCGCTAATGTGATCATTCTCATAATGATTTACCTCCTGCTTGTTGGATGCAGCCGGTCGCGATTTGTTGCAACTGTTATGGCTTACATAACGGGTATGCGTAAGCGGACAGGGCAAGCGGCCGGTATCTGCCATGATTCCAGCCTGACAGAAGCAGGGGAGAATACCGTGAAGAGCTGGCAGGGGTTGGCCATTATTGGGGTGTGGATTGTGTCGGCTTGCTGTCTGGCGCAGCCTCCTGCATTACAACTTGCGCAAACATATGAGCAGGGGGTGGCGCTGCAAGGGTACTGGGTCAGTGAGAAGCTGGATGGGGTGAGGGCTTATTGGGATGGAGAGCGCTTGATCAGCAAAGGTGGGCACGTGATTAATGCCCCGAGCTGGTTTGTGCGGGGCTACCCGGGTACGCCTATGGACGGAGAGTTATGGATGGGCCGGGGCCGCTTTTCTGACGTATCCGCCGCCGTTCGCCGGCTGCAACCGCTGGCAGCCGAATGGCGACAGATCCAGTACAAGGTGTTTGATCTGCCCGACAGTGGCGCACGGTTCTCTCAGCGTATTGAACAAATGCGCACATTGGCGGTGGCCAGTAATGCCTATACGTTTTCGGTTATAGAGCAGCAGCCCGTCTCCAGTCACGCGGCATTATTGCAGCGATTAGACAAGGTGATGGCGGCAGGGGGGGAAGGGCTGATGCTGCATCACGGTGATAGCCTGTACCAGGCGGGCCGCAGTGATGCGGTGTTGAAAGTGAAGAGCCATCAAGATGCGGAAGCCGTGGTGATTGGCTACACAGCAGGCAAGGGGAAATACCGTGGCATGATGGGGGCGCTGGTGGTTGAAAGGGCGGATGGTCGTCAATTCAAGCTGGGGACCGGCTTTACTGATAAACAGCGCAAGGCGCCGCCGCCCTTGGGGGCCACGGTGACGTACAAGTATTTCGGGAAAACGGCTACGGGGCTGCCCCGCTTTGCCGGTTTTCTGCGTATTCGACGCGATGAACCTTTGGCCGAGCCGTAAGGGCGCCTGTGCTGTTTCGGTTACAGCGATATTACCCGGCCCACCGTGGGGCAGGCCGGGGTGGCCTCAGGGTTGCAGGTTCAGTTCGTAGATGGCTTCGTTACCACTGTCGTCCAGTAACGTGGCGAGGAAGCTGCCACCCGCTCCGGCAACCGCATCCGCCACAAAATTCTTTGCGCGGTTGGTATTGGGGACCCGGAATACGATTTCCAGATTGCTGCTGTAACCCAGGATGGGTGCGAAGGACCAGTTGTTGTCGGCGGTAGGCGTTACCGGGCTGTTGGCCTGAATGTAGTTACCCACCACCTGGCGGTTTTCATCCGGGGATTCAATCACCACATGATCGCCACCCGTGCCGGCGAATTTACCGCCGTGGGCGCGGTAGTCGTTACTGGCAACAAGAAACGTCTGGTCAGGATCAATGGCGGCTCCGTTAAATTGCAGGTCGACAATGCGCGTCCCGTCGCTGACCTTGACACAGTCGCCGTTGTAGCGGGCCGGTTCGGTTACATCGATCTGGTAGGTGACGCCGTCGATCACATCGAAGTTGTAGGTGGGGAAACCACTGAAATCCACCAGCTCTTGCCGGTCAGCCGTATCGGTGATGTGGAAGAACTGCGAGGCGGAACACTCCAGCCATTGTTCCAGTTCGGCACCGGTGACTTTAACCGCCATCAGGCGGTTGTTATACAGGTACAGGTCGGCAATGTTTTTCACTTTCAGCTCGCCGGCGGGCACCACGGTGAAACTGCTTTCTTCGGCGCAGACGCCCTTGCGGTCGCAGGCCTTGAACGGAGCCGCAGCAGACAGCACCGGCAGGCCATCCAGCTCGGTGCCGACAATGGCGTCTTCCACATAGGCTTTCTGGGCATCGCTAACGATCTGGATGGAAGGGTCGTCCTTTACCACGGCCAGGAAGCTGAAAATGTCGTCGGTGGATTCGCCGATCACTTGGTCCATGTACTCCAGTGTGGCGTCGTGGTCGGGCTTGACCAATGCGGTCAGTGCGGCGTCTGCCTCGCTTTCCGGGTCTAGAGCTCGCGCTTCTACTATGCTGTCCACCACGGCCCAGCTTTCATCGTCTTCATTGAGTGCCAGAGTCAGGTCGATGATGCCCAGGTGGCTGCCCCAGTAGCCGGGCATCACCGAGGGCACACCCTTGATGGTGCCTTTTTCCAGATCCACGTTGGCGGTTTTGGCAAAGTCTATGGAAGGAAAGGTCAGGTGGCTGTGGCCGAACATGATGGCGTCGATGCCCTCCACATCGGCAAGGTACCAGCTGCTGTTTTCTGCCTTGGCGTTTTCCGAATAGGCGGTGGTGTTGATACCGGAATGGGGGATGGCGACGATGATGTCCGCGCCCTCCGCTTTCATCTGCGGGACCAACAGCTCGGCAACGGCCTTGATGTCTTTAGTGCTGACCTTACCCTCCAGGTTCTTCTTGTCCCACTGCATAATCTGTGGCGGTAGAAAGCCGATAAAACCGAGAGTCAGCTCGTGAGGGTTGCCGTCGCGATCATAAACGGTCTTGGTGATTAGCGTGTACTGGTCAAAGTAGGGGGTGCTGCCGTCGGCGCTAAAAACGTTGGCGCTGATGTAAGGGAAGGCGGCGTCGTTTACGCTCTCGGCGAGGAAATCCAAGCCATAGTTGAATTCGTGGTTGCCGTAGTTACCCACGTCGTAGGCCATTTCATTCATGACTTTATAGACCGGGTGCACCTCGCCGCTGGTGAGCCCTTGAGCTTGACGCCAGTCACCCATAGGGCTGCCCTGGATCAGGTCGCCGTTGTCCACCAGCGCGGAGTTACTCGGGTAGGTGATTTCCTCGCGGGCCTGTTTAACCAGCATGGCGGTGCGTACCAGGCCGTGGCCGTTATCCACGCTGTCGCTGTAGTAGTTATAGTCCATTACGTTGGCGTGGATGTCGGTGGTTTCCATCAGGCGAAGATCCACCCGTGGGGGGTTGTTATCATCGCCGCCACAGCCACTCAGCAAGGCGCCGCCGGCGAGAGACAGAACCAGCAGGGATCGCAGTGAAGTGCTCATGGTGTTTCCTGTGTGTTGAGTTGAAAGAAGGGCGACGCGAACGCCGCTGGTGATGTCTTGGGTGTTTCAGGGGCAGTTACCCATTACCGCGAGATGGCTCACGGATTCCAGGCTGGGTGTGCTCATGTAGAGGTCGCGCACGCCGTCCACCTTGAGGGTCTGGCCGACCATGGCGGGGTTGTTGGCGGGACTGTATTCGGCGCGCTGATCCGCTTCCAATTTCACGTAGAGGGTGGTGCTGCTGACAAGGTCGCCCAGCTCCAGGGCATGGGGGTCGTTAACGCCGCCAATCACTTCGCCAATGACGGTGAGCGGACTGCCCTGGCTGCTGGCGTAGGCATCATTCACCGAGACGGCGCCATTGCTGCCACACGTGCCGCTCGATGCATTGCTGGCCACCCATTGCATGTCGGTGACGTATTCGATGCTCGGTTCGCCCATGTAGACATCACGCTCGCCAGAGACCTGGAGTGTCTCGCCGATCACCTGCGGATTATTCTGCGGGCTAAAGGCACTGCGATACTGGCTTTCCAATTTCACGTAAAGCGTGGCGCTGCCGGCACTGTCCTGGATTTCTAGCGCGTACTCGCCGTTGATGGCTTGGGTGATCACGCCTTCCACCGTCACCGTTGTTCCCGTGGGTTCGGCTAGAGCGTCGCTCACGGATAGAGCATTTCCGTTGCCACTGCCAGTGTTGCCGCCCGGGCCGTCCGGTGCACCGTAGGCCGCGTAGTCAAAGGTGCTGGCACCCCAGGGGTTATAGCCGCCGGAGGGGGTGTTCCAGGGCTGGCCGTTATCCGGATCGTCCAGCTCTTCGCTGGCCATGGGGGTTGGGGTAGCCGTGCCTGCTGGATGGGCGCTGGTGTCGAACCGGGTATAGCTTTGCGGTGTAGCAAGCCAGTCGATCAGGTTCATGCTGAGCTGAGCCGCGTTACCGGCATCGGTCCAGCCTGGGTAGGTGCTTTTGGTATTGCCGTTATCCTGACGTTTGTATTTTGGGCTGGCATCTTCGATGGGGCTGGAGTCGCCAATAAAAGCGGCTTTGCCCGCCCCGGATTTGGCGATGGCTACATAAGGGCCTTCGGCGGTGCCGCCAAAGTAGAGACCCGAATCCACCGCGTGGCTCCAGCGGCTGGGGCTGTCGCTCGTGGAAAAGTACACCAGCCCCTTGGCTTTGTTGGGGTCGGTGATGGCAAGGGTGGCGCCGCCGGCCATCAGCACAGGGCCCACGCCGGTTGTGAGGCCTTCCACTTGGCTGGCGGGTTCGATACCGCTGGCGCCGCTATGCCAGTCGATGGCGTTGAAGCGGAAACGAATACCGAACTCCTGGGCTAACCAGCCGTTGGCGGTGCCCGGGTTGCGTAGATCGCCGTAGCTGCCGCCTACATTGAACTGGGGCAAGGTGGAACGATTGTAGCCGTTGAATACTTCGGTACTGTCCCAAGTGTTCAGGTTGCGGTCTGCGTTATAGTGGTCGGCAACAAAGAAGATGCCCTTGCCATCGGCGACAAAATTTTCCAGCGCCTGTAATTCCGATTGGGTGAAAGGGCGGTTGCTTTCAGCCAGCACCAATACGTCGGCATGGCTAATGGCGCTGTAGGTAATCACCGCTTCATTAGCGTTACTGTTGGTCGTGCTGGGATGGGTGTAGTCATCGACGAACTGGATAACGCCGTCGCTGTTTTTATCCACCCCGCGATATTCCTGCACGGTATAACCGGCATTGGCGAGACTGTCAGCAAAATCGGAAAAGCCGCCGTCGATGACCCAGTCGGCATTGCCTTCCGTACCCCCGTGGGAGACATCGAAGAGCACCACCTTGCCGTTATCGTTAGCGCCGGGAGATTTAATCGGTGCCGGATAGTTCCAGTCGTAGGGAGCGGCGTTGACGCTGGCGCAGAGCCCGGTGAGCAGAGTGGTGACAGCCGGTATTGTAAGGAGGCGTTTTTTCATGTGCAGTCATCTTTGAGCAAGAAAGGGAGACGGCAAGGCTGACGCCATGACAAGAAAATGCGGTAAAAAGATCGTGATAGTTTGATGAATTCGGGTGAATGTATGGCAGGGTTGGCATTTAGAATAAATTTTATATTCTTGTCATCAGGGGCTCATGATAGGAAGCGGAGAGGCGACGGTATGCGCACCGGTTTGCGGATTGACGGGCAACCACAATGGCCCGTGCACGGGCCAAAAGACGAGTGCCAATGAGCCGGGCAACATCAGGCTCCGCCCTGACGCCGGTGTCGTCCTTTTCTCTGGTGGCAGACAGCGATCAGGCTTTTACTCTTCGTGTTACTTTGGCGCGTTTGGCTACTCGTACACTGGATATGCAGTATTACATCTGGGATGACGACACGACCGGTAAGTTGCTCATCTACCGAGTGTTGGAGGCAGCACGGCGGGGCGTAAGGGTGCGCATGTTGTTGGATCATGCCAATCAGCTTGGCCGGGATGTGAAGTGGGCGTCGTTGGATGCACACCCAAATATTGAGGTGCGCTTGTTCAATCCGTTCAAGGGGCGCTACAAGCATTTTCTGCAATGGCTCTACCATGCGCCGCGCTTGAATCACCGCATGCATAACAAAGCCTGGATTATGGATGGCGAACGAGCGTTGGTGGGGGGCCGCAATGTTGCGGATCACTATTTCGGCGTTAATGCATCCACCAACTTTCGTGATCTGGATCTGTACGCCCATGGTGCCATCGTGGCGGATACGCAAACGGCTTTTGATGCCTTTTGGTATAGCCCCTTGGCGGTCTCTATGAAAAGTTACCGCCATCGCACGGAGGCTACAGCGGATCGGGCCTGGCACTGGTTGCGACGCTGGCGCACTTCATTGCAAGGGTACCCTTACCTGTTTCCCCAGCATGAAGCGTTTTTCACCGATTATTTGGCAAAACAAGAGCAGCAATGTGTGCAGGCTCCGGCTGCCTTGCTGTTTGATAGCCCGGATAAAGCCAGTGGTGCGAAGCAGACGTTGATGGGAGAGCAATTGGCGCGTTTGCTGGGCAGGCAAGACAATCAGGAGTTATTGATGGAGGCCAGTTATTTTATTCCCGGTGATGCTTTTGTTGAGGCGTTGGGAGGGTTCCAGCAGCGCGGTGGTCGTGCAGCGGTGCTCACCAACAGCTTGGCCACTAATGATGTGGTTGCCGCTCATGGGGCTTATGCGCGTTACCGTGCAGCACTGTTGGCGGCAGGGGTCGAGCTGCATGAGTTACAGCCCAATGCCCGGGCACTGCACCGTCAGGTGCGGTTGTTTAAAGGGCGCTCCCAGGCGAGCCTGCATACCAAAGCGATGGTGTTGGATCGGCGCGAAGTTTTTGTCGGTTCTTTCAATATCGATCCGCGCTCGGTGCATTTAAATACCGAAATGGGATACTACGTTGCGTCCGCTGAACTGGGGCAGCAGGTGGCGGCATTTATCGAAGAAGGGTTGGCACCGGAAAACAGTTACCGTCTTGAAAAGCAGGGAGGCAAATTACTGTGGGGCGCGGATGGACATGACGGTAAGCCGGTTTTGTATTCCCGTGAACCCAAGGTCACCGTTTGGCGACGCATGCTGGCATGGTTATTGTCGTTATTGCCGATTGAGCGGATGTTGTAATTACGGTCATGTTTTGGCCGTGCCATGCGTCTATGGCGACGCTAAAAGAATGATAAAAGGAAAATCATGGGCCAACCGTTTTGTTTTCGTTTTCGGGTGCGCTACAACGAATGCGATGCTCAGCAAGTGGTGTTTAACGCCCGTTATGGCGATTACGTGGATATAGCCATGACTGAATTCATGCGCGCATTGGGGCGGGATTACCGCCAGTTGCTGGCGGCGGGACTGGATAACCAGGTGGTGAAATTGACCACCCAATGGCAGTCGCCGGCACGCTTTGACGACGTACTGGAGGTGTTTGTTTCACTCACCCATATGGGCAACACCTCGTTCTCGTTGCAGGCGGATATCCGCCATGCGGACGATGGCCGGGCGATTGCCCATTCGGAAGCGGTGTATGTGATGATGACCACTGAGCCGTTTGAGAAGACCACGGTGCCGAATGACCTGCGTGAGCGATTGCAGGCCGGTGCGCCAGGGATAGTGATCGACCAGAGCGGCCGTGGTTGAACGCTTAAGTCCCGCAGAGCGGTTTTCTACAATATGCTGGTGGCTTAACCGCCAGAGACGTTAAGCCCCGATCTTGTCTTTGGCGGTACGTACGTGAGGCTAGCGCGGCCAGTGTGTGCTCATGGTTCTCGAACTTGTACCTGGCGGATACCCGGCGTGCTCGTTATTTTTCTTCTATGTGGGCGAGTACGTTGGCGAGGCGGTCAACGAGAATTTTGTTGATACTTTTTTCCAGCACCCTGCCGAGTTCGTCGCTAACGACGGCATCGGCCAGTGGGCGAATGCGGGTAATAAAATCGGCCAGTTTGGGCACGTCTTCGCCTTCGGGAAGGGCCTCGTCGCCGTACTTTTCATCCACCAGATGATGGATGATCATGCCGATAAAACGTTCCGCCAACTTGTCTACTTCTGTGCGCACTAGGCTCACATGGGTGAGCACCGCATCCAGTGGCACCCCCGCTTGGTTGAGCTCTTTGCCCGCGTTGTAGACGCGTGGATAGGGCAGGCGCAGGCGCATGCCTTCGGGGATGATATAGCCGAGTTTGACGGCTTTAGTCATTACTTCCGGTGTGATGTCCTCGCCGAAGTCGTTCAGCAGGTCTTGATAGTCCAAGTAGGAGGGGACGCTGGGGGCCTGCCAAGTGGTGACCGCCACTTCCAATCCAAGGATGTCATTGAGCTCGCGGCCTTGTTCCCAGGCGCTGAGCAGGTCGCGAATATTGTTGAGTGTGTAGCCGCGATCCAGCAGGGCGCCGATGATCTTCAGGCGCGCTAAATGCACATCGGTATAAATACCCGTGCGACCACGCTTTTCCGGGGGCGGCAGAATGTCGCGATCCTGGTAGGCGCGCACGTTACGCACCGTCGAGCCGGCTTCGCGGGCCAGTTCGTCGATGGTAAATTCTTTGTGGTCTCCGGCGTCTGCCGGTGCCTGTTGCTCAGCCGGTTGAGTGTATTTCTTCAGGCTGCGCAAAATAGCTGCGGGGTTACGGTCACGGGATTTCATGCTGGGATGATAGCCCCCTTTTTGCAGCGGGGCCACAACCCGCAGTGGTTGCGATATGCACCGCTGCTTCCCACGGAGGCATGGACGTGCCCAGCTCAGGGGGTGAATTCTACCTGAGCCAGATTGCGGGCCAGGGAGGGCGTGAAGCGTCCCAGCCATTGCATACCCAGAGCTTCTGGGCTGACGGGAACCACCGCGCGGTTTTTCTCTACCGCCTCGACGATGGCCTGAGCGACACGGTCGGGGGTAAAGGCACGACGTTGGTAAAGCTTTTCAGCGTTTTTCTGGCGGCGGCTTTGCTCGTCACCATCGACGCCTACAAAGCGGGTGTTGCGCGTGATTGGAGTATCGATGATGCCCGGGCAAATGGCGCTGACGCCGATGTTGTGTTCGTCCATTTCTGCTCGCAGACACTCGCTGAACATTAACACTGCGCTCTTGCTGGTGGCATAGGCCGGCAACATGCGCGAAGGCATAAAAGCGGCGGCAGACGCTATGTTGACGATATGCCCGGCGCGCGCTTGGTCAATCATCTGGCGGGCGAATAGCCGGCTACCATGAATCACACCCCACAGGTTGACCCCTAGTACCTGCTGCCAATCTTTAACGCTGGTGTCGAGCAACGAGCCGGACAGGCCGATGCCGGCATTGTTGACGACGATATCCGGGGCGCCTAATTCCTTTTCCACCCAAGTCGCCAGCGCTTCCATGGAGCGGGTGTTGCTGACATCGCATTTGCGGCTCAGGGCTTCGCCGCCTTCAGCGGTAATGGTGCGGACGGTGGCGGCTGCCGCTTCGCTGTTGATGTCGGTGCAGACCACTAGAGCGCCACGGCGGGCGAAAGCTAAGGCCGTTTCCCGACCGATACCGGAACCGGCACCGGTGATGATCACCCGTTTACCGCTGTCTGGCCCGGTTGGGCGGCTTGTGCTGACCTTGCTGCGTTGCAACGGCCCGGCGGCAGGCGCGCCTTCGAT
This sequence comes from Alcanivorax sp., assembly GCF_040119285.1. Classification (GTDB taxonomy): domain Bacteria; phylum Pseudomonadota; class Gammaproteobacteria; order Pseudomonadales; family Alcanivoracaceae; genus Alcanivorax. The sequence continues at coordinate 209,753 of NZ_JBEDTY010000004.1, forward strand.
GTGGTGAATAAATTCTCGAATCCAGTTGGCCGTTACATCCGGGTGCTGCAGGAGTGGGCCCCAGTGGCCACAATCCAGCTCGCGGCGCCAAAGTTGTTCGGTCCATTGTGGGAGATCTTCGAGCATGGCGGGGCGTACATAGTTGTCCTCGCGGGCAACGATTAGCTGTACCGGCACTTTGGTATAACGCTCACGGGGCTTGAGCAGGCAGGGCAGCATGTTGGCGCGGTACAGTTCAATCCCGTGGGTGCCATCCTGCAGTTGGGTGCCGCTAGCTTCACTGTGAAGGTTCTCGCTGCGTCTCAGTACCTGTGGCCAGGCCTTGGCTAGCCCGACTTTCCACAATGCCGGGGCTAACACCGGTAACTGAAAGGCGCCGATGTACCAGGAGTGGGCGAGTTGGTTGAGCACGGCGCCAATTTTTTGCTCGCGCAGCCGGGCATTCATCCATTGCCCCACATGGTCGAGGCAAGGACCGGACAGGGTCGTATAGGACGCGATACGGTGCTCAGCGTTGGGCTCGGTGACCGACTCCCACGTTTGAACGGAGCCCCAGTCGTGCCCCACCAGATGGACTTTTTCATCGGGGCAAACTGCATCCATAACCGCATGCAGGTCGTCACGCAGCTGGGGCAGTTTATAGGCCGCGCGGTTCTTGGGGGTGGAGGAGTTTCCGGCGCCGCGCACATCGTAAGCGACCACTTTAAAATCTAGGCTGAGCCGTTCCGCCACTTTTTCCCAGACATGGCTGGCGTCCGGGTAGCCGTGTACCAGCACCACGGTAGGGCTTTTGTCGGGACTCCAGGTCCGCACGGCCAGGTTTATACCATTACGGCTCACTTTACTGTCGCGCCACTGCACCATCAGGCTACTTCCTCTTGCTTGTCGCTGTTGTTGTGGTTGCTTGTATCTAACAGGTGGGCCGGGGTGGCGGTTAGCCAGCGGGGCCCATGATCATCCACCAGTAGAAATTCACTGCAGGCAACGCTGTAGGTGCCGTCGCTCAGCGTCAGCTGCCATTGCCACAGGCCGGGAATCAATGGCCCTTCTCCGATGCGGTCGCCTTCTGGCGGGTTGCCCGTGAGCGGGGCCAGCCGGTAAACCTGGCGCAGGCCGGGGAAATGCTCGGCGAGCTGCTGTGGGCTGCGCCCTTCATGCAATGCTTGGGGGAGCTGTTCGCGGTAGCTTGCCAAACGGCTGTGCAATGGCGCCAAGGGGGCATTCGCCGTGCCGCTGAGGCTGGCCTTGGCGATGTAGCCAGAGCGAACCGCATCGCAGCGCAGGATATAGCTCATGCCCATACCGTAACGCTGTTTTTTCGGTCTTTTTAGGCCAAACCGACGGCGAGGGGCTGGGCTATAAAAGCGCACCCTCGGCGGACGCGCCGGATCGAGTAATTGATGGGCACGTAGCCAGTCTCGGATCAGTAGCTCGCAATCTTGCTCGGTCATGCCGGGCTGCAAAGAAGAGGCAATGATCTGTAGGCCTCTGTTGGCTTGCTCCAAGGTATCAATATAAGGAGTTAAAGCCCGCGCGTCCGGGCTCCAGAATGCGTCCATTAACGCCTCCGCCGTGTTGTATTAAGCGTTACTGCATGAATAAACCAAACCCGATAGTTACAGTGAATAATGTCATGGTCAACCGAAGAGGTTGGCCCTTCCTCGCTGCGGGTAGCTCGCCTGGGTCAATCCGCAATTGATAAATCACGTAATTCTTTGCCGTGATCTTCACATTTCACTCGGCTTTGATTGTTAGGGTGTGCGCCTGAAGGATCCTCTAATTAATGTTTTTTGCTCGGTGTTAGCCGAGATAAGGAGATCACTGTGAGCCACCACCCCCAGTTTTTGCGGGGCCTGACAGCCTGTCTTTTTCTTATTCTTCTGCTATTTACGGCCGCGGCGCCTGCGCAGGAGTCCGTCCCGCAGACTCATCAATATGGTGAACTGGCGGACTTGCTGGAAAATGATGCCAGTCGCCAGCTGCTGATTGACCAGCTGCGCGATTTACAGGGAGGTACGGTATCAGAACCTCTCGGCGTGGAAGGTGAAGTGGCTAGCGCAGAGCTGGCCCAAAAGGCACCCAGTGGGCAAACCGCAGAACAGATGTCACTGGCCCGGCGGATGGCATCTGTCACCGGGAATTTGACGGGGGATATGGGTCGGCAGTTTGTGGCGTTAGGCGCCTTGGTTACGGGATGGTTTGGCGCCGACGCTGAACCTGATGATGCGCCAGCAGCTTCCTCATCGCTGGATATGAAAACGGCGAGCGCGGCGCTATTGAATCTGGTGATTTTGGCGGTTGTCACTTTCGTCGTGTTTTGGGCATTACGGGCACTGGCCAGCTCGATCTTTGCGCGTCTTAGTCATTGGGCCGGTGCTGGCCCAGCAAAGCTGGCTATTTTACGCACAACGGTGGCAGTGGCGTTAGCCATCCTGGTGGATGGGTTTGTGGTGGTGTTGGCTTATTTGGCCGGTACCTTTGTAGCGCCATTATTGAGCGAACAATTGGGAGCGGATGCCACTCGACTGGCGCTGTTTCTGAATGCGTTTTTACTGGTGGAACTCGCTAAAGCGGGGCTACGGGTGTTCTTCTCCTCCCGCTATAAAGGCCTGCGGTTGTTGCCGGTGGCGGCGGAGCCGGCTCGCTACTGTAATCGGTTTCTTGCCCGTGAGGCTGGGCTGATTGGCTATGGCTTGCTGGTGCTAGTGCCGATGTTGAATTTCAATTTTTCTCCTGTATTGGGTAGCGCTGTTAGCACGGGGGTTATGCTGGTGGCGCTGATTTATGCAGCCACCGTCATTTTGCGCAAACGCACGGTGCTGCGTGATGCGTTGAGGCAACGGGCGAGCGCCAAGACCGGCGTGGTGCGTTTAATGTGGTTGGTGCTGGCGCGTAGCTGGCATTGGTTGGCACTCACGTACGCCTTGCTGGTATTTGCCGTTACGGTACTGAACCCCGAAACCGCCTTGCCCTATGTGGCGCAAGCAACACTGGAAACGCTGTTGTATGTGGGGCTGGGCTTGCTGGGCTCTGTTGCATTAGGGCAATTGATCGGCAAGGAAATACAGCTCCCGGATGGGCTGAAGGCCAGCATGCCGCATCTGCAGGATCGGGTGAACATTTATGTGCCCACTGGGCTGAAAGTGATCCGTGCGCTGATATTGGCGTTGGTGATTGTGGTGTCACTGGACGCTTGGGCCTTGTATGACTTGAGTGCTTGGTATGCCACGGCAGCCGGTGCCCAGGCGGTTTCCGCCCTGGTCGATATCCTGATCATCCTGGCGTTGGCCGCCGCAGTGTGGATTGTGTTGGCTAGCCTGGTGGAACATAAATTCTGCCCTGATGAAAGCAGCACCCCAGCTCAGGCCGCTCGCGGTGAAACCCTGCTCGGGCTGTTCCATACCACGTTGGCCATTACCATCATCATTATGACGGTGATGATTGTGCTTTCTGAAGTCGGTGTGGATATTGCGCCGCTGATTGCCGGTGCCGGGGTGCTCGGCTTGGCTGTTGGTTTCGGCGCCCAGAAGCTGGTTCAGGATGTGATTACTGGGGTGTTTATCCAATTGGAAAATGCCATGAACACGGGTGATTTCGTGGGTGTCGGTGCTCACTCAGGCACCGTGGAACGGGTAGGTATTCGGTCGGTAGCGTTGCGTGATTTGTACGGCACCTACCACATTGTGCCGTTCTCCTCGGTGGATGCGGTGTCTAATTACACCCGTGAATTCGGTAATCATGTGGGTGAATATGGCATTGCTTATCGCGAGAGCATCGACGATGCCATCGTGCAGCTGGAGGCTGCGTTTGAAGCGCTGAAGGAGGGTAAGCACAAGAATGATATTCTGGCCCCGCTGGAAGTGGCTGGGGTGTCGGCCTTGGCGGACAGTTCGGTGAATATCCGTGTGGTGATTAAAACCACGCCGGGCAACCAGTGGGCTGTGGGGCGTGCTTTCAATCGACTAGTGAAGATCTACTTCGACAAAGTCGGCATTGAAATCCCGTTCCCGCACACCACGCTGTATTTCGGTGAAGACCGGGACGGCAGCGCCCCGGCGGCAAACGTTCGCCTCGCTGATGATCGAGTGGTTTCCACCCAAGATGGCAATGGGGGGTAAGTCTCCATACGCCACAAAACGCCGGCTATTGAGCCGGCGTTTTTTTAGTTCACATTCGGGTAAACAAATTCAGTTGTAACGTTATTTCCTTGAATTCAACTTAAAAAAAGGTCGGCAAAAATGCCGACCCTGTAAGTCACCGGAAAGGGGAGAGCTCGGTGAAGTAAAACGGTTATGCCGCGTCCTGGAGACGGTCGCCAAGCAGGGCTTTGAAGTTTTTCAGGTGCTCGCGGTTGTCGTGGTCCCAGGGGTGAAAGCCGGGTTTGAACCAATCAAGCCAAGGCTTGGTGATATTCAGGAAAACCCCTTTGCGGCCCCAAGTGTGTTTGGCCACCGCTCGCCAGCCCTTCAGGTCGGTCAGGCCACCCTTGATGCGTACATTGTGTAAATAAAAGGGGGTGAACAGGGTAAAGAACGCGGCGGTAGACAATACCAGAGTGCTGCTGCGCAGGGCGTAGGCGCCAAGATTGCTGTCTTCGCCGATAACGGTACGGTATACATCGAAGGCCACGGCCTTGTGTTCGGTTTCCTCTAGAGCGTGCCAATTCCAGATGGCCTTATAGTCTTCGTCTGAGCCATCCATGATTTCCGGCAGGTCTAGCAGGCCGCCGCCAAGAATGGCCGTCAGGTGTTCCAGAGATACGGTGATGGCTAATTGAAGGGCCTCTGGGCTGTATTGCTGAACCGCACCAAGCAGCTTGGCAACAATGGCCTCTTGGGCATGCAAGGGAACGCCTGCCTGGGCAACGAAGTCATTGTACTCTTCGTGCTCACGGCCATGGATGGCTTCCTGACCGATAAAGGCGGTTACCGCCTTTTTCAGTTCTGGATCGGTAACCTGGTCGCGATAATTGCGGACGCTGTTGATAAAGAAGCGTTCACCGACCGGGAAGAACAGGCTCATGGTGTTGAGGAACTGACTGATATTCAGACCGTCCCGGTGCCAGGTTAGCGCCTTGGCCGGGTTCAGGTTGAATTTTAAATTGCGACGTATAGGCAGAATCGGGGTCGACATTGCGCATTCCTCCGTAACTGTTACATCAGTCAATGATACAATTGATGCGCGTATCATCAAGAACTTTTCACTGGAAAAGGTAGAAAATGGTGAGTAATAAACAGGAAGTTGCGAATCGTTTACTGGATGGATTGATCCGTTACCTGTTGGCACGCCTCTCGTCCAAACAGCTGGATTCGCTGATCGTTGAGGAGCTGGATTACGCCCTTGAGCGTGGAGCGGGTTATTCCCTTAATCAGTGGGTGCAGGCTGAGCAGGTGTTTGCCACGGCGCAGAAGTACGCTGTGAAAATGGATATCAGTGGTGCGATTCCCGAGCTGGTGGGCGATATAGTGGAGCAGCTTTATGACGACGCCATCCAGAGCGAACACCTTGTCGGAGACGTGATTGATGAGGTCGTGGTGACGGCCTTGCTCGATAAGTTTTTGGAGATCCCGTTGTCACGGGAAAGCATGGCGTGGCTGGGGCGCAATCCGGTGTTGCTGGCCTTACTGGCGGGTGGTGCTCAGCTGGGGTTAAAGACGTTGCTGCATCAGGGTTTGCCCGGCCCTTTGCGCAGCCAATTGAGCAAACGGTTGCCGGAACGTTGGTTGGCCAGCCTAGAGATCAGATTGCAGGAGTGGTTACTGCGCCGTACTGAGCAATTGCTGAGCGATCCTTATTTGTATCGGGATGAGAATCTGGATGAACTGCGTGAGTTGGTGAAGGTGGCTTGGCAGGACTTTGGTCAACGCCCGGTGGCAGACTTGAAAGAATTGGTGAGCAGTGAAGATATCCAGGAGCTGTTCGTGATTGTGTTCGATTACTGGCGGGAGCTGCGCCATACGGATTACTTCAATGCCATGTTGGAAGCCGGGGTGCGGGCGTTTTTTGATAAATACGGTGATACCAGCCTGACGGGCTTGCTTGATGAGTTGGGTGTGACCCGCGAGCTGATGCTGGATGATGCCCGCCGCTTCCTGCCGCCAGTGATGGCTAAGCTGCAAGATGAAGGGTTGCTGGAAGAGTGGCTGCGTCGTCATCTGGAAGGGTATTTTCAGGCGCAAGAAACCTTGGAAATTCTTAATTAAAAACTGAGATTAGATAACTTGCGGAGCCGCTTGGGTTGGCCCCTGTAAAGGCAAGGCATCAGGCCGCGGCCAAAGCCTGGCGCGGCCTGATGCCTTTACGTTCGTACCCATTGCCACTATCAATTATCCATTGTCTTTCGGTACGCCTGCGTATGCAGTAATTCCAACAACTCGGTTTCTGGTACTGGCCGGCTGATCAGATAGCCTTGGATGCTGTCGCAATGCATGTCTCGCAGAATGCTCAGGTGCTCTTCAGTTTCTACTCCTTCAGCGATGACATTCATTTTCAGGCTGTGGGCCATGTCGATAATGGCACGGGTGATCGCAGCGTCGTCCGGGCTTTTGTCCAGATCCATGATAAATGAACGATCGATTTTCAGTGTGTCCACCGGGAAGCGTTTCAGGTAGCTCAGTGACGAATAACCGGTGCCAAAATCGTCGAGGGCCAGTTCAATGCCTCGAGTGCGCAGTTGTTGGAGCAGCTCAATGTTTTGCTCCATGTCTTCCATGATGAGACTCTCGGTGAGTTCTAGTTCCAGCAGGTGTGGCGGCAGCTCCGTGGAGGATAGAACCCGATCGACGATTTCTGCCACGTTGCCTTTGCGGAACTGGTGAGCGGATAGATTCACCGAAACACAGATGTCACCGAGGCCCTGTTTGTACCATTTGTATGCCTGACGGCAGGAGCGTTCCAGCACTAATTCGCCGATGGCAGAGATTAGCCCGGTTTCCTCGGCTAGCGGAATAAATTCCGCCGGGGGTAGCAGGCCCATGGTGGGGTGTTGCCAACGTACCAGTGCTTCCACTGAGGTGATGCTATTACTGGCCAAGTCCATTTTCGGTTGGTAATGCACCACAAATTCATTCTTGAAAATAGCTTTGCGCAGGCTGGTTTCCAGGGCCAGTTGTTCCACTGAAGCTACGCGCATATTGCTGCGGTAGAACTGGAAGTTATTGCCGCCGCCACGTTTGGCCTGATACACCGCCATGTCCGACTGATTGATCATGCTTTGGGCTTCTTTGGCGGTCTCCGGGAACAGGCTAATGCCGATGCTGGCGCCCAAAAGCAGCTCGTGGCCATCAATGAGGAACGGCTTTTTAATGGCATTGATCAGTTTCTGGCAATGCTGGCTGATGTTGCTTTCGCCACCATGGTTTTCCAGCAGCAAGGTGAATTCATCGCCGCCGACCCGGGCCAATGATTCTTGTCCGCCGGCATGCTGGGCCATGCGCTCGGCTGCGGCTTTCAGTAGGCGGTCGCCAATCTCATGTCCCAGCGATTCGTTGATGGGCTTGAAACGGTCCAGATCGATCATTAACAGAGCGACCTTTTCGCGATTCAGCCGAGCCAAGGTCAGCGACTTGTGCAGATGCTCGCGGAATTGGGTGCGATTGGCCAGGCCGGTGAGGCGATCATAATTGGAGAGGAACAGAAGCTGTTGTTCGGTTTCTTTGCGGCTGGTCAGGTCGGAGATCATTCCCACATAGCGGATCACCCGTTTCTGTTCGTCGCGCACCGCGCTCATTTGTAGCCATTCGGGGAATGTTTCGCCGTTGCGGCGGCGTTCGTTGATTTCCCCTTCCCAGAAGCCTTTATCATGCAGGGTGGCGGTGATTCCCAAATAGATTTCCCGGTTCGGCTGAGCTTCTTCTTCTTCCAGGATACGGCGGCCGATGAGCAGAGATTCGGAATAGCCGGTGATTTGCTCGAAACGAGCATTCACGGCCAAGAAACGGAACTTGTGGTCCAGAATGAAGATGCCTTCAGGAGCGTTCTCAAAAACGGTAGCGGCTAGCCGTTGTTGTTCTTGAGCTTGGCGATCGTCAGTGATATCGCGGCGGGTGCCGATCATGCGGAGCGCGCGGCCGCTCTTGTTGCGAGATACCACCCGGCCTTCGTCTTCAATCCAGCGCCAGCTGCCGTCCGCGTGACGTAGCCGATAGACCGCATGGTAGCGACTATTTAGACCCTTGAAGTGCGCGACCATGGCGCTGCGAATGCGGGTGAGATCATCCGGGTGAACCAGGGTTTCCAAGTCGCCGAAGAAGTTCTTGAAATAGGCGCTGTCGTATCCCAGCAGGCGGTCGAAATTGGTGTGGTAATTACGCCCGGTATCGAGTATCCAGTCCCACAGCCCGATATTGCTGGCTTCCAGAGCCAGCTCTAGACGTTCGCTGGTCGCCGCCAAGGCGGTGTTGGTTTCGCCTAAGGCGTGAGTGCGTTCCTGCACCATGCTTTCTAGTCGGTCGTTGGTGTCTTGTAGTCGCTGGCGAGCGTCCTTGCGGTCGTAAATTTCTTGAGCCAGTTTTTCGTTGAGGGCTTCGGCGTCGCTGCGCGCGCGGTTCAAGTAATCAATTAGCGAGCGGTTACTGGCCTGTAGGACCATGGCTTGGTGGCCGGTGCGATTGATGCGTTGGGCGGCGACCAAGAAGAATATCCCCAACACAGGCACCAACAGAACCAGTGATAACGGGCTTTGTTGCTGGGTTTCCGCCAGGCGAGCCACGGTCGGGCCGAGCAGCATGATCAAATACAGGAACACGGTGGGGAAATGGCTGCTGTAGGCGGCCAACGCGATAGTGCTCAGGCCCAGCCCTAAGCCGGCGCATATTAACTGTGCGCTTAACATCGGCGGGCTGAACAGGGTGTCCAACGGATTAAATAGATAGCCTGCCAGGCCGATAAATAAAGGTGTGGAGAGGGCCAACCCGGAGAGCAGGCGCCGACAGAGCGGTGTGGCTTGCTGGGCAGCCAGTCGGCGACGGTAATAAATCAGGATAAATAAACGGGTCACCTGCATGACGGCAAGGATGCCTAGCCAAGTCAGTAGTGTGTGCTGTGATATGGACGTGGGCCAGTAAGTCCATACCAGGGTAACGGCGGTTGCACTTTCTAGCAGCAATAGCACAACGATGCCGCTTAGCAGCAACTGACATTGTTCATTGAGCACCCCGTTGAACGGGGCTGCTGGCTGAGCTGATAGAGACTGCAGAGACACCGTAAATGTTTCCTCTGGCTTGAGCGCCGAGTCTTTTTGTTTCCAGTTTACCCACAGGTTGGGGGCGAGGGAAACCGACTTTCTTGGGAGAGTGAAGAGAAGTATCGGGGCAGAGGGAAATTGCCTGCTCCTGCGGGCATCACCGGCGGGGACATTCTGCTAAACTTTCACGCCATGGATGACGTAACTTCCCTTATTGATGGTTTGAACCCGGCCCAGCGCGATGCGGTGGCTGCCGATGACCGACATTTGCTGGTGCTGGCGGGGGCGGGCTCCGGTAAAACTCGGGTGCTGGTGCACCGTATTGCCTGGCAGGTCGCCACCGAGCAGGCCTCGCCGTTCGGCATTCTGGCGGTGACCTTTACTAACAAGGCTGCGGCAGAAATGCGCGGGCGTATTGAGCAACTGCTGGATATGTCCGCTGACGGCATGTGGGTGGGTACTTTTCACGGTATTGCCCATCGTCTGTTACGGGCCCATTGGCAGGAGGCCGGCCTCCCCCAGGGATTCCAGATCATTGATGCGGATGACCAGATTCGGCTGATCAAGCGAATAAGCAAGCAGCTGGGCCTGGATGAACAGCGCTGGCCAGCCCGCCAGGCCACCTGGTTTATTAATAGTCAAAAAGACGAAGGGCTTCGCGCCCGGCATATGGATACCGCTGGTGACCTGTTTGCTCTGACCATGCAGAAGATCTACTTCGCTTACGAAGAAGCCTGCGAGCGGGGCGGGCTGGTGGATTTCAACGAAATGCTGTTGCGGGTGCTGGAGCTGTTCCGCGACAACGACGGCCTCCGCAGCCACTATCAGCGCCGTTTCCGGCATATCCTGGTAGACGAGTTCCAGGATACCAACAGCATTCAATACGCTTGGCTACAGTTGCTGGCGGACGAAAATAATGCGGTCACCATTGTCGGTGACGATGACCAGTCCATTTATGGCTGGCGTGGCGCCAAGATCGAGAACATTCATAAATTCAGCCGTGACTTCCCCGATACTCGTACCATACGCCTGGAGCAGAATTACCGTTCCACCGGCACTATTCTGAAAGCGGCCAACGCGGTGATCGGCCATAACAGTGACCGCCTGGGCAAGGAACTGTGGACCGAGGGCGGCGATGGCGATTTGATCCGCCTCTATTCCGGTTTCAATGAAGTGGATGAAGCGCGCTTTATTGCTGGGCGCATGGATAAGCTATTTCAGGAAGGCACCGCGCGGCGGGAAATGGCGGTGCTGTACCGCTCCAACGCCCAGTCGCGGGTGCTGGAAGAGGCTTTTCTGCAGGCGGGGATTCCCTACCGTATCTATGGCGGGCAACGCTTCTTCGAGCGGGTGGAAATCAAAAATGCACTGGCCTATCTGCGCCTACTCAGCCACCGCCATGCGGATGCCGCCTTCGAGCGAGTGGTGAACACACCCACCCGCGGCATTGGCAACAAGACCCTGGAAACCCTGCGTGAGGTGGCGCGGCAGCGTAACGTGTCCCTGTGGGACGCTGCCCAGGAAGTCGTTAGTGAGCAGTTGCTTACCGCTCGAGCCATTAATGCGTTGGCGGTGTTCCTGAATCTAATCGCCCAGCTGGAGCAGCAGTGCGATGGGTTGTCGTTGGCGGAAACTACCGAGCATGTGATTGAAGCCAGTGGGTTGCTGGAATTTCATGGCAAGGAAAAGGGCGAGAAGGGCCAGCAGCGGCTGGAAAACCTGCGCGAACTGCTTTCCGCCACCCGGGAATTCGGTGATGAGGATGAGGACTCCGAACTCGATAGCCTCACCGCATTTCTTGATCATGCGGCGCTGGAATCCGGGGAGGGGCAGGCTGACGCCCACGAGGACGCGGTGCAGATGATGACTCTGCACTCCGCCAAGGGGCTGGAATTTCCGGTGGTCTTTATTACCGGCATGGAAGAAGGCTTGTTCCCCCACAAGATGTCCAGCGAGGAGCCGGGTCGGTTGGCAGAAGAGCGCCGCCTTTGCTACGTGGGCCTGACACGGGCCATGCGCGAGCTGTATTTGACCCATGCGGAAACCCGGCGGTTGTACGGTAACGAAAACTACAATCCTCCCAGCCGCTTTTTGCGAGAAATTCCCGCCGAAACGCTGGAGGAAGTCCGCGCCCGTGCAGGGTTCAGCCGGCCCATGGGCGGTGCGGCCAAACCCATTCGTGAAACCGAGTCTAATGGCATCAGCCTGGGCGCTCGGGTGTTACACCCGAAATTCGGGGAAGGCACGATTTTGCACTTTGAAGGGCAGGGGCCCAATGCGCGCCTGCAAATCAATTTCGATGGCGCGGGCACCAAGTGGCTGGTTAGCCAATACGCTCGGCTGGAAGTGGTATAGGGCTCGATGGCCCGTTTGGTGCTCGCTCCCTGATACCGGCGCTAGAACGAAAGACGGTCTGGCATTGGGTGTTTAGCGCCAAACCGCAAAAAATAAATCGAAAGCGGCAGATGACTGCCGCCCACTATCGGAGGACATCTCATTGGATCGCCGTAAATTTGTTTCTGCTCTGGGTTTGGGGCTGGGAGGCTTGGCGCTGGCCGGTTGTGAGCCGAAAGACTGCCCACCGGTAGACAAGGGGGTGGCGACACCGCCGGAACCTGAGGAGAAAAAACTCAGGCCACAGACCTATGAATGGAAAATGGTTACCACTTGGCCAAAGAACTATCCGGGGCTGGGTGCGGGCGCCAACCGCTTTGCCAAACGGGTGGAAGAAATGTCTGCCGGGCGAATTAAGATCAAGGTTTATGGCGCCAAAGAATTGGTGCCGGCCTTTGAGGTGTTTGACGCGGTACGCCAGGGCAGTGCGGAAATGGGCCATGGGGCGGCCTATTATTGGAAAGGAAAGCATCCTGCCACGCCGTTTTTCACCGCTGTGCCCTTTGGGCTCACAGCCCAGGAAATGAATGGCTGGCTGCACCATGGCGGGGGGCAGGAACTGTGGGATGACTTGTATGCCCAGTTCAATCTTAAGCCTTTTGCCTGTGGTAACACCGGTACGCAAATGGCGGGCTGGTTCAATAAAGAAATCAACAGCATTGAAGACCTGAAAGGGTTGAAGATGCGTATGCCAGGCCTGGCTGGGGAAGTGTTGGGCAAGGTTGGGGCTACACCGGTACAGCTGCCGGGTGCCGAGGTGTTTACCTCACTGCAAACCGGAGCCATTGATGCGGCGGACTGGGTCGGGCCCTACAACGACCTGACCTTTGGCCTGCACCGGGTAGCCGAGTACTACTACTATCCGGGCTGGCAAGAGCCCGGCCCGACGCTGGAGCTGACCATCAACAAAAAGGTGTGGGAAGGCTTGCCCACAGACCTGCAGGCGATTATTCGTTATGCCGCACAGTCCGAAAACCAGGACATGCTGGATGAATACACCGCCCGCAATAACGCTGCCCTGGATGAGCTGGTTAACAAGCACGGCGTTAAACTGCGGCGCCTGCCTGACGATGTGCTCAAGGCGTTGAAGAACGCCAGCGATGAAGTGATTGAGACCCTCGTGGCCGACAACAAAGATGCGCGCAAGGTGTACAATTCCTATCGACGCTTCCGCGATCAGTCCATGAAAAGCATGGCGGTGGCGGAGCAGTCGTATATGAATGTGCGTAGCGAGCGCCTGAAAGGCGGATCAGAGCAGTCTATGGAGCCGCTGTAAGACATTCTTCTGCAGCATATGCCTTGAGCTCACGCGGTGGGCGCTCAGCCAGCCACCGCCGTGGGTTTACTGACTAGCCGCTCCGCCGGGAAATGGCAGGTAAAGGTGCTGCCCTTGCTCAGTTCGCTGGTGATTTCCAGGCGCCCGTTATGGCGAATCATTACGTGCTTAACGATGGCGAGGCCCAGCCCTGTGCCCCCGGTTTCCGTAACACGGCTATTGTCTGGCCGGTAGAAACGTTCGGTTAAGCGCGGGATGTGGGCGGGGTCGATACCGATCCCGTTGTCTGTGACAGAAAAATGCGCGCCACGAGTATCTTGCCACCAACGGATACGGATGGTGCCGTTGGCCGGCGTATATTTCACTGCATTGGTAATCAGGTTGCCGAAGGCGCTTTCCAGTTCAGCCGGATTGGCGATCAACCGTGCGTCGAGAGGAACATCCAGCTCGATCTGGTGGTTCTTGTCGCTGCTTATAGCCAACGCATTTTCTTTCATCCGATTAAGCATGCCATGAACGGGTACCGCCTGACGTACACTGTCAGCTTCCGTTCCTTCTAACCGGGCCAGTAATAACAAATCGGCAACCAGGGCTTCCATGCGGTTGGATTGATTGTCCATTTGCATCAATGCGCGACGCAGACGAGCCTGCTCTTCCGGGAGGGTGTCGAGCAGGGTTTCCAGGTAGCCTTTGAGCACGGTAAGCGGCGTCTTCAATTCATGGCTCACATTGGCCACAAAATCTTTGCGCATTTGTTCCAGGTGATGCAGCCGCGTGACGTCACGGGCGATCAATAATTGTTCGCCGATACCAAACTCGGTTACACGGAACTGCAGGATGCGGTTGTCATTCACCGGTGAAGGGATTTCCAGCGGGTCCTGAAAATCCCCTTTGCTTAGATAACCGGTAAACCGAGGGTGGCGGATCAGGTTCGTCAGTGGCTGGCCCAGGTCTTGGCGCGCATTGAAGCCCATGGCGCGTTCGGCGGCATGGTTCCAATATTCCAGATAACCGTGTTGGTCGATGAGGATGACCACATCGTCAAGGGCGTTCACTGACTGTTGGGCGCGGTGGATGATGCCTTGCAGGTTTTCCTGGGCGCGACGTTCTTTTTGGAACAGGTGCTCAAGGCGGGTATAAAACTCACCCCAGAGGCCGATACTGTCCGGTGGCTCGGTATGATCGTCGCGCACCAGCCAGCTGTACAGGGCGAACAATTGCCGGGTGCTCCAGATAATATAGCCCCCCAGCCCTACCAGCAGTGGCCAGGTGTGGCCCACTGCCAGGGCAGTCAGAGCGGCCAGAGATATCAGGCCGGCAATACGGTTAACTTCCTTGGCCAGGCTGGCTTTCATGCGTATTCCACCGCGCTTACTTCGCTTGTTCGCAGGTTGGCGGGTGTACTCCCGACGACGATGCCCCAGTATAGGCAGCCGTATGCCTGCTGTCTCAGCCGGCTTTGGCTGATTTCACCGAAAACCGGTAGCCGGTACCGCGCACGGTTTGAATAAAACGGTCGTAATCGAAGGGGGCCAGCGCCTTGCGCAGGCGGCGGATATGTACGTCGATGGTGCGGTCTTCCACGTACACGTTGGCGCCCCATACTTGGTCCAATAGTTGGGTGCGCGAATAGGCGCGCTCTTGGTGGCTCATGAAGAATTCAAGCAGCCGGTATTCGGTGGGGCCCATGTCCACGGGGGAGTCGTTGGCGCTGATGCGGTGGCTCACCGGATCCAGGCACAGGCCTTCTACTTCAATGGCCTTTTCCGCCGCGACACTGGATGCGCGACGCAGCACGGCTTTAATGCGGGAGATCAGTTCACGAGTGGAGAAGGGTTTGGTGATGTAATCATCGGCGCCAACGTCCAGCCCTTGAATCTTGTTATCTTCTTCGCTTTTGGCAGTGAGCATGATGATGGGTACCTCGTTGGTAGTCTCATCACGCTTCAGCCGGCGGGCCAGTTCGATGCCAGTGACTGACGGCAGCATCCAATCCAGCAGTACCAGATCCGGACGCTCATCGACGATGATCTCGTGTCCGCGTTGGGCGTTCTCTGCCTCCAGCACATCGAAATCGGCCAGTTCAAGGGCGACGGCGACCATCTCACGAATAGCGGGCTCGTCATCAACAATCAATATACGGTTTCGGGACATGGCTTCCTTCCTTGCCTGTCTTGTGAGTGGCGTGTGCCGCTCGGGATGTTATCTATTAGATTGCTTTTTTATGACATGTGTATGACAGATAGAGCCGTACCACACAATAAGCAACATGCCACAACGCGGGTCAACGATTTTAACCCCTTGAAGAGTTGGGTGCCGCACCCGGCTTGCGTGTCGCGTGCAGGTGTTACAACGCTCAAAAATACTGAAAATACAACCCGACAAACACGCAAGCTCCGGCCCAGTGATTGTTGAGGAAGGCATGGAAGCTGGGCCAGCGTTCGCGATAGCGAATCAAACTGTGCTGGAAGGCAAAGCTAAGGCTCATTCCAGCCAAACCGGCGTACCAAGGCCAAGAAAAGTCCAGCCGGTGGCCCACCATGATGAGAGCCAGAAGGGTCAGGCCTTGGAGGATGGCGATCATCAGGCGGTCGGCATCGCCGAACAGGATGGCGGTGCTTTTGATGCCCAGTTTCAGGTCATCTTCGCGATCGCACATGGCGTATTCGGTGTCGTAGGCCACGGTCCACAGCACATTGGCCACGTACAGCAACCAAGCGATTTCTGGCACTTCACCGGTTTCAGCGGCAAACGCCATGGGGATGGCCCAGCTGAAGGCGGCGCCCAGAAAAAGCTGGGGCATAAAAGTGAAGCGCTTGGTGAAGGGGTAAAGCACAGCGAGGCCGAGGCCGCCGAAGGAGAGCCAGAAAGTCAGCTCATTGAGAAACAGCACCAAGCCAAAGGCCAGCAACCCCAGACCGCAGAACAGCGCTAGGGCCTGTTTGGCGCTAAGTGCGCCGGTGGCCAGTGGGCGCCCCTGGGTACGCTCCACGTCGCCATCGAAATCCCGGTCGGCAAAGTCATTAATCACGCAGCCCGCCGCCCGCATGATCACCACGCCCAGGAAGAACACCACAATAACGGTCAGGCTCGGGGTGCCCGCCCCGGCAATCCACACCGCCCAGAGAGTGGGCCAGAGCAGCAACAGCGTGCCGATGGGGCGATCAAGGCGCATCAACTGGATGTAGGGCCAGAGAATCGGGTAACGCTGTTCAACAAAGGCAAACATGGGATATCCGGGTTGTCAGAGGCAGGTTAAGTGTCAAGTTGAAAGTGGAAAGTTTCAAGGCGAGAGTCAGGCGCAATCGCTGCAGCCACGCCGTTGCCGTTGTTCTTAACGAATGGAATCGCGGCGAGAACGGCTGTCGTTTAGCTTAGGGGCTTGCTCGCGCCTTGCAGCTTGCAGCGCGTAACGTGTATTTTCTCCCACAGCGCGGGCAGAAAATACTCCGCCACCAGCAGAGGCGCGCCGCGTTTGATAAAGCGCGATTGGCGGCCCCAGCATAGCGAATGATCTTGGTCAGCCGAAGCGAGTCGGGCCCACACCTGATCCCGCTGGCAAGTCGGGCGGTTATACAGTTCAAGGCCAAGGGAGCGGCTGCCCATGTGTCCCAAGGAGCGGTTGGCACCAGCAAGGCTAGTGAGCGGCAACACACTGCGGGCGGCGACCACCGGGGTATCATCCAGGTGCAGTGTTACTTCACGGATCAGTGCGACGCGCCTTACCGGCAACGGCAGCAGTCGCCGTTCATCAGCTCGAGGCAGGGCAATGGTATGCAGGCCGGGAACCACGCTGAAGTGGCCGTGGTGCTTGAGGCGCCGAGTCAGAGAGCCTGGGTCAGCCATCCAGTCGCGAATAATCGGGGGCAGCACCAGCTGTTCCAGTGGGCGCCAAAGGCTGTCGGGATGCAGGGCGGCAGGTAACATGGCTCTCTCATGATATCGCGCACTATCGCGGGCGGCAGGACTATGGCTCATGTCCTGCGGTAGAGCAAGCGATGCTCTAGCGCTTCTGGAATCAGAGGACAACGGCCCAGCGTCTTAATAAGACCGTGCCGGCCGGCATTGATTTTTTTGTCTTACGTCGATAGGTTAACGTCCCCCGAGAACACCCTGTGTGTAGCGCAGTAAGCAAGAGCTTACTTTACCTGACGAGGTTCACGATGAAGAAATGGGAATGTGTAGTGTGTGGTTTCATCTATGACGAAACCGAAGGCCTGCCTGATGAGGGTATTGAGCCGGGTACCGCCTGGAACGACGTGCCGGAAGATTGGGTCTGCCCCGATTGCGGCGTGGGCAAGGACGACTTTGAAATGGTGGAAATCTAAACTACTGCGTCAGTCGCATCGCCCGTCCATTAATCGTTAAGGATTGCTCATGCACCCTATTGTCATCATCGGTACCGGCTTGGCCGGCTTCAACACCGTCAAGGAATTCCGCAAGCTGGATAAGGAAACGCCCATCGTCATGCTCACCGCAGACGACGGTCGTAACTATTCCAAACCCATGCTGTCTGCCGGTTTTAGCAAGGGAAAAACCGCCGATGACCTGTGCATGGCCCTCCCGGAAAAAGTGGCTGAGCAATTCAATGTAGACCTGCGTTCGGGCGTGCATGTGGCCGGTATCGATGTTGCCAACAAGCGCGTGCTGTTGCCCGATGATCACCAGGACTACAGCACACTGGTACTGGCGCTGGGTGCCGATACTTGGACGCCGCCGCTGGAAGGCGATGCGGTGGGCGATGTGTTTTCCGTCAACGATCTGGTGGACTATGGCAAGTTCCGTGCGGCCGTGGAAGGCAAGAAGACAGTAACCATCCTCGGCGGTGGCCTGATCGGCTGTGAATTCGCCAACGACCTGTCCAACGGCGGATTCAAGGTCTCTTTGGTCGAGCCCATGGGCCGTTGCCTGCCGTTGCTACTGCCTGAGCAGGCCTCAGAGGCGGTGGGCCGTGGGCTGGCGGATCTGGGCGTGCAGTTCCACTTTGGCCCATTGGCCAAGGCGGTCCATCACGGCGATAACGGCCAGTTGGTGACCGAATTGTCCGATGGTAGCCAGTTGGAATCCGATGTGGTGTTATCGGCTATCGGTTTGCGCCCGCGTATCAGCATGGCCAAGGAAGCGGGGCTGGATACCAATCGCGGCATCCTGACCGACAAGAGCCTGCGTACCAGCGCGGAGCATATCTATGCCCTGGGCGATTGCGCTGAAGTGCAGGGCCATGTGCTGCCCTACGTCCTGCCCTTAATGGCCTCTGCTCGCGCTTTGGCAAAAACCCTGGCTGGTGAGACCACTGAAGTCAGCTACGGCGTCATGCCGGTGACCATTAAAACCCCGGCATGCCCAGTGGTGGTATGCCCTGCTGCAGAAGGCAGCGAAGGCGACTGGGAAGTGGAAGCTGACGGCAATACCGTGCAAGCCCTGTTCCGCGGCAAGGACGGCAGCCTGTTAGGTTATGCCCTCACCGGTGAAGCGGTAAAAGAGAAAATGAAGCTCAACAAGGAACTACCGGCAATAATGCTGTAATAGGCGCAAGCTTCAAGCTGTAGGCGACAGACGCGGGCTGGATGTGTAAGCGTAACGAGTTCCTGCGCTATATTATGGGGGCGGCGATAGAGGTCATCGGTTTGCATGGCCTGTTTCCGGATTGCAGCCTGGCGTTTGACGCTTGCCCCCTGACAGACAAGGATTTCTGATGAAATTTTCACTGGTATTGCTGGTTCTTGGTTGGCGGTTACGCTGGTTAGCATGGCGTGATGCGAGCTTTCAAAAGCAGCTGGAAAACCGCAATGTGGTGATGCAGTGGCGCACCTTTGCGGGCAAGCCGGCGCGTAGTTTCCATTTCATGCCGGGAAAGGTCGTGTCCAAGGCGGGCATTCACAGCGAGCCCACGGTAACCCTGAATTTCAAGGATGCAGGCTACGCCTTCCGCACCCTGCAGGAGGCGGGCAAAAATCAGATGGCGTTCATGGAAGGCATGCAGGCCGGTGATATCAAGATAGATGGCGACCCGGGCCAACTTATGTGGTTCATGACCCTGATGAAATTCATTATGCCCGGCGGCAAAAAGTAAGCTCCGCGCCTCCTTTCTGGCCTTTGCGCAGTCCGCGGCGGATTACCTGCTTATGGCGTCGGCGCCCATGTATCTGGCGCAGGCTCTTATGTGGGCTACAGCTACAGCGCGGCGTAGCAGCCAGATTGCTATCAGAACGCCACTGACTATCTACCTGCTACCTGCAAATCCGGCTTGATAAAGTCGAGATGGCAAAACCGGTGTGGCAGGCCCAGTCGCGCAGTATGAAGCCTTACACTTGAAAAACGGCGCCGAAGGCTACGCCAAGAGCGTGGTAGGCAAGCTTGGCCGTGAGGGCTCCCTGAAGCGCTAATCTTGCTGATCCGGGGGCCGGACCTAGCCATCCCCCATCCCCCTGCCTCTGTCTCAAGCTCTACTACCGATACGGGTTTAGATTCTTGGCTATGACCGTTGGTCTCACGCCGTGATTCTGGCTCGCTTGACGCTATGGCGATCTCCACGCCGGGGGTATGATTAAACGTATTAGTGAGTTTGCATGGGCCAGGGAGGCCCGTTCACGCCAGAGGGCACGGCATGCATTCAACCATGAAAACGTTGCTTGAGCAGATGCGCATCACCGAGATGGAGATCGATGGTCGAAAACGTCTGCTGGATTTCGATGATAAGGATGTGGACGCGCTACTACAGTGTCGGGCCCATGTTGAAAGCCGTCTCGATGATATCGTTGAAGCCTTCTACCGTATCCAGACCAACAACCCGGATATCGCTTCACTGATTGGGGATGCAGACACCTTGGAGCGATTGGAGAACGCCCAGCGCCGTTACATCATGGATCTATTTTCCGGTGTCTACGACTTGGAATACACCAATAATCGCCTGCGAATTGGTTTAGTGCACAAGCGGATTGGGGTTGAACCAAAACTGTATCTTTCTGCGGTGTATTTGCTGCACAGTCTGCTGGTAAAGGATATTAGCACCGCCATGCAGAGCAATGCAGCACGAGAACGTGCACTGCTGGCGCTGGACAAGCTAACTTACTTCGACGTCACCCTGGTGTTTGAAACTTATATTTTAAGCTTGGTGTCGGAAATCGAAGCGGTAAAGAATCGTACCGAAGAATATGCCCGGGCACTGGAAGAAACGGTTGCCATGCGCAATGGCCAATTACGCATCGATGCCCTCACCGGCCTGACAACCCGCCGCTACCTCAACGAAGCCCTGCAACGAACGGTGAAGGCGGCGCAACGCCGTAGAGAACCAGTGGCGCTGATTTTCGTAGACGTGGACGCCTTCAAAGAAATCAATGATCGGCGCGGTCATGCCTATGGTGATCGGGTCCTTGTTGAGCTTGGCAAGGTGCTAAAAGAAACCGCCCGAGGGGAAGATACTTGTGTGCGCTATGGTGGCGATGAGTTCTGCGTAGTGTTAGCCAACAGCACTGAAGAGCAAGCGGAACTTGCCTATTGCCAACGGACACGACGCCTGCTGGCAGAGCGATTGCCGGAGGTTAGTATTAGCATGGGCGTGGTGCAGACGGGACCGGATCATTTCGAAGACGTGGATGCATTGCTGTGCTCTGCTGACCGACGCATGTATTTGAACAAGCCTAGCCGGTGTGAACTCGATGTTGATGATCAAACATGACGGTGTCGTCGATTCCATAACACCCAGCCCATGAATGCCCCTCGGGCGGCCATGAAGCCATTCATGGTTAACCACAAGCCATGGTTGTCCCAGCCACGGGCGCATGCCCAGAGCATAAAGAATACCCCCACTGACGCCAGCATGGTGTTGCGCATGGCGGCACCCCAGGTGGCGCCGACAAAGATCCCATCCAACCAAAATCCGGCGCTAGCAGTGACGGGCAGCAATAATACCCAAGGCAGATACTCGATGGCCGAGTCACGGATCGATGGCAGGTCGGTGAGTAAACCAATCAACGGTGCGCCGCCTAAGCTGAATCCCAGCAGGCCCACCAGCGCACAGCCGATGGTCCAGCGGCCGGTAGCCGCCACGGCGTCTGCAAAGGCTTGGTTATCCTGCCTGCCCTGAGCCTCCCCCACCAGCGCTTCCGCAGCATTGGCAAACCCGTCCAACAGGTTACTCAGAATTAGCAGGAAGGTAATCAGTACCGCATTGGCCGCTAGCGTAGCATCGCCGAGCCGTGCGCCTTGGGCGGTGAAGAAAAAGAAACACGTCAGCAGCGCCAAGCTACGAATAAAAATATCCCGGTTCACGGCCATCAGTGCCCACATAGCCACAGGCTGCCACACGGTTTCCCTATGAGCGGGCGGTCGCAGGGCAGCGCGCAGCCAGAACAGGCCACCGGCCAGGCCCACATATTCTGCGCAGGCGCTCGCAATGGCCACGCCACGGACATCCAGATTCCAGACCTGTACCAGCAATACATCCAGCAGCGCATTGGTACTGTGCATCAACACCGTCATTTTTAAGGGCACGCGGGTGTTGTGGGTGCCGATGGCAAAGCCGATAAGGGCAAAATTGGCCAGCGCGGCGGGAGCACCGAGAATGCGGATGTTGATGTAATCCCGCGCCAGCCCCTGCACCGCATCACTGCCGCCCAGCAGCCACAAGCCCGCATCGCGCAGCAGCGGTGACAACAGGATCAGGGCAAGCCCGAGCAGGGTCGATAGCAGCAAGCCACGAAATAACACCACCCGGGTGTCCCGCTTGCCCCCCTGCGCCTGAGAGGCAAAGCCGGTGGTACCCATGCGCAGAAAGTTGAACGAGAAATACAGGAACATGAAGAAATTGCTGCCCAGCGCCACCGCCGCCAGATAGCGAGGATGCGCCAGATGGCCTACCACCGCCGTATCCATAAGTCCCAGCAACGGTGCGGTCAAATTGGACAACAACAACGGCCAGGCCAGCATCCAGATACGTTGGTTAAGGGTCACACTCATTCAAACTCCGAAAACCCCTTCTACGAAACCGCTGTAGGCGCTCCCTTTCAAGGATCGAACCGTGCTTAGCACGGCATCAACCTGAAGGCCAATCAGTCATGCCAGGGTGCGACAGGTTCAGACCGATATCCGATTTCTCGGCGAGGGTCTGGTCCGCACCTCAAGAGATGCTCCTGCCAACGAGGCTTGTCATCAACTCCGGCGCAACAGCGTCAGCACAAACAGGCTGCTGGCGGCCACCACGATAGAGGGCCCCACCGGGGTGTTGGCGAACCAGCTCACCGCCAAGCCGACCAGCACCGATAGGGTGCCCAGCACGCTGGCCACCGCAGCCATCTGTGCTGGCGTATGGGTCAGGCGGCGGGCGCTGGCGGCGGGAATCACCAGCAACGAGGTAATCAGCAGCACGCCTACGGTGCGGATGGCACCGGCGATCAGCAGGGCCAGCAACACCATCAGTAATAGCCGGGTGCGTTGTACTGCGATGCCTTCCACCTGGGCCAGTTCTTCGTTGACGGTAATGCTGAGCAGTGCCCGCCACTGCCACAGCATCAGCATCAGAATGACCATGGCGCCTACCCACAGGCCGGTCACATCCTGCCAGCCTACGGCCAGCAAATCCCCGAACAAGTAGGCGAACAGATCCACCTGGATGCCGGTTTGCAGGCTAATGGCGATGACCCCGAGTGCCAGGGTGGTGTGGGCGACAATGCCAAGCAGGGTGTCTCCGGCCAGTTGCCGTTGCCGCTGCAGGCCGCTGAGGGCCGCCGCCAGACCCAGGCACACCGCCACCACCGCCACGTACAGGCTGATATCCAGCGCTAGCGCCAGGGCTGCGCCCAATAGCGCGCCGTGGGCCAGGGTGTCGCCAAAAAACGCCATGCGCCGCCACACGACAAAGGCACCCATGGGGCCGGAGACCAATGCCACGGCCAGCCCGGCCAGTAATGGCGGCAATAACAGTTCAATCATGATTGCAGGGCCCGTTGTGATCGTGGGAATGCGTGGCATTGCCGTGCAGATCATGGTCGTGATCATGATCGTGGGTGTATAGCGCCAGGTTAGGTGTACCGGCACCGGGGCCGAACAACTCGTGGTAGGCCGGGTCCCGGCTTACCGACTCCGGGCTGCCGGAACAGCAAACGTGGCGCTGTAAGCAAATGACTTCATCGGTGGCCGCCATGACCAGATGCAGATCGTGTGAGATCAACAGGATGGCACAGCCCAGCTCGTCACGAACGGTCTTGAGGAGGCCATAGAGAGCATTCTGCCCGGCCACATCCACGCCCTGGGCAGGCTCGTCCAGTACCAACAGATCCGGCTTACGCAGCAAGGCGCGGGCCAGCAGTACCCGCTGCATTTCTCCGCCGGATAGCTGCTGTACCCCGCGCCGGCGCAGATGGGCCACCCCGGCCCGCTCCAAAGCCGCCCGCCGGGAGGCCGTAGGCCCCGGTGCTGCCAACCACAAAAAACGGTCCACGGTGAGCGGCAGGCTGTCGTCGATTTTGATGTGCTGGGGCATGTAACCCACCCGCAGGCCTTTACGGCGGACCACGGTGCCATGGTTATTGCCTTTGCCGCTGTCTGGCTGCACTAGTCCCAGCACCAGCCTCGCCAGCGTGCTCTTGCCGGCCCCGTTGGGACCAATCAGCGTGGTGATGCGGCCGGGGGCCAGGCTCAGGCTGACATCGGACAGCACAGGGTTGCCTCCTAGCGTGACCGACACCGACCGCACAGTGACCAAAGGTTCTGGCATAAGAAAAGGGCCCGAAGTACAAAAGCGTAATGATATACTGCCGCTCTTTCGCCTGCACTGAAGGGCGAGTTAGCCGCGGCAAGCGACAAGGCGCGCCAGAGGCGATGCAGGCTGCTGCCAGATAGGGTTTCTGGTGCCGGTGCGGCTGAGTCGTTATTCGAGTGGGGCCATGCCTCTCTTGCAACTTGGAGCGTGTTCCTCCGGCGTCATTTCAATTCAAGGAAGCCCATGCGTCATTTCTGGTTAACCCTTTTGTTATTGCTTTGCTCCCCCGCCTGGAGCCAGACGGTGGTGGCCAGCGTGGAGCCGTTGGCGAAGGTGCTGCGCAGCCTCTATGGCGAAAAGGTTACGGTCACTACGTTGATGCAGGGCAACCAGAATCCGCATCAGCTGGCATTATCCCCTCGCCAAGCGATGGCGGTGCAGCAGGCGGATCTGGTGGTGTGGTTGGGCGCGGACGTGGAGGCTCCACTGGCGCCTCTGGTGGCGCGCCGCAAGGGCCGGACTGTGACCTTGCTGGAACTGGAAGGCGTGTACCGGCGCAAGGGTGAGCATCAGCACCATGAAGATCATGACCACGGGGAGTATGCGGACAATGTCGATCCTCACCTGTGGTTGTCCGTGGATAATATGGTGTTACTGGCGGGCGCCGTCGGTCAGCAATTTCCACACGGGTTAACGCCGAGTCAACCGCAGTTGTGGCAACAGGAGGCCAAGGCTCTGCTGCACGCTGAGAAAGAACGGTTGAGGCCGTTGGCGCAGGTCCCCTGGTTGAGCTATCACCAGCCTTGGGGTTATCTGACCGAAAGCCTGGGGTTGGCCAACCCGTTGGTGGTATCAGAACAGCTGGGGACCGGGCCGGGTAGCCGGCGTTTTGTTACCCTGGCGGGGCAGGTACGAGACCAGCAGGTGCGTTGTGCGGTGCAGGAACCGGAAGCCCGCGCGGGTTTGCTTAAGCGTTTGTGCCCAGATTGTTTCGTGCAGCCGTTGGATCCGTTGGGGCGTGACTCCTTGCAACAGGAATATCTGCCCTGGTTATCGGAGTTGAGTGGCGGGTTTGCTCAATGCTTGCAGGCCGCTAGCGACACCTGAGATTACAGTTCACAGATAGGAAGCGGCGCTGCATTGCCCGCCGGTGCGGGGTCTGGCAGTTGCCCGGTTGCCTAGGTCAGCCCCGGGCCAGAAGGAGCGTTGCGAGTACGGTGTAATCGCTGCGTTCATCGCGCTACTGGTCCCCGGCAAGGTTGAGTGGTAATCCGTAACGCGCCATTTTGACCGTGTGTTGAGAAGTCAGGGCGGGTCAATAGAAGATAACAAAGAGTTGAGCCATTGAGGCAACCCCTGAAACGGGTATGCTGATGCGCTTGATCTAAAAAAAAACGGTAAGCTTGCATGTCGCATCACAACGCACAACCATTGGCGATAGCCTGCTGGGATTTATCCTGGCTGCTTCAGCGCGATATTCGCGATGGCGCTTTTGCTTCGTTGGAGCGTGTGTTCGATGAAACGCAACAACGGGGTTTTAATGCGCTGCGATTGGACCCCTGCCCCCACCTGATTGCTACCCCTGAAAACGGCATCCATATGGATCGCTGTGAACTGATGCCTCCGGGTGCGCCTGCGACGGAGGTGAAAATTCGGCATCAGCTCCAGCAGGTACTGCAATCGGCCCATGAGCGGGGGCTTAAGGTTTGGTTCAGTAGCCGCTTTATCAATGACAGCCGCGCCCGTCGGTCTTTTGTGCGGCGCCCGGAAGATTTTATCGGTGTGTGGAGTGAAACCCTGGCGCTGATAGAGCAGTGGGGCTATCTGAACGATGTAGCAGGGCTGGATTTCTGCTACCAGTTTCCTTCCTTGCCCTATGCTCACGGCGTGGCCCGGCGGGTTTTCAAGCGTTCCCCGGAGCGGTCGCTGCCATCGCACTGGTCCGCTGCTGCCGGTGAGCGGCTGGAAGATTACCTGCGCGAAATTCCCCGCGCATTGCGTGCCTTGTTTCCGTCGGTGCCGGTTGGCCTGAGCACCACAGTGGCACTCAGTGAACAGTTTCGGCAGCTGGACACCAGTGAGCTGGATTTCCTCGATTTCAGTGTGTGGCTGGATGATGATCCGCGCTACCGGCTGGCCAGCGGCGACGCCCTGCCGGCTGCCGGGTTGCTAGGCAAACTGGCTAACCCCATGAAGCAGTTGTTGTTGGATGCCGGCGGTATGCACTGGCAGCGGCGACTGGAAGATCAGCTGCAACGGCGCATGGCTTTTACGCGCTTGCGCGGTCTGCAGCCGGTAATCAGCGAAGGGTTTGTGCGTCAGCCACAAAATTTGCGCAAGCTGCCTACCGGCTGGGCGGACCTGCATGAGATGATGGTGGTGAATGCTCTCACCCAAGGGGTGGAAACGCTAACGCCGACCTCGCTAGCCTGTCCAGATTACCCCTGGTTGTGGCAGGAAGAGGAATACTTGGCGCACCTGAATCACCTGATTTTGGCTGGTTCGGCGTAGCAGCAGGCTACAAGGCGAGAAGACGTTGTTTGTGTGTTGCCATCACATCTGGTGAGGCGCCTCAGCACAGGAGCGCGGCGCCTGAGATTGCAGACTTAGGCCGGCAGTGGTCCGTGTTGTAGCTTGTAGCGGGCTGCGTCCTCTCTTTCCTACACCGCCAACGCTTCCAGCCGCTGCCGATAAATTCGCGCAAATTCTTCCGGATCTTTGCTGCCCAGTCCTTCGCTGTGGTCGGACACCGGGCCGGCTAGGCGTGACAGCCAGAAACGCAGTGCGGCCACCGCCAATGCTTCGCACAGGCGGCCGTCGTCCACGCTGCGACCTTGGTCCCGGTAGGCGCTGAGCAAGGCTCGCTCCCGCTCCGCTACGCCCTGGCCATTGGCATCCACACACCAATCGTTAAGGGCCACGGCCAAGTCATATTCCGGGTGGTCCAGGCAAGCGTTGTAGAAATCCAGCAGGGCGCTGATCTGGCCGTCGTGCCACAGCAGGTTATCGCGAAACAGATCGCCGTGGATCAGGGTGGTTCCGGCAGGGTGAGCCAGCCAGTCGTGTAGCAAGGCAGCAGCGCTGTCTTGGTCGGCGGCGGGTAATTTGTCCAGATGATGAGTAAAATCGTGCAACCGAGCCCGTTCGCTGGGGAGCGGTTGAAGTTGCTCCGTATTGCTGGCGTGCAGCCGTGCTAGCAAAGCACCAACCTGCTGGCAACGATCGGTATCCACAGCGAAATCGTGCTGGCCCGGCAGGCGAGGCATCAACACGGCTGGTTTTTCCGCAACAGTAATCTGGTGGTTGCCGTTAGCATCGGGCAAGGGAGCCGGCACGGGTAAGTGCTGTTCGGCCAGCTGCTCCAGCAAGCTCAGGTACGGCGCCAGGGCGGCATGGTCTAAAGATTCGAACACCGTTAGCACCAGCGGGCTGGGTTGATCATGGCGGTCGCGGGCGTCGATCAGGAAGGTACTGTTCTCGATGCCGTGGCTGGCGGCGTGATAATCACGCAGCTGAAAACCAAATTGTTCCAGCACGGTTGCCAGCTGGGCTGGGCTGAGTGGTGTGTACACGGACATCACAATCCTCAAGCTTGGTGAAAAAAAGGCCGCAGATGGCCGGACTCTGCAGTCGGGCAATGGTATAACAGGCTGCCGATGCGTATCAGCAAAACGCATAATTTCAACAATAACAAAAAGGACGACAGGCAATGTGTTGTTGGAGGCTTTTCAGGTTGCAGCTTGGCGGCATGATCAACCCCTTTTGATGCGTGGAATCGCGCGTGGCAGCCGGGCCATCACCGGGGCCTGCCGCCCGCAATGATGATATCAGCCTAGCGTTCGGGAGCGGGGAGTGGTGTGTGCACGGGATCCAGAACGCTGGAACGCATGCAATACATTGATGAATAGTACCTCACGGTTACCGGTATCGAAGGGCCTTGAAAGGTATTTTTGATCACGCGGCACGCTGCAGGTGGCATATAGAATGGGTAATTTTAGGTTGCGGGTGCCGCGTGGCGCGGACCTTCAAGGAGAATAAAATGAACGCTGCTGATTTTGAGCGGGCGACAGTGGGGGCCCTGATGAGGCTGCCGGGCCCGGTACTGGAACGTTTCGCTGCTGGCCTGGAAACCCACAGCCGTCCGCATCTGGATGCGCGACTGCGTTTTCTACTGGCCCTTAGCGGCACTAAACCGACCCTGGATTCCGGCACCGTGGAACAAGCCAGAAGCATTTACCGTGACATGATCGCGTTGCTGGATGTTGCTTCAATTCGCCTTCCTGTAGTGGTTGATCACCAGGTGCCGATGGATGACGGTAGCCAGATCCTGGTGCGTCGCTATCGTCCGGCCAATGCTCCCCGGGTGGCTCCTGCCATTGTGTTTTTTCATGGTGGCGGCTTCACGGTGGGCGGAGTGGAAGAATACGATCGGTTGTGTCGCTATATTGCTGATCGCACCGATGCGGTGGTGCTGAGTGTGGATTACCGGTTGGCGCCGGAACACCCTGCTCCCGCTGGCATGGATGATTCACTGGCGGCCTGGCGCTGGCTGCTGGATAACACCGCTCAGCTTGGGCTGGATCCGCAGCGATTGGCAGTGATGGGCGATAGCGCTGGCGGTTGTATGAGCGCGGTTGTGTCGCAGCAGGCCACGTTGAAGGGGCTGCCTCAGCCGGCATTACAGGTGCTGATTTACCCGACCACCGACGGTGCTTTGGCCCACCCTTCTGTGCAAATGTTAGGGCAAGGTTTTGGACTAGATCTGCCCTTGCTAAACTGGTTTCGCGGACACTTTATTCAGGATCAGGCAATAATTGAAGATTATCGGGTGTCGCCACTGCGTAACCCTGATCTGACAGGTCAGCCGCCGGCGATTGTGATCACCGCTACGGATCCGTTGCGGGACGAAGGGTTGGAATACGCAGAAAAACTGCGTGCGGCAGGAACGACCGTGACCTCACTGGATTACCCGAAACTAGTGCATGGTTTCATTTCCATGGGCGGTGTTATTCCAGCGGCGCGCAAGGCGCTGAATCAGATTTGTGATGAGACGAAGCAGCGGTTGTGATTAGCTGCAAGTTTCAAGCTACAACGCGATTGTGTGCTTAGGTGATTTGCAAGCCCAGGGAGCGCGCTCATGGTGAGCGCCGCGACTAAAGGGATTCCTTTAAGGCACAATCCTCCTCTGCGTTGCAGCTTGAGGCTTGCAGCGGGTTCCTAAAACTCCCCAACAAACTGGTTATAAAACTGCCGGGCGGTGCGGCCAGAGCGGACGCCTTTTTCCATAGAAAAACGCCGCGCTCGTACGTGCAGTTGTTCGCGGTCTTGCACCGTGCCGAACAGATGGTCGACGATGTCAAAATATTGGGCTTCGTTAATTGGGTAAAAACTTAGCCCCAGACCAAAGCGGTCGGACAGGGAAATCTTTTCTTCTACCGCGTCGCCGTGATGCAACTCCCGGTTTACTACTTGGGTTTGCTCGTTGTCTTTTATATATTCCGGCAGCAGGTGCCGGCGGTTGCTGGTGGCATAGAGGCGTACATTTTCCGGCGGCAATTCCAGTGACCCTTCCAGCACGCTCTTCAGGTGCTTGTACTGGTTCTCACCATCTTCGAAAGACAAGTCATCGCAATAAATGATAAATCGCTGACTGCGATCACGAATATCGTCAACGATCTCCGGCAGGTCGTGCAGATCGTCCTTGTCCACTTCGATCACCCGTAACCCGCGCGGTGAGTACTCGTTGAGCAGGGCTTTGACGATGGAAGATTTGCCGGTGCCGCGGCTGCCCCACAGCAACACATGGTTGCAAGGTTGCCCGGCAAGAAAACGTTCTGTGTTCTGCACCAGCTTGTTTTTCTGGGTGGCAATGCCAAGCAGGTCGTCCAGCCGTACCGGGTCAGGATGGGGTACCGGGCGTAATGTCTGTGAACGGCCACGCCAGATGGCGGCTGGGGTATGGCGCCAGTCGATGGATCGATGAGTGGGGTGCATGGAAGGCCTCGCGGACTACTGGAAAATGACGACTGCGCGAGTTTAACGCAGGGATCATTTAAACGCAGGCTGCGTTCGAGTCGAACTTTATCTATGCTTGGGGCTCTGAGAAAGCCCATTCACGCGTGTGGTAACGCGCGCGACAAGGAGAGCAATATGAAAGCTGTCGTTCTGGCTGCAACGGGCCTGGCCCTGGTACTGGCAGGCTGTAGTTCCTCGTACGACAACAATTACCCCATGGGTTTGCCGGACGACACCCTTACTTGCCCGGATGATCCACCGCAAGTGTGTACACAGGACTATCGCCCGGTATTTGGCTATGACTATCAGGGCGGTATTCTGGGTGAATATTCCAATGCCTGTGTTGCCTGTGCCACCTATGGAGTGACATACACCTCGCAAAAAACCGATCCGAATATGCCGGGGCCGGTGTCGACCCCTCATGCGCCCAGCAAAGGTGAAGTGGCACCTGCTGCGCCGCCGCGTTATTGATTCAGCTTGACCCGAGGTCGTCTTGGCGAATCCCTTAACCCTGCTGCTGGACTTTGACGACCAGTATCGACGCGATGTGGACCAGAATCATGGATTCCTGCATCGTCGCGACCGGCGTTTTGCTCAGCAGCAAGAGGCGCACCGGCAACCACTCACCGTAACCGCTTGGCTGGCCTCGTTGCACGCCCTCAATGGGCAGCGGCAGGTGGCCAGCGATGTCGATCCGCGTCTACGCCGCTGGCGTCAGGCTCGTTGGTTGTTTGCTGGCCTGGGGGCGATGTTCGGCGTGGCCTTCATGCTGGGGCTGCTCTATTACGATGGGGGTCGGCAGATCAATGTGACTCTGCTGATCGCATTGGTCGGCCTGCAAGGGTTGCTGGCTTTGTTCACCAGTGTTCAGGCTTGGCTTGGCTGGCAGCCCTGGCGTGCTTTGTTCGGCTCCGGGCGCGATGATGACAGTGCGTTGGCGCCGCTGCGCCCGGCGCTATCCGCTCGAGTAGCGCATACCGGCGGGTTGGCGTTTGCCTTCAGTGGGCTGCTGACGCTGCTGTTGATGGTGCTGGTGCAAGACCTGGCGTTTGGTTGGAGTACCACTCTGCAAGCATCCGCCGCGGGTTACCATCAGTGGATCGCTATTCTGGCGCTGCCGTGGCAAGCCCTGTGGCCTGAGGCCGTCCCATCGCAGGCGCTGGTGGAGGCTTCCCAGTTTTACCGATTACAGCAGAGTAGCGGGGTGAGCAATCCAGCCTTGCTGGGCACTTGGTGGCCGTTTGTGTTGATGCTGTGGCTGGTTTATGTGCTGCTGCCCCGCTGGGTATTGCTGATGCTGGCGGCGCTGCAATTACGCTGGCAGGCTCATGCGGCTTTGCGTGCCCATCCTGGCTGGCAGCCGTTGCATTATCGTTTTGACACGCCTTGGGTGGACACACGTGGGGGCGATGACGGGCAAGCCGCACCCGCCCCGGCCCACACTGTTTTGTCGCCACTGCCTGCCGGCACGATACTGATTCATTGGGCCGGTGCGGGCATGAATTCTGTGTTATTACGTGCCGCTCTGTCGGCCGATCCGGCTCCCTTACAGTTACGAGCCGGGGGCAACAGTAGCCTTGAGGAAGATGCTCGGGTGTTGGCGCAAGCGGGTCAATCCGGGCAGCCGGTGATTGTGGTGGCCCGTGGTTGGGAGCCACCTACCGGTGAGCTAAGTGACTTTATTTTTGATGCCAGAGAACAAGGCGCGACGGCGCTGCTGGCGCTGGTGCCGTTGGCCGATGAAGAGGGTGCGGCGTTGGCTGACCCACGGCTGCTGGCGCAGTGGCAGCGCTTCGTGGATCGTCAGCGCGACAGCCAGCTATTGCTGTGCGCTCCACGCGCTGATGCCCAATGACGCCGGTCTGGTGCCATAGCCGCAAATAGCTCTTCACTTTTCAACAGCCTGTTAAGTGGCAGCCAATACTCAATAACGCTGAAAACGCCATGGATGATAACGGTAAAACAGAGAACATCGACGAGCGGTGCACTCGCATTGCCCAGCCACGCTTTGCTGTGGTGGGCCACCCCAATAAGGGTAAATCCAGTGTAGTGGCGACCCTCGCTCAGAACGACAGCATTGCCATTGCTATGGAGCCGGGAACCACCCGCGATAGCCTCCGTTATCCCATGAAAGTGGATGACGTGACGCTATATGAATTGATCGATACCCCTGGCTTTCAGCGGCCCCGCAAGGTGTTGGCCTGGCTGCAGGGGCACAGCCTTTCTGCCTCGGACCGGCCAGACACGGTGGCGGCTTTTGTGACACAACACCGTGATGATCCTCGTTATCACGATGAATGCGAATTGCTGCGGCCCATTGTGGAGGGGGCGGGTATCATCTACGTGGTGGATGGCTCGGTGCCCTATAACCGTGAGCACGAAGCGGAAATGAATATACTGCGCTGGACTGGTCGGCCCAGTTTGGCGCTGATCAATCAGATTGGCCCCGACGATTACAGTGCCGCCTGGGAGGCTGCGCTGGGGCAATATTTTCAGATTGTGCGTCGCTTCGATGCGGTGGGCGCCCCTTTCGAAAAACACCTGGACTTGTTGCGCAGCTTTGGCCAGTTGGCCCCACACTGGCGCGAGCCTCTGGATGCGGCGCTGGAGTACTTGCAAGCGCTCAAGTTTGGTCGCGACAGCCAAGCGCTGGAGTGTATTGCCGACGCGTTAATCGGCATGCTCGGCCATCAGGAAACCGCCCGGCTGGGGGAATTTGAGAGCGCCGAACCCTTGCTGCCTAAGCTGCAGCAACGCTGGCAGGCCTGGCAGCGCGAGCGCGAGCAGCGTTTGCGAGGAGCGGTGGAAGATCTGTACCAGCACCGGCGCTTGCAGCGTCAGGAGGACACGCTGGTGACCCCGGAAGGCGGCGATCTTTTCAGTGAGCGCACCCGGCAGTTGTGGGGCATCAGCAAGAATCAGCTGGCTGCGGCAGGCTTCGGTGCTGGCGCCGTGGGTGGCGCTGGAATCGATGCCATGGCGCTGGGCCATTCACTGGGCGCCGGGGCACTCATTGGTGGGCTATTGGGTGCTGCCGGGAGCTATTATTACAGCGGCAAACTCACCAAACTAAAATTCGGCCCGCTCAGCGGCGGTTTCCGCGAAGCAGTCTACGGCCCCTTGAGGGACCCACAGTTTGCTTATGTGGTGCTGGGCCGGGCGTTGGTGCACTGGTACCAAGTGAGCCAGCGCAACCATGCTGGCCGTGATGTGCTGGTGGTAACCGGTGCCGATGACCACTGGCTGGGGCAGATGGAACGAAACCACCGTCATGGCCTGCAAAAGAGCTTGCAGGCGCTCGCTCAACGCCGCTTTGAACCCAGCAGGCGCCAGCGTTTGATCGAACAGTTAGAGTGGGCTCAGCAGGCGTTTGCACAGTGGCAGTTGCAAGCGTTCCAGACGGCGGATGAAACGACCACAGATTAATCCTTTTAAATCAACTGGATGGCTAGATGAAATCCTTTCTTTGGTCAAATAGTTCATTTATGTACTATTTAGTTGTAGAATAATCGAATCGAGTTCATAAAGGTTCAGGAGGGCCCGTGAACCGCTTTGACGCCACCGAAAATCGTATCAGCTTGACCCATCAACGCTTCCCCGCCTACCCCCGCGAACCAGCCATGTTGGTACGGTTGATGAAGGCCATCTCTCAACATGTGCATGACTCTGCCAATGTGTTGCTGCGCGAGTATGGGCTTAACCATACGGACTACAATGTGTTGATGATGCTCTACGGCTGCGAGCAACAAGGCATGACTGTGACCCAGCTGCGCGATGCGGCGGCGGAAAAGTCCGCCAACGTGACTCGGGTGTGCAATATTCTCTGCGAGCGGGGGTGGATCGCTCGTTTTGCGGACCCTCGGGATCGGCGCCGAGTGCTGGTTTCCCTGACTGTGGAAGGAGAAAAGTTGGTAGAGCAGTTTCTGCCCTCCATGGCGTCCTTGTTAAACCAGTACGGGGACGCATTTGATGCACAAGAAATCGCGGTATTGGAAACGTTGTTGAAGCGGTTACTGGGAGTGGCCGAGCAAATCGAACGGAATCTGTGAGCGCTCTGTCATGAAGGCCGAGGACCAAGCTGCTCTCTCTAAACCTTTGCTGATTGGCCTGCTGCGCGAAGCCGGGCTGGATTGGCTGTATGTGGGTAAAGTACTGCTGGCCATCTTTATGGGCGGCGGGTTGGCGATGCGACTAGATTTGCAGCAGCCGGCCACGACTATGTTGACGGTGGCGCTGGTGATGCACCCGGCCAGTGGCATGGTGCTGGCGAAGAGTTTCTATCGCGCGGTGGGGACCCTGGTCGGTTGTGGCGCGGCCATTGCGCTGGTGGGGCTGTTCCCCCAGCAGCGTGAGCTGTTGTTGGTGGGTATGGCCCTGTGGATTGGCCTGTGTGCGGCGGGGGCCTCCCTGTATCGCAACTTTATGTCCTACGGGTTTGTGTTGTCCGGCTATACCGTGGCCATTGTGGTGTTGCCGGTGGTGCAACATCCGCAGGCGTTATTCGATTCGGCGGTAATGCGGGTCAGTGAAGTGATGCTGGGCATCCTGGTGGCTGGGCTGGTGGGCGATGTGCTGTTCCCCCAGCGGTTACGCATGGCGCTGCGTCAGCAATTATCGGGACAATACAGCGGCTTTCTGGCTTTTGTGCGCGGCAGTCTAGGCGGCGTGTTGGGCCGTGATGCTCTGGAAAACGCCCATATGCGTTTTGTCGGTGAGACCATTCAGGTAGAAAACCTACGCAGTTCCGTGGTGTTCGAAGATGCCGGGGTGCGAGCGCACAGTCCGCGGCTACGCCAGCTTAACCAGCGCTTTATGGAGGTCTCCACCAGCTATCAGACCCTGCACCACCTGATGAACCGTATGCATGCACCTCATCATCGCGATACCCGCCAACGATTGATGCAGTTATGTGTGTTTGCCGCGACGGCCCTAGAGGATGATTGCGAACCGGATCCGGCTGCCGCAGCGCGGTTATCGCAAGCGCTGCAGCAGGCTGAGCGGGAATTGCCCGGCAAGATCAGTGAGCAACGTCAGGGCCTCACTTCGCCCCGCGAACGGCTGGATTTTGATACCGGAGCAGAGCTGCTTAGCCGTTGCCTACAGGAGCTGCAGGCCTATGTGCAGGCTTATGCGGTATTGCGCCGCCCCGGCGTGCCCACAGCCGCTCAGAAACAGGTGGTGTTTCAGCACGGTAATGACCGCCTCGGCGCGCTGGTGTGCGGCGTTCGCGCCACGGTCACAATGTTGGTGATGGGCAGTTTCTGGATTATGTCCGGTTGGCTGCATGGCGGTAGTGCCATGATGTTGGCAACTATTTTCACCGGCATGTTTGCTAGTGCGCCAAATCCCTCGGCGGTAGTGCGGCAGATTACTCTGGGCTTCGCCACCGGCATGCCGCTGGCCTTTCTCTGCCAGTTTATGGTGCTCACTCACATGGATGGCTTTGTGTTGATGGTGGCCGGGATATTGCCGTTTCTGCTCATCGGGCTGTACCTGACGACCCGCCCGACTTTGGCGGGCTACGGGACCGGCTACGTGCTCAGTTTTATTTACCTGTTGAACCTGCACAGCCCGATGACCTTTGATCCTGTGTATGTGGTCAACGAAGGCATCAGCCAAATTGTCGGTGTGCTGGCGGTGGCGGTGGCATTCAGTTTGTTCGGCAATGCCTCCAGCAACCGCTGGCTACGTAACCGCCTGTTGCGCCAGCTGCGCTCTCAGGTTGCCCGTGCCTGTGAGTTGCCGTTGCCAGGGCTGCGAGACCGCGTTGAAAGTGCCGCCCGGGACCTGTTCATGCAGATCATGGTGCATGCCGGCCCGCGAGCCCGTGACTGGCTGGCCTGGGCATTGTCGGTACATGAAACCGGCCGGGCGGTGGTGGAATTACGTCGTGTGCAGGCCTCGCTGCCCGACGATCAGCAGGGCGTGGTTGTCGCCGTGCTGGAGGCGTTTGCGGCGCTGTATCGCAGTGATGCAGGCAAGCAAGAAAGCGCCCGTCAGCGGGCATTGCGGGCGCTGGATACGGCCATGGCGGCGGTGTCTGACCGCCCTGCCCTGCGTCAGCTCCATCTGTTGCGTTTGGCTCTGCTGGATACCGCTTCGGTGTTGGCTGCGCCTTTATCCCCTCATTTATCTTCACGTCAGGAGGCGGCGACTGATGCCCCGTGAAATTGCGCTGTTGGATGCGTTGGTGCCCAGCCTGTTGCTGGTGTTCGTGATTAGCTTGCTGCTGCAGTGGGCGGTGGACTGGGTGGGCGGTCGCTATGGCCTGTACCGCTATGTTTGGCATCCGCCCCTGTTCCGGGTGGCTGTATTTTTCTGCTGTTTTGGTGGCCTGGGTTTACTGGCCATGCAGTAAAGGAGTGAAAACAATGAAAACCCAATCCCTGATCCGGGCTTCGGTAACCCTGCTGACGGTAGCGTTGGCCTCCCTGCTGGCTTGGGCCTTGTGGCAGCACTATATGTACTCCCCCTGGACCCGCGATGGCCGGGTGCGGGCACGGGTGGTGCAGGTGGCGCCGGACGTATCGGGGTTAGTTACGGAGGTGCCGGTGGCGGATAACCAGGCCGTGCAGCGGGGCGACTTGTTGTTCGTGATTGACCGTAGCCGTTACCAGAATGCCTTGCTGCAAGCGCAAGCGGATCAGCAGGCCGCTGAGGCCGCAGCACGGGCAGCCGGTGCCGATATTCGTGCCGCTCAAGCCAGTGCTGCCAAAGCGCGGGCGGAATTTGCCATGCGTCAGGCGGAATCCCGCCGCCGTGATCGGATTGCCGAGGCGGTCTCCAGAGAAGTGCGTGACAACGCTCACAGCAGTGCCGAGGCAGCCGAGGCTCAATTGCAGGCTGCCCAGGCCAGCCATCAGCGGGCGACGGCCGGTCAGCAGCAGTTATTGGCTCGGCTTCAGCAGGCCAACGCGGCCTTGGCATTGGCGCAACTGAATCTGGAGCGTACGGAAGTGCGTGCCCCGGTGGATGGCTATGTTACCAACCTGGAGTTGTATCCGGGTGACTACGCCCATGTCGGCCAGGCCCATATGGCTTTGATCGATCGACACGATTTCTGGGTGTACGGCTACTTTGAGGAAACTAAGCTGCCCAATGTGCATGTGGGGGACGCGGTGCAGGTGCGCCTGCTTAGTGGCATCCGTGCCAATGGCACGGTGGACAGTATTGCCCACGGTATCGCCGACCAGGATAACCCCACTGGCGCCAACCTATTAGCGGATGTGAATCCGACCTTCAACTGGGTGCGGCTGGCCCAGCGAGTGCCAGTTAGGGTGTCGATTGATGCCGATAGCCTGCCCGAAAACACGGTGCTGGCCGCTGGCATGACCGCTACGCTGACATTGAATCCCTCTTGAACCGAGCGCGGAAGGTAAGAACGCAGAGCGGGGCAGATAATTGCACGCCGTTGAGCCGGTAAAAACGCCCTGACAGCGGGTAACTGAAGCTCGTTCATTGCGCCAGCACTGCGTGAAGGCGAGCATGATACGACCATACGAGGGCGTGTCATGCTACCGGAAGAGATTAAACACAAGTTGGCTATTTTGTCCCGCCCTGCCTGGCGCCCTCGAGTGGGGCCGGCGGTGCCGGGTGCGCGCTCCAAATTTGGCGGTTTGCCGCTGCTGAAGCCGAACGAAGCTTGGCCATGCTGCGGTCACTGCCACCAGCCCATGCAGTTGTTTGTGCAGCTTGATTCGCTGGATTTGCCTGTCGAGGCCCGCAGCGCATTCGGTGATGGCGTGTTGCAGGTGTTTTACTGCACGAACGCAGAGGAAGACTGTGAGGTGCTGGGGCATGCGCACCTGCCTTTTTCTGATGCTACATTGGTGCGGGTAATCCCTCGCCAGCAGGCGAAAGGTTTTGATGCTTTGCCCGTCAATATCCCCGACGCGTTTATCGAGCAATCATTGACCGGTTGGCAGTGGACGGCGGATTTTCCGGATCGACAGGAGCCGGTGGCGAACAATGAAGATGTGCCGGTTGGCATGGGTGATCTGCTTCAATCTCACCACTATGCTCCACGCTCGGGGGACAAATTTCTCGGGTGGCCTCACTGGGTGGGCGAGGCCAGTTATCCGTTATGTTCTTGTTGCAATAAGACGATGAAATTTATTCTGCAAATGGGGTCCGCTGATACCCTCCCGTTCTGGTTTGGCAATAGCGGTTACGCCTATGTTTTCCAGTGCGAAACAAATTATCAGATGTTAACCATGAGCTGGGAAGGCCGGCCATAAATTATTCAATTATTTCTTTCCCCTTTCTTTTCGGTATTTCTGCGGCGAAATCCCCATCATTTTTTTGAAAAGCCGAGAAAAATAATACGGATCGTCATGGCCCAGCTGCAGAGCAATAGTTGCCACGCTATCGTCGCTGATGTCCAGAAGATAGCAGGCGTGACTGACTTTAATGCGCTGAAATGCCTGCATGGGGGTTTGTCCGGTCTGGCGTTTGTATTCGCGAATAAAATGGTAACGGGACAAGTCGCTAGTGGCGGTCACCAAGTCGTCTAGGCTGAGTCTCCGGTCGATCGCCGTTTGTAGATAACTGTTTACTCGTAATACATCCAGAGTGGCATGGCGGACCTGGTGCTGGCGGCGCATCAAGGAGGCGTAGGCAAGCAGGCTGCGCAACAGATTGGCCGCATAAACCAGATGCTCGGGTTGCGCGTTGGTGGCGGCGGCCATCAGCGCCTGAAAATCTTCCGCCAGACGTGAATGTACGCCGACCCTCACCCTGTGGATGCCGGCGTGTGATTGGCCGGCAATTTCATCGAAATATCGTTGCACCTCATGCCCGCCCAGGTGTACCCAGTAAATACTCCATGGATGCTGTGGATTGGCGCGGTAACGATGAGCGAGCCCCGCGGGTAATAGCAATAGATCACCGGCTTCAACGGGGTGACTTTGGCCCCCGTAAGTGACTTCCCCTGCCCCGGACACACAATAGATTAGCAGATCATCTGCGGGTTGCTGGCGTTCCATTCGATGCCCGCTGGCCTGGGGATAAAAGCCCACCCCGTGGGGCATGCAGCCGGAACAGAGTGGGTGATCACGGACACTGGATAGCACCGAAGGTGGAATGACCGTGCGTTGCCCTCTGGCCGGTAATGGCCAGTGAGAGGTTTTGGCGGTGGGTTGTTCTACGATTTCCATAAACAGCAATATAGTCTATCTTCTGTCAAATGTGGCTATCTGCATAACACACCAGCTGTGCTACAACTGGAATCACGCTTTTACGCAGACATGCTTCACGCTGGCCCCCCAGCTCTGAGCCCGACAACCTGACCCCGAAAAGAATGGAGACCCCCGATGGCCCACCAATTACCTTTGCTGATTAATGGCGAATTTGTTGCCAGCCAAACTGACCAGTGGATTGCGGTAACCAACCCGGCCACCCAGCAGACGCTGTGCGAAGCCCCGGCGGCCACCGCCGAGGAAATGGAGCAGGCCATTGCGGCGGGCAAGGCGGCCTTCCAAACCTGGAAAGAGGTGCCGGTGTCGGAGCGAGCGCGCTTGATGCTGCGCTATCAGGCGCTGCTGAAAGAACATCACGATGAGATTGCCGAGATTCTCAGCCAGGAAACCGGTAAAACCTTTGAGGATGCCAAGGGCGACGTTTGGCGTGGCATCGAAGTGGCAGAGCAGGCCGCCAACATCGCGTCGCTGATGATGGGCGAAACCGTGGAGAACGTGGCGCGCAGCATCGATACCCACTCCTGGACCCAGCCCTTGGGGGTATGCGCGGGGATTACCCCGTTCAACTTCCCGGCCATGATTCCCCTGTGGATGTTCCCGCTGGCCATCGCCGCCGGTAATACCTTTGTGCTCAAGCCTTCTGAGCAAGATCCGATGACGCCGAATCGACTGGCAGAGTTATTTCAAGAGGCTGGCGCAGCGCCGGGCTTGTTACAGGTGGTGCACGGCGGTAAGGAGCAGGTCGATACGTTGCTTAAGCATCCTGATATTAAAGCGGTATCGTTCGTGGGATCCGTGCCAGTGGGGCAGCACGTGTACCGCACCGCAACCGACAACATGAAGCGCGCGCAGTGCTTCGCCGGCGCCAAGAATCACATGGTGATCATGCCGGACGCCAACAAGGAGCAGGTTGTTAGTAGCCTCGTGGGTTCTTCTTGTGGGGCGGCGGGTCAGCGCTGCATGGCGATCAGTGTGGCGGTGTTCGTGGGCGATTCGAAAGCCTGGATCGATGAGTTGGCCAGCCAGTTTGCTCAAATTCGCCCGGGGGCATGGAATGACCCGGAAGCGGCCTATGGCCCGCAGATCAGCCCGACCGCCAAACAGCGAGTGCTGAGCATGATTGAACAGGGTAAAAAAGAAGGTGCTACCTGCTTGCTGGATGGATCAGATTGCACCGTGGAAGGATTGCCGGACGGTAACTGGGTTGGCCCAACGTTATTCACCGATGTGACTTCCGACATGGCGATTTACCGGGAGGAAATTTTTGGCCCGGTGTTGTGCTGCGTTTGCGTGGACTCACTAGAAGAAGCCCTGGAACTGGTTAACAACAGCCCCTATGGTAACGGTACGTCCATTTTTACCGCCAACGGCGCTGCGGCACGTAAATATCAGCACCAAGTAGAAGTCGGGCAAGTGGGTATCAATGTGCCGATTCCTGTGCCGCTGCCCTTCTTCAGCTTCACTGGCTGGAAGGGCTCGTTCTATGGTGATCAACACGCTTATGGTAAGCAGGGTGTGCGTTTTTATACGGAAACCAAGACGGTTACTAGCCGCTGGTTTGACTCCGATATCCCGGTTGCTTCGGGACCCAACATGAGCATTAACTTGAAGTAGAAGATTGAAAATATCGGGCGTTTACGGGGAAACGTAATAGTGATTTCTAATGAAAAATTTTCCTGGAAAACGCCCGTGCTATTGAACGCTCAACTAACGTGTTGAGTATGAGTTATAGAAAATAACGGCGAGAAAAACTGTGGATTTTTCTTTTACTGAAGAGCAGCAAGCGTTCCGCGAAACGGCGAGGCAGTTTTCTGAAAAAGAATTCTCTCCCTATGCCGCCGAATGGGATGCGAAAAGCTATTTTCCAAAGGACGCTATTCGGAAAGCCGGAGAGTTAGGTTTTTGCTCCCTCTATTGTGATGAAGAGCATGGTGGCATGGGTTTGTCCCGTCTCGATGCTGCATTAATTTTCGAACAATTGTCGCAGGGGTGCACGTCGACTACAGCCTTTATCACCATTCATAACATGGCTACCTGGATGTTGACCCGCTTCGGTAACGATGCGACACGGTCACGTTGGGCGGAAGGTCTAATGAGTGGCGAAAAACTGGCCTCCTATTGCCTCACGGAACCGAATGCAGGTTCGGACGCTGCGGGACTTTCGACTACGGCAAAAAAAGATAATGGCGACTACTTGTTGAATGGCGCCAAGACCTTTATTTCCGGCGCTGGAGATACCGATGTGCTAGTGCTGATGGCTCGCACGGGTGGCCCTGGTGCTGGCGGGGTTTCCTGTTTTGCTGTCCCCGCAGATGCGCCAGGGGTTAGCTATGGCCGTAACGAGGCCAAGATGGGCTGGAAAAGTCAGCCCACCCGAGCGGTCATTCTGGAGGATGTGCGAATTCCGGCGGAGTGTCTGATCGGTGAAGAAGGGCAGGGCTTCAAGATTGCCATGGGTGGGTTGGACGGTGGCCGCATCAATATTGCCAGCTGTTCGCTGGGGGCCGCTCAGGCAGCGCTACATCAGGCGCAGCAATATGTGCAGGAACGTAAACAATTTGGCCAGGCCATTAGCGATTTTCAGACGGTGCAATTCACCCTGGCAGACATGGCAACGGAACTGGTAGCGGCACAGCAGATGGTACGCTTGGCTGCCTGGAAACTGGATCAAAACCACAGTGACAAGAGCATGCTGTGCGCCATGGCCAAGCGGATGGCCACGGATCTGTGTTTCAACGTCTGCAACCAAGCACTGCAACTGCACGGGGGGTACGGCTATATCAGTGAGTATCCGTTGGAGCGCTATCTGCGCGATGCGCGGGTTCACCAGATTCTGGAAGGCACCAATGAAATCATGCGCGTGATTATCGCGCGCAATGTGCTAAAAGATTTGTCGTTTCTATAACTAAGCAATCACTGCAAGAGCGATACTCCAGCTGCGAATCTGCTCGCCCAAACGGTGTCAGTTTTATTTGCGGCTCAAGCGTCGCTCTTGCCACTCCAACAAAACAAGGAGAGATAACAATGGAAATCGCATTCTTTGGTGTGGGCCATATGGGTGGGCCCATGGCGGCCAACCTGATTAAGGCTGGCCACCATGTCACCGCCTTTGATCTGGTTCCCGAGTTGCTCGACGGTGCCGTGAAAGAAGGCGCCAAAGCGGCCAGTAGTGCAGCGCAAGCGGTGCAGGGTGCCGAGGTGGTTGTCAGCATGCTTCCCTCTGCCGGTGCTGTGCGCGGACTTTACCTGGGCGACGATGGCGTACTGCAACAGATTGACGAAAACGCACTGATTATCGACTGCTCCACCATCGATGCGGATACTGCCCGTGACGTGGCAAGCATAGCCAAAGAGCAAGACAGGGTGATGATTGATGCGCCTGTGTCTGGCGGTGTGGGTGGAGCCAAGGCAGGGACGTTAACCTTTATCTGCGGTGGGCCGCAAGCGGCGGTGGATCGTGCTCGTCCGGTTCTAGAATGCATGGGCGCGCAGGTATTTCGTGCCGGGGATAATGGCGCCGGTCAGTTGGCAAAAATATGCAATAACATGCTTCTGGCTATCCATATGATCGGTACCGCTGAAGCGCTACAAATGGGCGCAGACCATGGACTCGATCCAGCGGTATTGTCCGATATCATGAAAGCCAGCTCTGGTGATAACTGGTCACTGGATAAGTACAACCCCTGGCCCGGCGTGATGGAAAATGTGCCGTCGTCAAAAAATTACGAAGGCGGTTTTGCGGTAAAGCTGATGAATAAAGATCTGGGCTTGGCATTACAGGCCGGCCTCAGCACCCAGTCCGCCACGCCCATGGGAAATTTGGCGAAAAGCCTGTATGCCGCTCATGGCAATCATGGTTACTCAGATAAGGATTTTTCCAGTATCCAAGCATTCTTTCGGCATAAAAACGACTGACTGACTAGGGGCAGCAGAGCTTCCACAAACCCGCGATTTTCAAATGTCGTTGGGCTGCCATAGCCGATGCGGCGTGCGGCCCCAAAATCTTGGCCAAGGCTTCTTCACTGCATGAGGGGCCAGTGACATATCGGCATTGGCGTCATGCAACGTATTACAGTCGAACAACAGCAGGCCGCGTGCGCGGCCCCATCCTGATACCGCTGGAGGGATGCCTCCTGCCCAGTGGCTAAAGGCTGCTTGAGCTCTACTTAAACGGGCGGAAAAAATGGCAGCTTAAAGCGACTTCGATTGTTTGCTGAATGTAAGTATCGCAATCAGGAAGACGGAGAATTATCCGGGTGGTGGCAGCATTCATACCCAATACATCGCTGGTGAAAGCGTGCAGGGTATTGGTTTATAGAGAGCCCGTGCTGTTTTTTTAGCCTAAATGTGCCGCATAAGGATGGGAGGAGCCGGGGGGTGATCGCCTGTCGCCATTATGGTAATTTTCAATTCAGTCGCGAGCACGTTTTACTCGCATGTGCTGGGCAAGTAGGTGACGGGCCAAACTGGTGAGTTCCGCGATGCTGTTGATTACGGCGTCCGGGCGGTGCGGGTGTTTGACCGTATGCGGGAAAATTTTATCCAGCCAAGCCTGACCCCAGCCCGCGCCATTATAGAAAATAGAGGTGACGCAGGCTTCTTTGGCAGCGATTACGTCGGTGGTGCTGTCGCCTACATACCAGCAGCTTTCAGCGGGTTCCTTGTCAAGAATCGCCAGGGCTTTTAATAGCATCTGTGGTGACGGCTTGCGTTCTTCCACATCGTTTCCGCAGACTACTACATCGAATAGATCCTCCCAGCCATTACCGTCTACCAGGGCCAGTTCGTGTTCCAGGAATTCCCGTTTGCGATTGGAGATTAAGCCGATTTTTACGCCCAATTCACGAAGGTGTTCCAGTTGTTGGCGGATATCTGCTTCCAGTGGATGTACTTCGGCCACATATTTCCGGTAGGCCTGATCGAAGGCATGGTGAGCACGGCTCTTGGCATCCTGGTCATCACCAAACAACACTTCGAAAATATCGGTGCGAGAAATCTTTCGTTGTGTGACAATTTTTGGGTGCAGACGGTGATGATTTTTCACGTAGATTAGAAGCTTGGCGTCTTCGATGGTCTTGGACTCATCTGGGTCCAGTAACCGATCCCCGAGACCGAGAGACTGTAGCTGAGGCAGGATATCATCGACAGCGTGATACATGGCGTCATGGGTGTCTACCAGAGTGGCATGCCAATCGATAAGAATGGTATCGGGGCGCGCATGGGGGAGTTGTAGAATGCTCATGATGACCTTGAATGTGAGGCGTGAATGATTGTCGTTGCCTTTCTCGGTTGCGGTGTTGTCATGGTTTGCAGCTTAATCTTAATGGTAGAGGTTAGCTGGTTTTTTTTTGAGCGTCGTCATG
Source organism: Alcanivorax sp. (assembly GCF_040119285.1). Lineage (GTDB taxonomy): Bacteria > Pseudomonadota > Gammaproteobacteria > Pseudomonadales > Alcanivoracaceae > Alcanivorax. Next base: position 253,881 of record NZ_JBEDTY010000004.1, read on the forward strand.
CGTGTCACTATTTTGAAAAGCTTTACGCGCCTCCACCGTGACACTCTAAAAAAATTATGCTTCTATCGAAAGCGAATAATGGGTATCACCCTATAAAGTATGAGCGATTAAATCATTCTTCTCATTAGGTCTGAGGTTGATGAGGCGTGAGAGGGGGATAGAGGCTTGGTTGAATCATCAGAAGGGAAATAAGTAATGCAGCATTCAGCTAGGTTCGTCAGCCTTTTTTTTACAGGCATGCTAGCGGTGGTAAGCTCCACTTGTTTGGCCGAACCTGAAACGCAGCAGATACCGCCAATAGAGAGCAGGATCAGCGAAGAAAAAATTAACGATGCTTTAAGTTCGGCCTATAAAAAGTATAAAAATTTGAAAGAAGGTGCTAACGCAAATTACATTCCGGCGCTGGACAAGGTGGACTCAAGTATTTTCGGTATTGTGCTGGTAACTGTGGATGGGAAAGTCTACACCGCCGGTGATATAAAATCCGAAGTATCCATTCAATCTATTTCCAAAGTTTTTACCATGGCTAAGGTCACGGAGGAGAAAGGTATTGCCGCGCTGCCCAAGAAGGTAGGTGTGGACGCAACGGGACAGGTTTTCAATTCTATCAATGCCATTGAGCAGCACCAAGGGCATGAAATGAACCCGCTGGTTAATGCTGGTGCGATCACGACTACCAGCATGGTTTCCGGTAAAAGCTACAACGAAATCTGGAATAAACTTCTCGGTTATTACAGTGATTTTGCCGGCCGAGAACTTACGGTACTGGAAGACATCTACAAATCAGAAGCGGCCACCAACCAGCGAAACCAAGCCATTGCTCATCTGATGTATGCCTATGGTCATATCGATGGTGACCCGCTGCAAGCGACCGATATTTATACCCGTCAGTGTTCTGTGGGCGTGAACGCCAAAGACTTGGGCACCATGGCGGCGACATTGGCTAATGCAGGCACCAATCCGATCACTGGTAAAGTGCTGGTGAAGCCTGAAGATATGCCGGAAATTTTGGCGGTAATGGCGACAGCGGGGCTGTACGACGATGCGGGTAAGTGGCTGTATAGAACCGGGCTTCCAGCAAAAAGTGGGGTAGGGGGTGGTATCATAGCGGTCTCACCGGGCAAGTTTGGCATTGCGGCAATTTCCCCTTTGTTAGACGAAGCAGGTAACAGTGTGCGAGCCCAGAAAGCCATTGCTGATATCTCTGCGGCTTTGGGCGGTAACCCCTACGAGGCAACCCCCTACGGAAAGTAATGACTACAGCAGTTAACGACCAGCAAATGTTCTCGTTGGTGAATCAGTCTGGTGCCCTTAAAAGCCAGACAGTAAAGGCGGCCCTCATGGCTGCTTCTTTTATTGTTGGTAACTGGCCTGTTATGGGTTTGGCTGCCCAGACATTTGATACCGCCGAAACGCCACCGGAAATATGGCAGCCGCCTTCGTTTGATATTCAGCAATGGGATTGGATACAACTGGATACGGGAGAGTGGGTGAAAGGCCGCATCCAGGTTCTGCACGAGGAATCCGTAGAGATCGACAGTAGCCATTTTGGATTGATTTCTATTGATTGGGATGATGTGGCTTACATTCGTACCGGCCGGGTTATGTCGGTGTTGCTTGACGGCGGCGAAGTGATATTGGGGAGTCTGAAAACTGAGCGCGGTAAGCTGATAGTGGGCGGGCATCCAGTGAATTTTGCTGCGGTGGTTGGCATTGCTTCTGCGTCACCTAGAGAGTTCGATTTATGGTCTGCGGATCTTTCGGCGGGTGCCAATTTTCGCAGCGGGAATGTGGAACAGAAAGACCTTAATGCCAAGGCTGAGCTGAAGCGTCGAACGGTAAAAAATAATACTCGAATGAGTTATACCGGAAACTATTCAGAATCGGAATCTGAAAAGCTGGCCAATAACCATACGGCTAGTTTGACACACGATTATCGTATCAGTCATAGATGGTTCTTGCGGCCAGTCCAAGCGGAATATTATCGCGACCCTTTTCAGAACCGTGAATCGGAATGGACCGTTGGATTTGGTGCGGGTTATCAAATTGTGGAGACGCCTAAATTTGATTGGGCGGTGTCGGCGGGTCCGGGTTATCAGCGCACTGAGTATGTGGATGTGGGGTCAGGTGAAGATCGTATCGTGTCGACACCGGCATTATTGTTAGGCACTAATTATGATCAGGATGTGATTGACAATATTGATCTTCAGGTGGACTACCAGATCACAATAACTGAAACCAAAGCGGGGCGGGCCAAGCATGATTTTTATATGGCTCTGGATGTGGATCTGACCAGCCGGCTAGACGTGCGCTTGGCAGGCACTTGGAAACGTATCGAGAGCCCGCAACCTGATAGTGATGGCATTACCCCTGAGAAAGACGACTTTACAGTGACTCTGGGGTTGGCGTTAGAGATCTAATGGCTGTAGGGCGCCTCTGAAAACTCTTTGCACGCTGAGCGCGCAAGGGGTTTTCAACGGCACCCTGGTAGCACACGGCATGCCGGAATGGTCCGGCATGCTATCTATTCTATTGTGCTTATAGCTGACTGAGCACGGTCTCTGCACTGCTCTTGTCCACGCCTTTGTCATCCACGCCCAGATATTCCACCACACCATCGTTGGCAATCAGGGCGAAACGTTTGCTGCGAATGCCCATGCAGCCGCCGGTCGCATCTAGCTCCAGCCCCAGCGCTTTGGCCAGTTCTGCGTTGCCGTCAGCGAGCATGGTAATACGCTCGGCATTCTGATCTTGCTGCCAAGCATCCAACACAAAGGCATCATTCACGGCCATACAGGCAATGGCATCGACTTTCTCCAGCAAAGCATCGGCGTTAACCACAAAGCCGGGCATATGGGTGTTGGAACAGCCAGGGGTGAACGCCCCGGGCACGGCAAACAGGACTACTTTGCGCCCTTTGAAAAAGTCGCCGGTGCTGAGGTCCTGGGGTCCATCAGGGCCGTTGGTTTTCAGAGTGATAGAAGGAAGATTGTCGCCAACTGCAATGCTCATGGTTCGCGTCCTTGGCTTGAGAATGGACACTCACTGTAGCAAACCGGCGAGAACAAGAAAGCGTTGTATGAGCCGATTGGAATAATCAGAGGGTATAGGGGCGATAGGCAGGGTTCATTAGGGGAAAACGAGTGACGAAAAGGGAAGGGAATACCGGATAAGGGCCCTTTCGCAAATCGTCACTAGCGGTGCATGTGCATGCACGAATGCCATGCAGGGATGCGATGAACAGGGCGGAGGCCTCCGCCCTTCACAGTGTTAGCCGAGCAGACCGCCTAGTAATCCACCCAGAACCGGGCCGAGTACAGGAATGTCAGCCAGCACATCGCTAAGCGGAGCTAGCAGCGAGCCGGCAGCATTCTCACCGAGCAGGCTTACCAGCAGTGAGCCCACCAGATCGCCCACTAGCGGTAGTGACTGTACCAAGCCGATCACTGCGTCTAGCAAATTGCCATCCTGGTCCAGAATGCCGTTAAGCAGTTGGCTGGGATCGCCGCCTGCCAAGCCACCCACCAGGCCGCCAAGCAGGCTGTCGAGCAGGCCTTGCAGGGCGGGTTGCTCAATGAGCATGGCCAGATCGGGAGTGAGAAGGCTATCTCCGGCACCACCTTGCAGCACCGTGAGGATCTGGTTAAGCAAATCACCTACGACGGGGACTTCATTGAGTAGGTCGACGCCAGCCAGGAGGTCGCCTCCGCTTGCCACACCGGTCACGGTGGCCAGTAGTGGCTCCAATAGATCGCCCAGCAGAGGGGCTTCGATTAACAGCTCACCGAACTGTCCTAACTGGCCCGCGGATTGAATCAGGCAATCTAACGGGCTGCCAGATTCACAGGCCACGGCACCTAGCAGCTGGTCGATCACATTACCCAATACAGGGATTTCAGCCAGCATGTCGGTGACAACAGTTAATTGCTCGCCAGAAAGACCGTTCAGCAGACTTTCCAAGTCTAAGGCATCTGTCGGCAGGCCGCCGTTATCGCCACCAGCAATCCCGTTGAGTAGATCCCCAAGGATAGGGAGCTGCGTTAGCAATTGGGGAAGGGTTTGCAGGTCTTTCAGTGGCGCAAAAAGATCGCCGCCGTTGTTCAGTAGCCCAGCTAGCAGGTCGCCCAGAACCGGAATGTGCTCCAGCAAAGTGGGGAGGGTTTCCAGCAGTTTCAGGTTGCCTGGCTCAGCAAGGCCGGCCAGCAGGCCCGTCAACATTTCTGGGTTGATGGCTCCACCGCCCAGCAGGTCGCCCACAGGGCCCAGCTTTTCACCGGCGGCCAGCAGGCAGGTTAGTGGATCCGCACCTTCAGGGCACAATTCGCCAAGACCACCGGTCAGGTTAAGAATGCTGCCAACGCCGCCTAGCACTTCGGTCAAGCATGCTTTGGGCTGAAAATTATCAGCGCGGGTGGATATTGGGCACAGGGCAGTGGACAAGCTATTCACGGTGCCGATTAGTGGCTCACCCATGGCCAGATTTTCAGCCACTTGGCTTAAGCACAATTGCGGATTCAATGAATCCTCGCAGCCCAAATAACCGAGAACGCCGATAAGGGTGCTGTCTGGCACGGTGCTAACCGTTTCGATGATGCACTCTACTGGATTAGCGGAGTTGGGGCACAGTTGTTGGCCGACAGGGCCGCTGTTATCCAACAATCCTGCCAGAGTACTTTTCAAGTAAGCCCCGGTTTCCAAAATACAGCCTTGCAGGAAATCCGGGTTGGTAGCGCTGCTGAGTAAGCTGGATTCGGTGGCAGCAACGGTGTCGGCGCATAGCAGGCCGAGCAGGTTGTCATTGCCAAGAGAGATATTTTCCAGTGCCTCATTTTCACAGGTCAGCACATCAATAGCGCCGCCCAATTGAGTGCCAAGCAGAGCCTGGGGACAAACTGATACGGTGAAATGGTTGTTGGTGTCCAGCAAAGTAAGTAGCTGGGCTTCTTCTTCCTCTGTCACCGGTGGCACGGTGTCGTCTTCACCGCCTTCATCGCCACCACCACCTTCATCGCCACCACCACCTTCATCACCACCGCCCTCATCGCCACCACCGGTATCGCCACCGCCAGTATCGGTATTACCGGTTTCTTGATTGGTGCTAGTGTTATCAGTAGAGCTGCCGCCGCCGCTGCCACCACCACAGGCGGTTAATGCTGCCATAAAGGTCAATAGCAGCAATAATCGGGTCAAATGTAACATGTGAATCCCCCTCTAACATGGATATACGAAACAAGCCGTCAGGGCGTTGTTAATGCCAACTCCCTGGAGAGAGTGTATAAAATTCGTTGCGTTGCGAGTGTTGGCTAAAAATGTCGTTTTGTATCTGTAATTGCAGTGTTCTGTAATGCACAGGTATTGAGCACGCTTCGATTGTTGATTAAGTGCTTAGATAATTAGAAAAAGAGAAGAGCTAAGGGGGTGGGCAATGGGCGTTGACGGAGCGGATGGTGGGATCAGCCTCAATCTTGTGCGGCCCTGATGTTGCACGAAAGCGTGGCGTTTATCTCTTTTTGGCTTATGGTTCTTCGCTTGGGGTGGCTCTTTTGCTTGGGTGAAGTCGACTATAAGTCACGCACCGTATTTCAGCACGATCGCGATATTGTGCTCTGCAGGTTTCGTCGTTTTTTTAATGTGCGTCATGTTTATACGGGAGGAGCCTCAAGATACAGCCGAAGACTGAACCGTTTACGTCCCAAGTTATGCTGTGCACGTAAAGCATGTTCAGAATCCCCATAATGTAAAGAAACCGCCCAGCCATAGCCGAGCGGCACACCCATCAGCCATTAACGGGCTAGTGTCGGCGACGTAACCCTCCACCGATTAGCAGGATCAAAAAGGGGAGCAATGCGCCCATACCGAAGGCGCCGCCGCTTCCTCCATTGCCACCGCTATAAGACGAGCGATTACTGTTATACATGGGTTGGGTGTTGTCTACGCGATTACCGCTAGGTGCACTGGCTTGGCGTTGCGCTTTTGCCCGCTTTTCAAGCTCCCGACGTTTGGCGTTGCGCCGATCAATGCCGTAATCCTTAAACACTTCATCACGAAGCACCACCATGGAGGTGTAGTGGGTGACCAGTCCATATTCTATCCCCAGATCGGTAATCCCCTGCTGGAGATCTTTTTCTTCACCGAAATACTCTATTTCCTGTTGCATATCCTGGATGGTGGCGTAAGCCCACAGGCGCTCGAGTTCCGGGTTATTGCCGCCTTGGGCGGGGAAATCGAAGCGGGTTTTGTAGGTTTTTTCTTGCCCGGCCACATCGGCGCGAAGAGTGACTGTGGCGGGGCCGTCACCCCAATAGTGGCCGAGCAGTACGATTTGGCGGCCATGGTAAATGCTGCCAATGCGTTGGGGTTGTAGGTCTGCGGTGCGAATGCCATCGATATCGATCTCCACGTCATTCATGGCCTGGTGGGTCACCTTGCTGGTGGCGTTGAGAATCTGTCCGGCAATGTCGTCGCTGTTGGAGACGCTGATGGCAAAGCCGTTGCTGGCATCGGTCATGGCGGTGAGCATGGGCCGGTTGGCACTGTTACCCATGACAAAGGTGAATAACCGAACGTCGTGACCTTCCAGAAGGTCGATAAAGTCTTTCTGTCGGTTTTTACCTACATTAGCCACGCCATCGGTGACGAGCACGATGCCGGTGGGCCGGTCTGCGTCCAGCGGGTTCAGTGCCAGGCTTAACCCACCGAACAGGTTGGTGCCACCACGGGACTGGAGCTGCATGATTTTTTGGGTGTACTGACGAATATTATTGGGTGTGGCATCCACAAAACCGCTAGTGAGTTCTTCGGCTCGGTCATCGAACAGAACGATACGGAAGCGGTCGTTGCCGCGCAGTTTTCCCAAGGCCTGGCGGACGCCGTCGCCTAGAGTCGCCAGTTTGGCATTCATGGAGCCAGAAATATCCAGTACGAACACCCAGTCGCTACCGGTGGTGATCGGGGGCAGGTCGTCCCCTGGGGTAATGCTCAGCATGAAGGTGCCGCGGTCTTTGCCCGGTGCCTTATAAGCCACTAGATCGACGCTGCCGGGCAGCTCTTGCTGGTGACGCCAGTAAACAACGATGTCTTGGTCCAAGGTGAAGGCGCTGGGGGGGTGGCCATTGGTTGCTGGGGGAGCGAAGTTGTTGTTATCGCCCTTTTCACTCATTCCTTCCTCTTTAACGGTGGTGCTTGCGCTACGGTTATCCAGTGTCACTTGCCATTGCTGCGAACCAAGTTGCTGGATCTTCGCCTGGGGGTGCTTGGGTAGACGCAGGGCATCCACCGGATAGCTGCTGCGCAAGTTAAGGGTAAAGCTGAAGCGTTCTTCTACCTTGTCGTTGGCGGTCCAGAACGCCAGTTTTTTCTCGTCTACACCGCCTTCTTCCAGCGGATACACATAGCGGCCGATGCCGGTGTCCACGAAGGCCGGTTGCATGTAAACCAACCGCACGCGAGTATCCTGGCCGGCGCGCACTGGTTGCACTTTCACATCGAAGGCCTTGAAGCTGTCCTTCTCGGTGAGCCCGGCCTCGCGCCCCGCGGCTTTTTCTTGCTCGTAGACTTGGCGGGCCTGTTGTTTTTCCAGTACTTCACCGATCACTGGCTTGCCATCGATCCACACGGTGAATTCGGCCACGGTGCCTTTTTCGGGAACAGGAAAGCGGTAGTAAGCCTCCAGGTCCTGGTTATTCGGATTGTGAAAAACCTGCTCGACTTCGGTGATGGCATAGCCGTCTTCCACATCCACGGTGACATGTTGCTCGCGAATCTGCAGTGGCGGCAGGGAGCTGTTCGCTGGGGTCATCAGCCCTGCGGCTAGGGTTGGGTTGGTTAGCAGGCAGCCAAACAGCAACGCCAGGCCGGCCGCAAAACGCGTGTATCCGTTCCTGAAACCCATGATGGTTCTCCTTGTTATGAATCATGGGCACTGTTTTACCTGTGGCGGAGGGCTTTGTTAAACGGTGTTCATTAACAAGCCATGTCTTGGGGTGTTCAATAGGAATTGATTTTGCGGGTTATCCCTTTTGTGTCAGTTGGTTACGGGTGGCGTCTAGTAGAGCAGCAAAATCCGGGCGGGCGATAATCGCCAGAACCAGAGTATAAACACCGTTGAGCAGGGCTAGCAGGGCATCCGCCTGCATTAGGCTAAGAGCGATAACAAGCATGGACACCGCATCGAGAATGGCCAACAGCATAAACATGCTGGCTTGAACCTTGAATACCGCCGTGTCTCCGGCAGGGTCAGCGGGGGTGGTGGTTTGAATCGATCGCTGGGCAATGGTGGAGGGGGCTAGCAGCGCATTACGCAGCGGCCTGGCAATCACTAGCATGAGTGCCATGGCGCCCATGGCCCCCGTACGTAGGGTGTCTTGCGGCAGCCATTCCATGGAGGCCGTGTAGTTACCGAACCAGACGAGGCCGGCAATGGCGATGCCGATCAAAAGCGGTGCCGAGAGCACCAGGAACCAAAACATATTAAGCCGCTGTACGGCTGAAGTAGACGCGGGCATAAAACTATTCCTGTAATCGGTTGCTGGTGCTTAAGGGTGGAAGGAAGCGGTGCGGCTTAATCTCTAAAGTTATTGAACTGCAGTGGCGTTTCGCTTTTCGATTCTCGCAGCAGGGTCATCACGGCCTGCAAGTCATCGCGCTTTTTGCCGTTCACTCTTACTTGGTCGCCTTGAATAGACGCCTGCACCTTGATCTTGCTTTCCTTAATTTGTTTGACGATCTGTTTGGCCACGGGCTGCTCGATGCCCTGACGGAACGTCAGTGTAAGCGAGAAGGTCTTGCCGCTGTGCTCAAGCTCTTCGGGCTTGTCGGCACCGGCGGCGCTGATGTTCTGCTTGAGGCAGGCTTTGGCAAACAATTCTTCCAGCTGCCGTACTTGAAAATCGGATTCGGTTTTCAGGGTAACGGCCAGGCCGTTCTGAGCGATGCTGGCTTCTACGCCACGGAAATCAAACCGGGTGGTAAGTTCGCGGTTAGCGTTCTCAACGGCATGGCGAAGGGCCACTTCATCAATCTCGGAAACAATGTCAAAAGACGGCATGGTGTCGGGTCTCCCGGTAATGGTGGGCAGGTAAGTATACGCGCGGAGAAAGGAAGGGGCATGCTTGTGGCAATTTTGCGTTCTCCGTAGGGGTTAACGGGTTGCTTAACATTCAGGTAAATCGGTACGTTTGCAGCCTATCATGGATGAAGCATCCGTTTGGATCAGGCTTGCACAGACGGAGGCGACATCATTGTCTTTGTCACGCCGGCAAGGTTCATTTTATGGGTCATTCAACGGTGGTGGTGCAGCAGGGTGCTAAGAAACCATTGTAAGAACGTAGTGCAGTGGCATGACGTACGTAGGGGTGTGCGATCCTGGAATGAATAGCCCGTTACAGCTTGCTCCGTGGCGTTTGTCTCTATAATATTCGTATTTCCGGATATATGAATATATGGCGCACCCATGCTCACACCCTCCCAGCTATGCAAATGCCTCGGCGATGATATTCGCCTCAGCCTGATCTGCCTGTTGCACGGTCAAGGAGAGGTCTGTGTGTGTGATTTGGTCGACGCCATGCAGGCACCGCAATCTACCGTGTCCCGGCATCTTGCCCAGTTGCGCCAGTGCGAGCTGGTGGTTGCCCGGCGACAGGGCACCTGGATGCATTACCAGCTGAACCCGGCTTTGCCGGAGTGGGCTACAGCGGTCATTAATGCATTGGTAGTGCCTGCCCGAGATGCGTTGAATATCACTCTTCCCAGTGCCGCGTGCTGCGGCTAAATGACGAGAAAAGGTTATGAATACACCACTGAATGTCTTGTTTTTGTGCACCGGTAATTCCTGTCGCTCCATCATTGGTGAAGCGCTGGCTGATCATCTGGGGAAGGGTAAGCTGCACGGATTGAGTGCCGGCAGCATGCCCACCGGTAAGGTTAATGAAAACGCCTTGGCTGTGCTCGCCCGCCACGGTGTGCCGGTGAACACTCCCAGCTCCAAGTCCATGGATGATCTGGAAGGGGAAAAGATCGATCTGGTGATCACGGTCTGTGATGCCGCCGCGGGTGAGTCCTGCCCGGTGTGGTTGGGTGATACCCCGAAAGTGCATTGGGGCCTGGAAGACCCGGCCCATGCAACGGGAACTGACGACGAGATTCGTGGGGCTTTTGAGGTTACCTATAACGAACTGCATGCTCGCGTAGAAGCACTGGCCGCGCTGGATTTTGAATCGATGAACCCGTTGGGGTTGATCGCAACAGCGCAAAAAATTCACCGCGAAATGGATAATCAGTAATGCCGTTTTTTGAACGATATCTCAGTGTCTGGGTGGCATTGGCTATTGCTGTTGGCGTGGGCTTGGGCGTAGCCGTTCCCGGTGTCTTTGAAGCGGTTGCCGGTTTCGAGTATGCCCATGTGAATTTGGCCGTAGCGGTATTCATCTGGGTAATGGTTTACCCGATGATGATTCAGATTGATTTCACCGCGATTAAAAAAGTCGGCAGCAACCCCCGCGGGCTACTACTGACTTTGGTGGTTAACTGGCTGATAAAGCCGTTCACCATGGCGGCTTTAGGCTGGTTATTCTTCAAGGTTTTTTTCGCCGGTTGGGTGGACCCGCAAACGGCGACAGAGTACATCGCCGGTATGATCCTGTTGGGTGTGGCGCCCTGTACGGCCATGGTGTTTGTGTGGAGTCAGCTTACTAAGGGCGATGCAAATTACACCCTGGTACAGGTGTCGGTGAACGATATCATTATGGTATTTGCCTTTGCGCCTATTGCCGGTTTGTTGCTGGGGGTGAGCGATATTACTGTGCCTTGGGATACCTTGGTGCTGTCAGTGGTGCTCTATGTGGTTATGCCATTACTGGCGGGAATGGCAACACGTCATTGGCTGGGGAGCGAGGAGAGGGTTGCCGCCTTTGTTCATCGGCTCAAGCCCGTCAGTGTGATGGGCCTGCTGGCCACAGTGGTGCTGCTATTTGGTTTCCAGGCGGAAACCATTCTTGCCAAGCCCATGGCCATCGTGCTCATTGCTATTCCGCTATTGATCCAGACCTACGGTATTTTTGCCATTGCCTACTGGGCGGCAAAACGGCTGAGGTTGAAGCATAACGTGGCAGGCCCGGCCTGCCTGATCGGTACCAGCAACTTCTTCGAGTTGGCTGTGGCGGTGGCTATCAGTGTGTTCGGTCTGCATTCTGGTGCGGCCTTGGCGACCGTGGTCGGGGTGCTGGTGGAGGTGCCTGTGATGTTGTCACTGGTAGCGATTATCAACCGTACCTCGCACTGGTTTGAAGAAGCCAGCGAATAGCATTAATAGCGAAATCAAAACCGTTAGTGATCAAGCATCTGTCAGCGCCCACTGATACTTCTTCAGTGAGGGTAAGCGATGCTTGTCGCGAAGATAGCCTCAATTATTACGAAAGAAGTTACCGTGCCATGAACGATCTACCCAATCTCGATAACGACTGCTTTCAGCGTCCCACTACCGACAGCGTATACCGGGCCCAGCCGTCTACTCATAAGCCGCGCATCCTGTTGCTATATGGATCACTCCGTCAGCGTTCCTTTAGTCGCCTAGTGGTTCAGGAAGCCGCTCGATTGCTGGAGGCCATGGGGGCAGAAGCAAAAATTTTCCATGCTGATGGTTTGCCTCTGCCCGACAGTGAAGATGCTAGCCACCCTAAGGTGCAGGCACTGCGCGATATGGTGACTTGGTGCGAAGGTATGGTGTGGTGCTCTCCGGAACGGCACGGTGCCATGACGGGCATTATGAAAGCACAGATCGATTGGATTCCTTTATCGCTTGGGGCGGTACGTCCGACCCAGGGGAAGACCCTGGCGGTGATGCAAGTCAGTGGTGGCTCCCAGTCGTTCAATGCGGTAAACCAGCTACGTGTGCTGGGTCGCTGGATGCGCATGGTCACTATTCCTAACCAGTCTTCTGTGCCGAAAGCATTTCTGGAATTTGATGATAATGATCGTATGAAACCCTCCGGTTTCTACGATCGTATTGTGGATGTCATAGAAGAGTTGGTGAAATTCACCTATTTGACCCGTGACCGTAATGACTATCTCACCGACCGTTATTCCGAGCGTAAGGAATCGGCTGAGGAACTGATGGCGAGAGTCAATCAGCGCAGTATATAGAGCCGCATGCCGCGTATAACCCTGCGGCGAGAGTGTATCGTCAGCGGACCTGTTTCTGCACAAAAGAGTAACCGCTTACGTGACGCTATTTACAGTAGAGGTAAGCAGGCGCTATAGCGGTCATTGTCTGGTGCATGCCTGAAGCATAGCTGTTGGTCTTGGCGGGTGAGCGTGTCATCTTTGCCAGGGGTCCAGGGGTTACTCACGGGGCTGTCTTTCTTTGTATTTTCAAGCTGATTCAGCAATGCCAGGCGGGCGTCTAGATGCACCAGGCGAAACAGGTATCGTTTGAAGTCTGGGGTGGCGGTTTCCAGTAGCACATTACCAATGGGGTTGCGTATGGCTTGCCCTGTTGTAGCGCGGGCCGGCTGAATGTTATCTGCTTGAATAACATCAGCGGGCTGCCCCGCGAGTTTTGCATAGTGCTGATATAACGGGAGCATGCGGTTTACGCTGATATGCTTTTTCAGGCCCGCCTTGAATTGTAGCTTTTCAGTCCACGTCGCCTGCTGGTTACCTTCCCGGTATTGTTCTTCCAAAAAGAAATGTGCCATCAGGGTGAATTCTTTTTTCATTGGTGAATGGAAACTTTTTTCTGCCGAAGTCAGGGGTGTCAGCACCGGTGTCGGCATAGCCTTCTGCTGCACGAGAAGTGCCACTAACTGCAGTTTTTCCGCAAGAATGGCATTGGCAACCATTTTGCTGATCAGACTGTGGTCTTGGGCCAGCCATTGGCGCAGCTGCTGAATCTCGGTGAGCAGCGCGGGGCCGGGAGCGGCGCTGTTGGCCCAAGCCAGTGATTGCAGCCGTGAAGCGGAAATCAACAGGTTGTACTCGGGAAAGGTGGCGTTCAGGCGAGGCGGCGTGTTGTCAGAAAAATAAGAGAAATCCAGAAAGGTTTGGTAGCGATCTATGAGAAATTGATAGCGGCTGATCAAGGCTTTGGCTTGAGCTTTTTTTTCCTGCTGCTCTAGTAGGCAGGCAGCCGTCATAGGATGGCAGAGCAGAGGTGTGTTGTTCAGCTTCGGGTAGGCATTGGGAAGCACCAGCTCCGGATGTACTTTTTGTCGCTGCGCCAGCTCATGCCCCTGTTGCGCAGGTGATTGTGTAGCGGGCACACCAAACCCGAGCAGGTAGGCATAAGCCGGGTTGTCATCATTGGGGGTTGTGTCCAGCCATTGTCGGGCTGTGTCATCAAGAGGGGCATCCCGTAGCCACCAAACGGTGAACGCCACCAGCGCCAATACACCAATCCCTAGGATGCTTTTTTTCATGGCGCGATTCTTTATACGTTGTAGAGAGTGAGGGCGCGGCTAAAAGTCCCGGTGCTGATATTGGCGGGCACTCAGGGCCACCATCACCAACATCCAGCCATTCATGATCAACTCAATGGCGAGAAATAGCCCGATCACCCACTGCCCGGATTGCGGCCATTGGGCAAAAATCATCCACGCTAAGGCTAGGCCAATCAGCGCACTAATGATTAGCAAAAAGGTATGGGTACTACCGCGAACATGCCAAGCGATCATGAACCGCAGAGTGGAGATAAGCGCGATGGCGGCGCCGATAATCAGGGTCAGTCCACCGGCGGCGACGGCAGGGCGGGCCATCATATAGCCTCCAAGCAACGCATAGAGCAAGCCGATCATCAGAAACGGCAAGCTGCGTGAGAGCGTGGGGGTGCGGAACGCCTGAAGGATTTGAATCAGGCCGGCCAGCAGTAAAAGTCCACCAATCCAGAACACGCTGATCAAAGTGAACAACCCCGTAGCGCCAAGACCTAGAGTGCCGAGGACAATAAAAACGATGCCGGTAACCAGCAGGCCTTTCCAGTGTTGGGAAAGATGTTCAAGCAGTGGCGGTGGTGTGGCGGGCATGTGGCGAACTCCGTGTCGGCAATGCGTTGATGTGCGTATAGAGAGTGAATGTAGCACAGCGGAAGGCGCGACCACCAAATGCCGGGGCGGCATACAAGAATGAGAGTCAGGGGTACCATTGCGAAAGCGTGATTTCTTCGCTCTGTTCCGTGGTGCCGAACCAGACCTGGCCATCCTGAATCATCGCCTGTAACTGCATGGCCCGCTGAGCGCAGGTGGCCAGTGTGGCTTCGCTGTCTGCATCCACGTGGATGATGGTCAGGTTATCGAAGCGACGCACCTTGTTCTTCATGCTGTCCCACCATACCTGTGGCGCCCGTGGGCCATAACAATACAGGGTAACCTGTTCCGCCAGGCCACACGCTTTACGCAGGCGTTTCTCATCGGGCATGCCCAACTCGATCCAGTGGGCAAGGGTGTCGTTGGGATGGCGTTGCCACAGGTCTGGTTCTTCCGGGTTGGACAGGCCTCGAGAGAAGGCCAGATCTTCATGGGCGTTGAGAGCAAAGGCCAGTAGCCGCAACATCATTCGTGATTCGGTTTCCGAGGGGTGCAAGGCTACTGTCAGATTATGGGTGGCGTAATAATCTCGGTCCATATCGGAAACGGTGAGTTCAGCTTTGTAGATGGTGGCGGTGAGGGCCATGGCAGAGGACTCGCAAACAGGCAGCACGCAACAGGCATGCACGCAAAAGGGGCTGATTGTATCAGGTTGGAGTGTGTACGGCGGGCGCAACAGTCGCTTTGTGTGGGCGCGGTCGAACGAGCCCTCCCATACGAGGTTGCGTCAGCCGAGAAGCGCAACTATCCCGAAACCCACGAACAACGCTGCGCTGATGCGATGGGCCCAGGTTTCGAATTGTTGGCTGCCGAATTGGTGGGCCAGCCAGATGACCGGCAGGTTGGCGGCGATCATGCCCAAGGTGGAGCCGCTTAGTACTGGCCAGAACTGATCTTTGAACTGTATCGCCAGGGCGATGGTGGCCAGCTGGGTCTTGTCGCCGATTTCAGCAATGAAGAACAACACCAGTGCGGTAAGGAAAGGGCCGAAGCGAGGGTTGTCTTCCACTTCTTCATCGTCGTCCGGGATTAGCATCCACAAGCCCAGGCCGATAAAGCTGAGGCCAAGAGTCCAGCGCAGCCACTCCAGGGGGATGGCGCTGGCCAGCCAGTCGCCAAACCAGACGCAGGCGCCATGGTTGAGCAGGGTCGCCACCACCACGCCGGCGAGGATAGGCCACGGTTTGCGGAATTTGAGAATCAGGGCCAGAGATAACAGCTGTGTCTTGTCGCCAATTTCCCCAAGGGCAACTAGCACAAAGGCGCTGAACAGGGCTTCCATGAATATTTCCAGCGGGGCGGGATTATGCGACACAGAGACATCACCGGCTAATCCCGCCCCTGCGGAATGCCTGCAATGTCTCAGGTCTCGTCAATCCGTAAGGATGCGGACGCAGCCACCATGCGCATGAGGCGCAATCATGTTGATGACCGCCAAGGGGCTTTGCGTGAAAGCGATCGAGCGACTACTCCCCCAAGACGGCGAAAACCATAGCGGAAATATGGGTTAAGGGCCAGTACAATGGGGTATTAGCTGCAAGGCGCGGCAGATGCTGAACTGTCCTTTCGCTACTCTGCCGGTGAGGAGTGTGTGCGTGGCGCAAAGGCAGGAACGTCGCCTCTCGCTGGTGCATGTTGTTACCCTAGATTCCAGTTCAAATGAGGAAGAGATTCTCATGAGTGAAGAACGTTTTCTTGATGTTGAAACCAAGCTGGCCTACCAAGAGGACTTGGTGGAGTCGTTGAACAAAGTGGTCAGTGACCAGCAACGGCAGATTGATACGCTGGAAAAAACCTGCCGAAAAATGGCCAACCGGCTGATGGATCTATCTGAGGCGTTTGAGGCCACTCAGGTTGAGGACGCACCGCCTCCGCATTACTGAGGCCGTGGCGAGCAACGCGCTGCCAGGGGTGAGAAAACAGTGGCTATTCGGTCCGGCTCGCAGGATTTTTGAAGTAAGTCATCCTTCTAGAAGCCAGCACGAAAGAGGCCGCGCCCATGCCTTGGGCGCGGCCTCTTTGTTTGCACAATACAGGTGAAGTTATTGGCGCTGCTGCGTGAAACTTGCAGCCGTCTGTTACTCCGTATCCTCGATGCTCAGGCCCCGCGTGGCCACGTCTAAACTGGAGGCGTCGGTTTCGTTGCCGAGTTTGATCATCAGGCGCAGGTCGTTGGGCGAGTCCGCATGGAGCATGGCGTCTTCATAGGTGATTTCGCCGGCGGAGTACAGGTCGTAAAGGGCTTGATCGAAGGTCTGCATACCCTGCTCCCGGGATTTGCTCATCAGCTGCTTGATCTGATGCACTTCGCCCTTGCGGATATGGTCTTGTACCAGTGGTGTGCCCAGCAGCACTTCGATGGCCGCGCGGCGGCCCTTGCCGTCCGGGGTGGGGATCAGCTGCTGGGCGACGATGCCTTTCAGGTTCAGGGATAGATCCATCCACAGCTGGCCGTGACGATCCGCCGGGAAGAAGTGAATGATCCGGTCCAGCGCCTGGTTGGCGTTGTTGGCGTGCAGCGTGGCCAGACACAGGTGCCCGGTTTCGGCGAAAGCAATGGCCTTGTCCATGGTGTCTGGGGTACGGATCTCACCAATCAGAATCACATCCGGGGCCTGGCGCAGGGTGTTCTTCAGGGCCACGTCGAAGGATTCGGTATCAATGCCCACTTCACGCTGGGTGACGATGCAGCCCTGGTGCTGGTGGATAAATTCGATGGGGTCTTCAATGGTGATGATGTGACCCTTGGAGTTCTTGTTGCGGTGGCCGATCATGGATGCCAGCGAGGTGGATTTACCGGTACCGGTGGCGCCCACGAAAATCACCAGGCCACGCTTGGTCATGGCCAGTTCCTTGATCACCGGCGGCAGGCGCAGGTCGTCCACATTGGGGATCTTGGTTTCGATGCGACGCAGCACCATGCCCACCAGGTTGCGCTGGTAGAACGCGGAGACCCGGAAACGGCCCACGCCACGGGCGGAGATGGCAAAGTTGCACTCGTGGTTGGCCACGAATTCTTTGCGCTGCTGCTCGGTCATGACACCGAACACAATATCGCGGGTCATATCCGGGGTCAGCGCGCTCTTGGTCACCGGCAGGATTTTGCCGTTGATCTTCATGCTCGGGGGTACACCGGCGGTAATAAACAGATCCGACCCGCCTTTTTGTACCATTAATTTGAGAAGCTCTTCGAATTCCATGCTTAATGGCCTGCCTGTGCTGATTTTGTGGGCGCTGCTGCGAAACACCCTCGCCGTGCATAAGGCTTACAGTGAGTCCGGGCTCTTGGCTTTTTCGCGAGCCACATCCCGGGCCACCAGCCCTTTCTGCACCAGCCCTTGCAGGCACTGGTCCAGCGTCTGCATGCCTAATGCTCCGCCGGTCTGGATGGCGGAGTACATCTGGGCTACCTTGTCTTCGCGGATCAGGTTACGGATCGCCGGGGTGCCCATCATGATTTCGTGGGCCGCTACTCGGCCGCCGCCGTTCTTCTTCATCAGCGTTTGCGACACCACCGCCTGCAATGATTCCGACAGCATCGAGCGAATCATGGATTTTTCTTCGGCGGGGAATACGTCGATTACCCGGTCAATGGTCTTGGCCGCAGAGGTGGTGTGCAGGGTACCGAACACCAAGTGGCCGGTTTCAGCCGCGGTCAGTGCCAGCCGGATGGTTTCCAAATCCCGCAGCTCACCTACCAAAATGATGTCCGGATCTTCCCGCAGTGCCGAGCGCAGGGCTTCGGAGAAGCCAAGGGTATCGCGGTGCACTTCCCGCTGGTTGACCAGGCATTTTTTGGATTCGTGTACGAATTCGATGGGGTCCTCAATGGTGAGGATATGTTCGTAACGGGAATCGTTGATGTAATCGACCATGGCGG
Organism: Alcanivorax sp.; assembly: GCF_040119285.1. Taxonomy (GTDB): domain Bacteria; phylum Pseudomonadota; class Gammaproteobacteria; order Pseudomonadales; family Alcanivoracaceae; genus Alcanivorax. Next base: position 271,836 of record NZ_JBEDTY010000004.1, read on the forward strand.
CCAAGGTCGTGGACTTGCCGGAACCGGTGGGCCCGGTGACCAGTACAATGCCCCGTGGCATCTCGGAGATCTTCTGGAAAACCTTGCCCATCCCCAAGTCTTCCATGGTCAGCACTTTCGATGGAATGGTTCGAAATACCGCACCGGCGCCACGATTGTGGTTAAAGGCGTTTACCCGGAAGCGGGCTACGCCGGGCACCTCGAAGGAGAAGTCCGTCTCGTAGAATTCCTCGAAATCCTTGCGCTGCTTGTCATTCATGATGTCATAGATCAATGAATGGACTTCCTTGTGCTCCATGGCCGGCAGGTTGATGCGGCGCACGTCGCCATCCACCCGGATCATCGGGGGCAGGCCGGCGGACAAGTGAAGGTCAGAGGCGCCGTTTTTGGCGCTGAAAGCGAGCAGCTCGGTAATATCCATGATTTATACTTGCTGTTATGGCTTGGAAAGAGCCCCCGTGGGTGGCTCTTTGTTATTATGTTGCGGGGCCTTCAGCGGGCCCCTCAGAAAATCGTCGCATGCTTAAAGTAACCCGACCTCTTGAGCCGTTCAATAATGACTGACGTCAAATCACCACTGCTGCACATTAGTAAGCAAATAAACGCACTTTGCGAGCAGTCAGGGCGTGATCCGCATAGTGTGCAGCTTCTGGCGGTCAGTAAGACCCGCACAGCAGACGAACTGGCCGAACTGGCAGACCAAGGGCAGCGACATTTCGGTGAGAACTACCTGCAGGAGGCGCTGGACAAGATTACCGCGCTGCGGGGGCGGGACCTGGTCTGGCATTTCATCGGGCCGATTCAGTCCAACAAGACCCGTGATATCGCCGCTCACTTTGATTGGGTGCACTCGGTGGACCGGCTCAAGGTGGCGCGCCGCCTCAGCGAACAGCGGCCGCCAGAATCCGCGCCGTTGAATCTGTGTATTCAGGTTAATGTGGACGATGAAGCCAGCAAGAGCGGGGTGGCACTGGCGGACGTGGCCGAGCTGGCTGTCGCGGTGGACGCGTTGCCCAATATCCGGTTGCGGGGGCTAATGGCCATCCCTCGGGCGGACAACGACGATGGCAACCGCGCTGCGTTCCGACAGCTCGCCATGACACTGTCACAATTGCGCAATATAATGCCCGCCCTTGATACGCTCTCCATGGGTATGAGCGCGGACTATCCGGTGGCCATTGAAGAAGGCGCCACTGTGATCCGACTGGGTACTGCCCTGTTCGGCCCGCGCCCGCCCAAGGCCTGATAACAAAGGACTGCGCAGTTATGGCACAACAACTAATCGGATTTATCGGCGCCGGCAACATGGCAACCAGCCTGGCCGGCGGCATGGTGGCGAAAGGAATTCGCCCGGCCCGTATCTGGATGAGCGATCCCTCCAAAGACCGCCTAGACGAAGTCGCCCAGCTGCACCGAGTGCATGTGAGCACCGAAAACCGCGACGTGGCGGGGCGGGTCGATGTACTGGTGCTGGCGGTGAAGCCGCAGATGATGGAGCAGGTGTGCACGGACCTGCGTGACCTGATTGCGGAGCGCCAGCCCCTGGTCATCTCTATTGCTGCAGGGGTCACCGTGGGTAATCTGCGTCGTTGGCTGGGCAGCACCCCGATTGTGCGCTGCATGCCTAATACGCCCTCGCTGGTACAAGCGGGAGCCACCGGCTTGTATGCCGCCGATGACGTGAGCGTTGAGCAGAAAGCCATGGCCAAAGAAATCCTCGGTTGCGTGGGGATCGCCTTCTGGTTCGACGAAGAGAAGGAGCTGGATGCGGTCACCGCTGTTTCCGGCTCCGGTCCGGCCTACTTTTTTCTGTTAATGGAATCGCTGATCGAAGCGGCCAAGGCCCAGGGGCTGGATGCCGGCACTGCTCGGCAGATGGTCCTGCAAACCGCCTGGGGTGCAGCCCAGTTGGCGATTACCAGTGAAGTGGGTCCGGATGTACTGCGTCAGCAAGTCACCAGCCCTGGTGGCACCACCGCCGCAGCCCTGGACGTATTTGAAGACGCTGGTTTTCACGAACAGGTACAAGCCGCCGTTGCCGCCGCGCGTGAGCGATCGGAAGAGCTGGCGGGGTAAGGCAGCACAAACGCCAAGCAGCAAGGCGCGAGGATGATTATACGTTTTGAGCGCGGGTACGGCCCGCCTGAAAAAGCGGGCTTTTGTTGTGTTGCAGCTGGAAGCTTGTCGCTTGATTTTCTCTTCTTTTGCCCCAAACTCTATTCCAGTTTCCGGCGAAGGCCGGTCAAGACATCGCAACGGAGTGATCCATGAACCCGCAGGGTGCCCTGGTTTTTCTGCTGGATTTTGCGTTCAGCGCTTACATTTTCATTGTACTGACCCGCTTCGTGCTGCAGCTGGCCCGGGCGGATTTTTATAACCCGATTTCCCAGTTTGTGCTCAAGGCCACCAACCCGTTGCTCAAGCCCCTGCGCCGGATCATTCCCGGTTACGGTGGGCTGGATGTGGCTGCGTTGGTGTTGGTCGTCGTGCTCATCATGCTCAAGGCGGTGCTCATCTTGGGCATCCAAGTGGGCGGTTTTCCGGCGGGGATCGGTGGGCAGTTGGTGATTTACACCCTGCAGGAATTGGCCAGCTTGATCCTGAACTATGTGTTCTGGGCGGTGCTGATCCGGGTTATCCTTAGTTGGGTGGCGCCAGACCCATACAACCCGGTGGTGCGGGTGATTGTTCAGGTCACTGAACCGATAATGGCCCCGGTTCGCAAGATGCTGCCGCCCATGGGGGGATTTGATCTGAGCCCACTGATTGTGTTGCTGGGCATCCAGCTGTTGCAGATTTTGTTCAAGTTGCACTAGACGCTTCTGGCTTCTGAATGGAGCTGGAAACTAAAAAAGGCGCCGCACGGCGCCTTTTTTAGTTTAAATGGCAGGAAAAAATACGGTTCGGCATAGTGCAAATCGCTGCAAGGGTTTTTACTTGTGTTGTCCCTTTGGTTACAACGTAAGAACCATAACAGCGCCGTTATCTGACAAGCACCAAGCACGGGGAAAAAACATGCAAGACCGGGGTGATTTCAGCCTGACGGGCCTGAGAAAATTGCATCAGCTCTCATTGTTGCCTGGCGGAGACTTCAATGAACTTTATACGGCCTACCTGGAGGCGGGGCGCAGCCTGCTGGGCCTTTCCATTGGCATTGTCAGCCGCATTAAAGGCGTGGATTACGAAGTGCTAGCGGTGCAACCGGGCGATGGTGGTATCAGCACCGGTGACCATTTCCCCCTGGGCGACACTTACTGCTCCACCGTAGTGAGCAAGCAAGGCTCGGTGGCGTTGCACCACGTGGGCGAACTGAAAGAGATGCGTTCGCACCCAGTGTATGTGGGGATGCAGCTGGAATCCTATATGGCTGTGCCGTTGTATGTGCAAGGCGAGATTTTCGGCACCCTCAATTTCAGCGATCCCTCACCGCGCGGTGAAGCCTTCAGCATTGAGGAAATGGAGTTTCTGGAATTGATGGGCAAGTCTCTCAGCCAGACTCTAGAAAAGGATCGGCTGAATCAGCAACAGCAAGCGGCCGTTAGTAAAATGGAAGAGAACATGGCCCTGTTCGAAGGGGCTTTCCGCTACGCCGCCATCGGCATGGCGATTGTTTCGCCGGAAGGCGGCTGGATGCGGGTTAACCAAGCCCTGTGCTGCATCGTCGGTTATGATGAGCAAGCCTTGCTGAGCAGCGATTTCCAGGCGATTACCCACGTCGACGATCTGGAAACCGACTTGCATCATGTGGAAGCGATGCTGACAGGCAAGCGTGATAGTTACTGGATGAAGAAACGCTATATCCATAAGGATGGGCATATAGTCTGGGTGTTATTGGCTGTTTCTCTTGTCCGTAATGGGGATGGTTCGCCCCGTTATTTTTTAGCCCAAATCGAAGATATCACCGCTCAAGTGACGGCGGAAGTGGCCCTGCACGCAAAACAGGACGAACTGGAGCGGCTTAACCAAGAGCTGGCGAACATGGCTCGTACCGACCCTCTCACCGGGCTCTATAACCGATTGGTGCTGATGGAAGGTCTGCGCCAGGAGTTCCGCCGTTGTGAGCGTCGTGGTGAGCCCTTGTCGGTAATCTTCATGGATGTGGATCATTTCAAGCAATATAACGATAGTTACGGGCACGTAGAAGGAGATGTGGCGCTGCAGGCGGTAGCGGAGGCGCTACGCCTGGTTATCCGTGATACCGATGTGTTGGCGCGCTATGGTGGCGAAGAGTTTGTTGCCTTGCTGCCCACTGCTAACTCGCAAGACGCTGAAGGGGTGGCAGAGCGTTGCCGTGGTGCTGTGGCGGGGATTACTTCGCTCAATAGGTCGGTGAGCTTGAGTGTGGGCGTGGCCACACTCAAGCTCTGCGGCGAGGCCGATGAAGCGAAGAGCCCAGAAGCGCTTTTAAGCGCGGCGGATCAAGCACTTTATGCAGCCAAGGAGGCCGGCCGCAACCGCGTTCATACCGCACAGCTTTAATGCTTAATGCTCACAGGTCACCTCCTCAGGTAGAGGGAGAACAGCCTAGAGCACGCTACAACAGGATTCGCTTGCCTTTACCCTATGCGGGGTGTTTTGCCCTGCTTCTCCTGGGATTCCATCCATCCCAGAATGCGCCCGCCTAATGGTTGTTGGGTCGCTTCGGCGGCGAGGGCCACCGCTTCGCGCAGGCCCTGCACATCAATGCCGGTTTTCAGTCCGGCGCTTTCCAGCAGGTACACCAGATCTTCCGTGGCCATGTTACCGGTAGCGCCGGGTGCAAATGGGCAGCCGCCCAGCCCGCCCAGGGAAGCGTCAAACCGCCTTACCCCTAGGTCTGCCGCCGCCCAGGCCATGGCGGCGGCTAGCCCGCGAGTGTCGTGCAGGTGGACATAGAATTTTTCGGCGCCGAACTCTTGTATCAAAGGCGCCATGATGTCTTTCATCTGCTGTGGGTTGCCTGCACCAATGGTATCGGCAATGGCCACCTCGTCGGAACCGGCAGCAAACATGCGCTCGCTGAGTTTCTGGGGCAGGGTTACTGGCACCGGGCCGTCGTAGGGGCAGGCAAAGGCGCCAGAAATATAGGTGCGGGTGGCGATGCCGTCAGCTTTGGCGGCTGCAATAATCGCTTCACAGCTTTGCGCTGCCTGCTCCAGGCTCATGCGCAGGTTGCGTTCGTTGAAGGAGTCGGTAGTGGATAGCACCAGCCCCACGGTGGGGTAACCCGCATCGCGGGCCAGCTGATAACCTTTTAAGTTGGGTATCAGGGCGGTGTAATGTAGATCGTTACCTTGTGGCAGCAGCGGAGTTAACGCGGCGGCGTCGGCCATCTGTGGGATCGCCTTGGGGCTGACAAAGCTCACTGGCTCCAAATAGCGCATGCCCGCATCGACCAGTAACTGAGCCAGCTTTGCCTTGGTGGCGGTGTCTACGGTTACCGGTTGATTTTGTAGGCCGTCGCGCAGCCCCACCTCGTTGATGATTGCCTGGTCTGTCATGGTAAATGCCGTCGTGCCGAAAAAGGGCTGCAAGTGTGCCATCAGCGCAGTGGATGTGCACCTTAGAGGGTTCTAGCAGAACAAACGGCCAGTCGAGCGTGTCTTTTCGACACGCGTTGTCCGACAGTCATACTAGCGACATGGTATCTTCGGTCACGCTGCCCTAGCGTTGGCACAATAACAACGGAGCAATGAAGAGATGGATCTGATCATTTTTCTGCTGGCGCTGCTAGTGATGAGCACGGTAACTCTGACGCTGGCATTTTATCTGTGCTGGTACTACGATCGGCGCAGCTTTCCCCAGCAATCTGAGCTGCCCGGCGAACACCCTTTACGGCTATTGCCGACGCTACTTGGCATGGCCAAGGAAACCGCAGCCCTGACGGTGCTGGTGCTTAGTTACCCGTTGCGTCTGATCCACGATTCTTCTCCGATACGCAGCCGCCATCACGGCGAGCCCCCGGTGATTCTGGTCCATGGTTACGGCGGCAACAGTGCCAACTTTTTATTTATGCAGTGGCGCCTGAAATGGCGCGGCTGGTCCAATGTGTATTCGGTGAGTTATACCCCGCCGCATATCAATGCCCGCAAACTATCCCAGCAGGTGGTTGATCATGTGGAGGGTATCCTGGCAACCACAGGCGCGGAAAAAGCCCATCTGGTTTGCCACTCCATGGGCGGTCCGTTAACCCGCTATGCGCTTAAGAACTTGGGGCTGGCTGGCAAGGTAGACCGGGTGATTACCTTGGGTAGCCCGCATTATGGGACGCGAGTAGCCGGCTTGTTTCCGCCATTGGGGGCCGCCGCCCAGCTGCGCTACCAGAGCCCTTTCATCCGAGAGCTGGCCACCGAGACAACCTGCCCGGGTGGCGCGCGGTACTTCTCCATCTTCTCCAACATGGATAATTTTGTGCTGCCGGTGTCTGCGGCGGTGTTGCACGGTGCGGAAGACAATATCCATGTTCCTTATCTGGGGCACTGCGCGTTGCTCTACAGTAGCCGGGTTATGGATCAAGTGGAGCGTTGTCTTTTGACCCCAAGCAAGGCGGCGGAGTAAATATTGATCTGCAGCATGGTTGCCTTTCCTCTCTTCCCGGATCATGGTGAATATAAAAAATGAGAGAGGGAATTTGATCATGAGTGAATATGGCGCAACAGTGGCTTGGCATCTGCAGCGTGGTACCAGCTTTGATTATGAACACTTCAACCGGGATCACGAATGGACCTTCGCAGGCGGTGAAGTGGTATCCGCTTCCGGGTCTCCGGAATTTTACGGCTGCGCCAATCGGGTCAATCCGGACGAAGCGGTCATTGCTGCCACCGCCAGCTGCCACATGCTTACCTTTCTGTCTATCGCCGCGAAGCGTGGCCTCACCGTACTCAGTTATATCGACCAGCCCTTGGGAACGGTGGACAAGAACGGGGGAGGGCGCATGGCGATCACCCGGATCGTGCTGCGGCCTCGGGTGGTTTTTGATGGGCAAGAGCCTGATGGCCCAGCCCTGGAAAAGCTCCACGAGAGCGCCCATCGTAACTGCTTTGTGGCCAACTCATTGAGTGCCGATGTACGCATAGAGCCGGTTTAGCTGGCCAAGTTAAAATCTGAGAGGTTCTGTAGGAGCGCCCCCTGAGCGCGATCTGAAGTGCCAATGCCGGCAGCTAAACCTGCCCTTTGGGTTTTTCTGGCTCAGGTGGCCCCTATGCTGGCCGAATGGGGTATAGAGTCCGAGCCCGCCAGAAAGGGGCTTTTCAACGGTTCCCCTGGTCTTTTTTCCGTCAGCTCGCAATCGCGCCTGATCATGTAGAATAACGACACCGCACAATCGCCCCCCGTGGGCTAACCAAAAATTGACGCCGGTGCGGTTGTGAATAGACCCCAAAACAGGTTTCCAAGGACTAGCCAACATGCTTGATAAGAACGAAATCGAACTGTTTCGCGATAACGTAAAAAAATTCCTCGAAAACGAAGTGGCCCCTCATTACAGCCAGTGGGAAAAAGCCGAGATATTCCCACGTGAACTGTGGAATAAAATGGGCGAAAACGGCTTATTGTGTGTGGACGTACCGGAGGAATACGGCGGCTTTGGCGCCAACTTCCGCCTGTCAGCGGTGATCGTAGAGGAAGCCTCTCGCGCTGGCTTCAGTTCCTTGGCCTCCAACATTTCTGTGCATTCCGACATCGTCGCTCCCTACATTCTGCACCTGGGCAATGAAGAACAGAAAAAAACCTGGTTGCCGAAAATGGTTACCGGTGAAGCCGTGGGGGCCATCGGCATGACCGAGCCCGGCGCCGGTTCCGACCTGCAAGGCTTGAAAGCCCGTGCCGACAAGGATGGCGATGGCTATAGCATCAATGGCCAAAAAACCTTTATTACCAACGGTCAGCATTGCGACGTGATCGTGCTTGCCACAAAGACCGACCCCAACGCTGGCTCCAAAGGCATGACGTTGTTCACCGTGGATTGCACTCTGGACGGCTTTGCCCGTGGCCGCAACCTGGAGAAAATGGGCCTCCACGCGGCGGACACCTCTGAGCTGTTTTTCGAAAACGTGAAAGTCGGCGCGGACCAGATTCTCGGTGGTGAAGGCAAAGGCTTCGCCAACCTGATGAACGAGCTACCCCGCGAGCGCCTGATTTTGGCGCTGGGGGCTATCGCCGCCTGTGAAGGCATGATTGAGCGTACCATCGAATACACCAAGGAGCGCATGGCGTTTGGCAAGCCTATTTCCAGCCTGCAGAATACCCGTTTCGTGCTGGCGGACTTACACGCCCAGGTGGTGATCAACCGTGCCTACTGTGAGCAGTGTATCGAACAGTATGATCGCCGAGAACTTACCGCCACCAATGCCTCCATTGCCAAGCTCACCGGCACCGAGCTGCAAGGCGTGGTAGCCGACAAATGTCTGCAGCTGTTCGGTGGCTACGGCTACATGCAGGAATACCCCATCTCTCGCGACTACGTGGACGCCCGTATCCAGCGTATCTATGGCGGTACCAGTGAAATCATGAAAGAAATCATCTCCCGGGATATCATCGGGCGGTAATCTCTTCTCCTCTTGTTCCATAAAAAACGCGGCTATGGCCGCGTTTTTTATGGTTCTTTATGTGGGCACTTCAGGCTTACGCTGAACACATATGGAGTTTCAGAGGCTCCCAAGGCTTATATTTAAATGTCCGGTAATCCAATTATCCATGGCAGGGACGGCCAAAGGCAATCTCTGCCATGCCATAAAATCGATGGCAGACTTACTGCTTGATCCCTTCCACGGAAATAATAATCTCCACGGTTTCAGATGCTGGGCCCAGGTTTTTGGTGATGCCGAAGTCTGCCAATGTTAGCGTGGTGCTGGCTTCCAGGCCCATGCGGTAGCCGCCCCAGGGATCATCGCCGTAGCCGATCATTTTAGCGTCGAGAGTCACAGGCTTGGTTACGCCATGCAGGGTGAAGTCCCCTGTGATTTTGGCGGTTTTCTCGCCGGTTTTTTCAATGCTTGTGCTTTTAAACGTGGCGGTGGGAAATTTTTTCACGTCTAGGAAATCATCACCGCGCAGGTGCTTGTCTCGCTCGGCGTGGTTGGAGTCCACACTGGCGGTCTGGATGGTGGCGTTTACCTGGCTGTTTTCCGGGTTCTCAGCATCCGCAGTGAACTCGCCGGTAAAATCATTGAATTGCCCGTACAACCAGCTGTAACCCAGGTGGGAAATCTTGAACATGACAAACTGGTGTGTGCCCTTGGTATCGAACTTGTAGGTGCCGCCGGGCTGATCGGCAAGCGCCATACTGCTAAGCAGCAGTGCCAAGGTGGGAACGGCGATTTTTTTTAATAACGTCAACATAAGCATCAAGCTCCGTTTGGATGATTAAAAAGGGTTGTGTGTGGGAGGTGGAGGGGTATGCGGGTTGGCGCGTGGCGCCAAGCCAATGATGCGTCGCAATGTATCATCGCGATCAAAAAGGTGATGTTTGATGGCGGCCAGCGCATGCAAACTGGCCAGCCCGACCACAGCCCACGTAGCCCAGTAATGAATCAGCCCGGCGGTCTCCTCCAGGCCAGTTTGCTGGCCGCTGACCGAGGGTACGGAAAACCAATTAAAGACCGCAACGTAAGAGCCATCGGCGCTGCTGATCAGGTAGCCACTCATCATGGCTACAAACAGCAGAATATAGAGAGCCCAGTGGGTAAGGTGGGCGCTGAATTTTTCCCAAGGTTTGTGGGACGCAAGCGGCGCCGGCGGTGGCGAGATAAACCGCCAGCTCAGACGAAGGGTCATGATGATAAACAGCAGAATGCCGACGCTACGATGCAGGTCTGGCCCCTTGCGGTACCAAGGGTCGTAGTAACCTAAATCCACCATATAAAACCCCAGCGCAAACAGGCCGATCACCGCCAATGCCACCAGCCAGTGGAATAGCAGGGCAATAGCGCCAAAGCGTTGCGAGTCGTTGCGCAGTTTCATGACGGTTCCCTTCCGGTGTTGCCGAGCCACCCCTTTTTGTTCAGAACCTGCACAGCGCGTCAGGTTCTGGCATAGACATAACTTACAGCCGTTATGTGTATGCGGCTAGCTTGTCGTCATTGCGGGCCGGGACACAGAGCAAAAAACTGAACGATTTGATCAACTGTTCTGTTGATTGCCTCAGCGCCTCGACCTTCTGCTACTCTTACGCTTTGGATATGCCTTATGAATTATGGGAGGAGGGGCCTTGAGCTGGGATGAGCAAAAATTGCAGACACACCTGGATGCCATGGCGGGGGCCGTCAATGAGCGCTTTGGCGACAAGTCGCCGTTGCTGGTGGGTATTGAGTCCGGCGGCGCTTGGGTGGCTCAGGCGCTGAATGCGCGTTTGCCGACAGCGTTACCGCTGGGCTCCCTGAACCCGGCCTTTTATCGGGACGACTTTGATACCCGCGGTCTTAAGCCCAAGGTAACGCCCTCCAAGCTGCCGTTCGATGTGGACGGCCAGCACATTTTGCTGGTGGATGATGTGCTAATGACCGGACGCACCATCCGTGCGGCCATGAACGAGTTATTCGATTTTGGCCGCCCGGCGTCCATCACCCTGGTGGTATTGTTCGACATCGGCCGTCGGGAACTACCGATTGGCGCTGATATTTGTGGGGAAACTTTGGCATTACCCCCTCATCAGCGGATAGAATTACACGGCCCCTCTCCGTTGATTGCCGAGATTCGCAATCTGGTGGTTGAGGACGATACTGAGACAAGGTCATAAGAATGACGCCAACGCTTGCGCCATCCTCCCGAGTACAACTTACCGACAGCGGTAAGCTCCGTCATTTTCTCACCACTGAACATCTGCCTCGTTCCCTGTTGGAAGATATTCTCGATACTGCGGCAAGCTTTGTGGATGTGGGCGGCCGGGCGATCAAGAAGGTCCCCCTGTTACGCGGCAAAACCGTGGTGAACCTGTTCTTCGAATCCAGTACCCGCACTCGCAGCACTTTTGAGCTGGCGGCCCAGCGGCTGAGTGCAGACGTGCTCAACCTGGACATCGCCAAATCGGCCACCAGCAAGGGCGAAACCCTGCTCGATACCCTGCGTAATTTGGAAGCCATGGCGGCGGACATGTTCGTGGTGCGCCATCAGGATTCCGGAGCGCCTTTCTTCATCGCCAATGAAGTAACCCCCAACGTAGCGGTGATCAATGCCGGTGACGGACGCCATGCGCACCCCACTCAGGCGATGCTCGACATGTATACCATTCGCCACTACAAGGGCGGCTTCGAGGGCCTGAAAGTGGCCATCGTTGGTGACATTCTCCATTCCCGTGTGGCCCGCTCCCAGGTCCATGCATTGAATATTCTTGGCGCCGATGAAGTACGCCTGATCGGCCCGAAGACATTACTTCCGGTAGATGCAGAAGCCCTCGGCGCAACCGTGTTCACCGACATGGCTCAGGGCCTAAAAGACGTGGATGTGGTAATCATGCTGCGTCTGCAAAAAGAGCGTATGGATTCCGCCTTGCTGCCCAGTGAAGCTGAGTTTTTTCGGCTCTACGGGCTTAACAACGACAAGCTGCTATTTGCTAAAGAGGACGCCATCGTGATGCACCCCGGGCCTATTAACCGGGGCGTGGAAATCGCGTCGGAAGTGGCGGATGGCCCTCGATCAGTGATTCTCAACCAGGTCACGTTCGGCATCGCCGTGCGTATGGCGGTCATGTCCATGGCCATCAGTGGTCAGGATAGCGACATGTCCGCAGCGGGAGGTGCCCATGGCCAGCGCTAACCGTAAACGCGCCCACATCCTGATCCGCAAAGGCCGGGTGATTGATCCGGCCAGTGGCCGCGACGACGTGGCCGACCTGCTGATCGAAAACGGTCGCTTGACCCGCATCGGTGCCAGCCTGGATGCACCAGGTGCCGATATTATCCAGGCCGATGGCCTCTGGGTATTGCCGGGGCTAGTGGATGCCTGCGTGCATTTGTCTCTGCCCGGCAGTGGTCGCACCGGCGATATTGCCAGTGAAACCCGTGCCGCGGCGGCGGGGGGCATTACCCATTTGGCCGCCCAGCCTGATTGTGGGCCGGTGGATTCCACCGCCGTGGTTCGATTGATCCGCGAACAGGCCGGGCAGGCCGGGTTTGCCCGTATCATGCCCATCGCCGCCATGACTCAGGGCCTGCTGGGCGAGCAACTGGCAGAAATGTCTACCTTGGCCCGGGCCGGCTGTATTGCAGTGGGCAATGCCGGTGGCAAGGTGGCCAATGCGCTGGTACTCAAGCGCAGTTTGGAATACGCGGCGACCTTTGATTTGCCAGTGATGTTCCGGCCGCAGGATTCGGCGCTCAGCGCCGGCGGTTGTGCACACGAAGGGCCGGTGGCCACCCGCCTCGGCCTTCCCGGCATTCCCGCCGTGGCGGAAAGCGTGGACCTGTCACGCGACCTGTTGTTGGTGGAGGCCACCGGAGTGCGGGCACATTTCCAGCAGATCTCCAGTCGCGACTCTTTGCGCCTGCTGAGGGCCGCCAAACGACGAGGCCTGCCGGTGACCGCAGATGTGAGTATTCAGCACTTGTTGCTGGATGAATCGGCGCTGGAAGGTTTCAACAGCCATTGTCACGTGATCCCGCCGCTGCGCAGTGCCGAGGACCGGCAAGCACTGCTGGAAGCGGTGGCCGATGGCACCATCGATGCTATCTGCTCTCAGCACACACCCATTGGTTCCTCCAGCAAGGCAGCCCCCTTCCCAGCCACCAAGCCGGGTATGGCCGGGTTGGATGTGCTGCTGTCGTTGGTGCTGCAACTGGTGGATGAGGGCAAGCTGGACTTGTTGCGCGCGCTGGATGCCGTCACCGCCGCTCCCGCTCGCTGCCTGGGTATTCAGGCCGGCCAGCTGGAAGCCGGCCGCCCGGCGAGCCTATGTGTTCTCGACCCCACGGCGGCAAAAGATCTCCGCGAAGATTGGTTATCCGCCGGCAACAATTCTCCTTGGCGCTATGCTCAGCTCAAGGGCACCGTGAAGTTGACGGTATGTCAGGGCAAAGTAAGCTGGTTATCGGATTGAGCTGCCCGTTCAAAATTGAACGTTAAAAAAGCGCGAGCGGGAGCCTTGCCTCTCGTTTTGCGCCTTGTTCGCGTTTCAACGTTGAACGTTTCGCTTTTAATTTAATGTAGCTGAAACACTTCCTGCCTTAGGTCGGCTTCGCCGATCACCCCTGGCGCCACGCGCCAGCGCCCTTCCTTGTCTTGGAAAATCAGTGCCGGTGTGCCTTGCAGGCCGAGCCCGATCATCAGCCCTGTGTTGCTTTGAATCTGGCTGCGAATGACATCAGGTACTCGCGCCAGCGGTCGAATGCCGCCGTCGTCGTAATACTCTTCGTGTTCTGCCAATGCGGCGCTCGGATCTGGAGCCGCCAGCACTGCAGCGCCTTGCGTGAAGCTGCGTTTAGGGTTGATCAGCCCGACGATGATATGACGGACCTGCAGCACATTATCGGCGTCGTTAATCATCGGCTGCATGTTTTCCCATAATCGAGCGCAGTAGGGGCAGGCCATATCCGTGAATAGATAGGCGACCCGCTGTGGCTCCTGCGCACCTTCCGCCACCCAGCTGCTGGCCTCCAGCTTGGCCATCAGGCTGTCCATAGAAGTCGCTTCGGCTTGGCTAATGAGAGGAGCCAGCAAGGTTAGCAGCAGGACAATGGTTTTGCTCATGGGGCGTCTCCGGATAGGTTATGGCTGAGAAAGTGGTGCAGGCTGGCGTCGGACAGGGGGCCAAAATGGCGCGCCACTTCTTGTCCCTTATTGTCGAACAGCAGGGTCAGTGGTAGTCCACGGTTGCCTGCATAGCGGCCCAAATCGGTATGCGGGTCCAGTAGCAGGTATTCAAAATGCAGCTGCTCTTCGGTGAGATACTGGCGCACCTGAGTCGGATTCTCTCCCTGATTGACGAGAATGAAGCGGACATTTGGGTAACGTTGTTGTGCAGCCGCAAGCACCGGCATCTCCCGTCGGCACGGTGGGCACCAGGTCGCCCACAGATTTACCAGAGTTACCCCGTTAGCTGCCGATTTTAGTGTGGCGGTCTCCCCCTGCAGGTTATACAGCGTGACGTCAGGTAGCGGGCTGGGTGTTGGCGACAGCGCCTGCAGAGCAGCAAGCGTCAACGTCATGGTGAGTAGGGCGGCTGTACAGGTGGATAACAGCGCAGCCCGAACGCGGGTGTGCTGGAACAGGCTAACGGCCAGCACCGGCAGGGCCAGTAGTACACCGGGCCACCACCAGCCTCCGTCACGGATATCGAGCATAGCCAGCCAGGATTCATATTGGTTGTGATAGCGCAATACAAATGCCAGGCGGGCGCCAAACACGGCGGTAACCGCAATCAGCCAAAGTGTTGCTTCGATGTGTTGGCCGCGTCGTTGCCACCACAGGCTGGCCAAAGTGGCGGCGAGGAATCCGCTCAGGACCACGAAGGTGCCTGCCGGTAGGGCCAGTGGGCCAATAATGACTGTGTCCACGGTATCTCCAATCAGGAAGTCACCAGTGTGCCCCGGCCCCATTAACCGTGGGTTAACTGGAAAAACGTACACTGGTTTGCAACTTGAGCAGCCTAACCGGGTCAGAGCGGCATGCATATTTTGTTGATCGAAGATGATGCTTTATTGGGCGACGGTATTCAGGCCGGTCTGCAGGCGATGGGGTTTACCGTAGCCTGGGTGACGCTTGCGCGGGATGGCCTGGCCGCCTGGAAAAGTGTGGATTTTGATGCGTTGGTGCTGGATCTGGGACTGCCGGATCAAGAGGGTGGTGAGGCCCTTTGCCAGTGGCGCGAGGCTGGGCTGACGGCGCCGGTATTGATCCTCACCGCCCGGGACGCCGTGCAAGACCGCATTGAGGGTTTGCAGCGCGGTGCCGATGATTATTTGATTAAGCCGTTTGATTTGGGCGAGCTGGCGGCGCGCTTGCAAGTCCTGTTGCGGCGTAGCCGGGGCCAGGCCAATCCATTGATTGAACATGGCCGGGTACGGGTAGATCCGTTCCGGCAACAGGTTTGGCTGGCGGATCAGCCAGTGGAACTGCAACGACGGGAAATGGCGTTGTTGCTTGCCTTGCTGCAAAGCCGGGGCCGGTTACTCACGGCGGACCAGTTGGCAGATCGGGTTTACGGCTGGGTGGACGGCGTGGAAAGCAATGCTTTGGCGGTGCATATCCATAACCTGCGCCGCAAATTGGGCAGCAGCATTGTGGAAACTGTACGCGGTGGCGGTTACCGGTTAGGCGCGCCATTGTGATGGCGCGTTCACTGCGTTCCCGGGTGCTGTGGCTGGTGGCGCTCAGCTTGTTGAGTGTCTGGTTGCTGTTGGCATTGTGGTTACACAATACCGTCAAGCAGCACTTGGGGACGGCGCTGGATCAGCGTCTGGCAGCGTCGGCACGTATGGTCGCCTCCATGGCCAATGCCAATGCCAGTGCTCCGGTGTTATCCGGTAACCTAGGGCTGCAGGCCGCGGTGAATAGCGGGTTGTTTTGCCAAGTGATGAATGTGCGGGGCGAGATTCTGGCACGCTCCGGTGGAGCCCCAACGGCGCACCTTGCCAGTGCTGAGGACGGCTTTAAGGAACGATCCCTGGAGGGGGAACGCTGGCGTGTGTATACCGTCAGCGAAGGGCAAATACGGGTGGCGACAGCGGAGCCCATGGCGGTGCGTGAATCGCTGTTGTCGACCCTGGCCTGGGCGTTGCTGGTGGGCTTGTTGTTGGCACTGTTGGGTGCCTGGTTGGCGGTGCGCTGGGCCGTGAGCCGAGGTTTGGCGCCTCTGGATGCCGTGCGGAAGGAGTTTGAGGCACGCCCGGTACAAGCGGAATCCGGGGCCCGCAGTGCGGCCGGGATAACCGAGCTGGTGCCGTTGGTGGCGGCGCTGGATGGTTGGGCCGACCAGGCCCGGCAGGCGTTGTTGCGTGAGCGCCGGTTGACGGATGATCTTGCCCATGAGTTGCGTACGCCTCTGGCGGCACTAAAAACCCAGCTGCAAGTGGCCCGCTTGAAACTGGGTCCGGAAGAGCCCGCCATGGCAGCGTTAACGGCGGCGGAAAATGCCAGCTCGAGGATGGCGGATAACCTGCAGCAGTTGCTGTCACTGGCCCGCCTGGACGGACTACCACAGAGTCGGCCGCGCCCGGTGAGACAAGTGATTGATGAGAGTGTGGCCCAGCTGGCCGGGCACCCTCAGCGGTTAGCCGTGCAGCGTGATGACCAAGCGTGTGCCGGAATGACATTGGCAGCGGCGTCTCTGGCCACCTTGGCATTACGCAATCTGCTGGAGAATGCGTTGCGTTATACGCCGGAGGGCAAGAAGGTATGGATCCGTGTGGTGACGGATGCGAGTGATCTGCATATCCATGTGGAGGACCAGGGCCCGGGAATAACCGACAATCCAGCGGACCTTTGCGCGCGGGGCCACCGGGGGGACCGGGGCCAAACTGGCCTGGGGTTGGCTATTGCTGCCACCGTGATGGCCCGCAGTGGTGGGCAGCTTACCCTGGAGAACCGCGCTGGTGGAGGACTTTGCGCGAGTTTGAGTTGGCCGCTTACGGATACCGCTTGAACATGTCCTCCACGGCTTGTTGGATATGCGCATTGCGACGTTCGCTGCTCATTTCGTCGTGTAGCTCGTCGCGGCTGGTTGCCTGCCACACTACATCGCGACTTTGCGGGTCAATCAACTGCACTACCAGCTTGTACTCTTCGCTGATCTCGCCCTCTGTAGGGGTGGAGGCCCCCAGGCCTACGTGGTTACGGGTAAAGCCGAACCCGAACTGGACGGTGGAGCCATCGAAGCGCTGCTCACGTTTGAAGAAGTGCTTTACTTGCACATCCGGCTGGTCTGTTGCGGCTGCCACCGTCATTCCCTCGGCCGTCAGTGCTTTTTCCAGCGCAGCTTGGGCGCGCTGATCATCCAGTTCACGGGGTTTGTCTTCATCTTGGGACACAAAGGTGTAGGTGCGGTATTGGGCAAGATTTGCGTCAGGCTGGCTGTCGATCACAACCGGGCTGACGCAGGCACTGAGCAACAGGGCCGAGGCCAGCACCAGGAATCCCGGTATCGGTAGACGTCGCATGGCAATTTCCTCACGTTGGGGGGGCACTATTCTACGCTTTGCGCGTCATTAGTGGGTGAGCGAGCCTAAACGGTCACCCCCGGACAAGGTATGGCAGCGGCATCGCGAATCCGTTCCCCCAGATAGCGGGCCGCCTGCCCGGCATATTGGCCATCGGCATAAATTAGGTACAGTTCCATCATGCGCTCTATCCCTTCGTCCAGGGCGAGGATCTTCAGGACGCCAGTCTCCAGGCCGTCGCCGATTTCGGCCTCTGGCACCCAGGCAAAGCCCAAGCCACGACGAATTGCCGCAATGCGAGTGGAGGCGTGCGACACGGTCCAGCGTTGTTCTGCGCCGAGCCAACCGGAATCAATACGCCGGCTGCCGGAATCACGAACCACGATCTGGCGGTGGTGGCGAAGATCTTCGTGGGTCAGCTGCTTGGCCTGGGCCAATGGATGATCGGCAGCGGCCACTGCCAGAAAACGTACCCGCATCAAGGGGTCGCCGAAAAAGCCCGGTGGTACGCGCCCGCCCACGACCACGTCGGCTTCCTTGCGCAGCAGTGCTTCATCAGACCCGGACAGAATGGTCTCACTGTATTCCACCCGAGTCAGCGGGCTGTGCTGAGCAAAAGTGTCCAGCGCGGAGAGCATGCAATGCTGGGGAAAGAGGCCATCGGCCGCCACCCGTACCAGCGGCTCCCAACCCTGACTAAGCTGGATGGCAGCGCTTTCCAGGCGATTAGCTTCCTCCACCAGCACTTTGGCCTGGCGGTACAGCATTTGCCCGGTTTCAGTGAGCTTGGCGCGTCGCCCTTCCAGAGTGAAGGCACGCACTCCCAGCTCGGTTTCTATTTTCTGCACCGCATAACTGATCGCCGACTGGCTCTTGTCCAGGGCCTCGGCGGCGTTGGCATAGCCTCCTTCATCCACAACGGCGAGCAGTGCTTGCCACTGATCCAGTGTAATTTTGGCTGACATATCTAAATTCCTGAACTAAGTGTGCAGCTTGATCCCGTTTTATATCGTATTTATTGAGGGCACGATAGGTTCATCGAAATAATCCTGTCGCCCGCCGGGGTCGACAGCACAATAAAAGGAGTTGGGGTTATGAACATTTTAGTGATTAAAAGCAGCGTCTTTGGTGATAACGGTAACTCCTCCGCGCTGGTCAATGCGCAAGTGGATGCATTGAAAGCGGAGCACCCGCAGGCCACGGTGGTGGTGCGGGATCTGTCTACGGATCCCATTCCTCATCTGGACGGTGAGCGCGTGGGCGCTTTTTTCACTCCGGCGGAGCAGCGCAGCGTCGAGCAGCAAGCGGTGGACGCCTTTTCCCTGGCCTTGATTGATGAAATCAAGGCGGCAGATCACATTGTGCTGGGCCTGCCCATGTACAACTTCGGCATCCCCAGCCAGTTGAAAAGCTGGATTGATCACGTAGCCCGTGCCGGCATCTCCTTTCGTTATACCGAACATGGCCCGCAGGGCTTGCTGGAGAACAAGCCAGTAACGGTGCTGGCCGCCCGAGGCGGTATTTATGCCGGGACCAACAACGATACGGTGACGCCGTATATCAAGTTGTTCTTTGGTTTTATCGGCATCACCGAGGTGGAGTTTATATTCGCGGAAGGGCTGAACATGGGCGACGACGTCAAAGAGAAAGCGTTGGATGCAGCGCTTTCTGAGTTGCAGGCAAGCGATTGAAGTAAGACGAATATCCGTAAGGAGAGACGATCATGGGACTGTTAGTAGACGGTAAATGGCAAGATAAATGGTACGACACGAAAAATACGGGTGGGCGTTTCAAGCGTTCGCAGAGTCAGTTTCGTAATTGGGTCACAGCCGATGGCCGTGCCGGCCCCAGTGGCGACGGTGGTTTTCAGGCACAAAGCGGTCGCTACCATCTTTATGTTTCCTATGCCTGCCCGTGGGCCCATCGTGCTCTGCTTATGCGTGCCCTGAAAGGTTTGCAGGATCATATCGGGGTGTCGGTAGTACATCCGCACATGCTAGAGAACGGTTGGGAACTGCGCGATGATTTTAACGGTGCCACCGGTGATCCACTGTATGGTTTTAGTAAGTTGTATGAGTTGTACCTGAAGGCCGATGATAACTACAGCGGCCGGGTGACGGTGCCGGTGCTCTGGGATACGAAACACGAAACCATCGTTAACAATGAATCCGCCGACATTATCCGCATACTTAACAGCGGCTTTGATGAGCTGGGCGCAACACCGGGCAATTACTATCCTGAAGCGTTGCAGGCAGATATCGATACGATTAACGATAGCGTCTATGACGACGTTAACAATGGCGTGTACAAGGCCGGTTTCGCCACCAGCCAGGAAGCCTATGACGATGCCGTGGTGACTTTGTTTAAGCGACTCGATGTATTGGAAGAACGGTTGGGCAAACAGCGTTACCTGGTGGGCAATACCTTAACGGAAGCGGATATCCGTCTATGGACCACATTGGTTCGCTTTGATCCGGTGTATGTCACGCACTTCAAGTGCGACCGGCAACGGATCAGCGATTACCTGAATCTACAGGGTTTTCTGAAAGAGATTTATCAGCTCCCGGCAGTGGCTGAAACGGTGAACATGGAACATATCCGGCACCACTATTTTTGCAGCCACCCGACCGTGAATCCCCACGCAATTATCGCCATCGGCCCGCAACTGGATTGGAACTCACCACATGGCCGCGAGCGGTTAGGTGAAAGAAAGATCAGCGACTAGCCGTGAGGTACGGCTTGTAAAAATCAAGAAGGTCTTCTCTTAACATGGCAGCTAGAGATTAGTGGCTCATGGCTGTTTCTCAAAGGAGGTTGTTATGGAACGCACCATCCTCAATACGCTTCGTGCAATGGATACATCCGATGGTGCCGGCGTTCGGTTGAAGCGGGCGCTGGGTTATAACCCTTCCGTGCGTCTGGATCCGTTCCTGATGCTGGATGCGTTTTCTTCCGACAATCCCGACGATTATATCGCCGGCTTTCCACCGCACCCGCATCGGGGTTTTGAAACAGTGACCTATCTGGTGGAAGGCCATATGCGTCACCGAGACCACCTGGGTAACGAAGGTGATCTCAAGCAAGGTGGCGTGCAGTGGATGACCGCCGGCCGCGGCATTATTCATGAAGAAATGCCGCAACAGAAAAACGGTTCGCTGCGCGGTTTTCAACTGTGGATCAACCTGCCGGCGGCGGAAAAAATGAAGCCGGCAAAGTATCGCGATATTGCCGATACCGAGATGCCGCGGTTGGATCTGGCCAGTGGTGGGCAGGTCAAAGCGCTTGCCGGTGAAGTGACTATTGCAGGGCAGAGGCTTTCTGCTCCGGTCAAAGGTGGCCAGGCGGATCCGTTATATCTGGATGTGGTGCTGCGTCCCGGCGAGACCCTGGCGGTGCCATTGACGCAAGGCCATAACGCTTTCCTGTATCTTTTCGAAGGCCGTGTTGAGGTGGCTGGAGATGCCGTGGACACCCACCACCTGGCAACCTTCACCGACGGTGACAGGGTGACGCTGGTAGCGCAGAAAAGGGGAGCACGTTTGCTGTTGCTGGCGGGTAAGCCGCTGGGGGAGCCAATAGCGCAATATGGCCCCTTTGTGATGAACACTCAGGACGAAATTAACCAGGCTCTGCGGGATTATCGCGATGGAACCCTGACAGCGGAACCGTCTTTATTATAACTGTTGTGCTTTAAGGGCGCGCAAACTCGACCGCCCTCTACCCCTTCACCTCCCTGTCACTGGAGAGAAATATGGATAGTAACCACGTAGTAGATTCTGTTTAATTTCAACCGTGGATACAGAGAAAGGAATACAGCATGAACGTTCTGGCGATTGCCGGCCAGTGGTTGTGGGCGCGCTGGCGGAACACATTACCCAAGCAGATGCTTTGTTATTGGCGGCGCCTGAATACAACGATTCCCTTCCCGGTGTGTTGAAAAACGCTGCCGAGTGGTTGTCTCGTGTGCCCGGCAGTATTTTCTCGCGCAAGCCGGTGGCGATCATGGGAGCTTCCATGGGCGGCATGGAGACCCGCCGCAGCCAGTATCACTTGCGCCAGGTGCTGGTGTTTCTGGATATGCATCCCTTGAATAAGCCGGAAGTGTTTTTATCCGCTGCCCATGAAAGTGTGATGAGCAGGGTGATTTGGTAGATCAGGCGTCTCGCGAGAGGGTAGCGAAACAGCTTGTCGCGCTCCAGCAGTGGCATCAGCGTTTATCGTAACCGTGCCTGTATGATCGAAACGTTCCGTACAAGCTGGGGTGTCTTTAGAAGGTCGTTAAACGGTTTGGCTGAACGCTTCAGTTCAGGGCCCCAAGGGAGCGGCAAGGCCGCTGCCTTCGGGCATGGCGTCGTCACACTTTTGGTCCGCGCCCTTTCAGTGCATTGACCACCAAACTAATGACCAGCAGCGCCAGAAAAATAAAGAAAATAATTTTGGCAATGGATGCCGCGCCGGAGGCGATACCGCCAAAACCGAGTACGCCGGCAATAATTGCCACGACAAGAAATGTCAGAGCCCATCCGAGCATAATTGATACCTCATCCATGGTTGATGTGTAGTGTTACTTTACTGACGCACCATAACGTACTCGGCTTTGAAATGGATTGGAACCACTCGACTATTTGATCTTCTTTCACATTCCATTGTCACCGCTGGGGTTCTCGGTCAAGCCACTTATCCGCAGGCGTGGGTGAGGCATCATTAAACGATCCAACAGCATGGCCGTATTGCTATGGATTTGCAGGCGCTGGTGGTGGTCCGTTTTCAAGAAAGCTTCCGTCACACTGTGTTGCAGAAAACGTTGAAGGACGTCGTAATAGGCAGTCACGTTAAGCAGGGCGCAAGGCGTTTAATGAAAGCCCTGTTGGGCCCAAATGAGAATTTAAAAAATTTCTTCCAGGGCGCTCATGTCGCCGGGAAGAACGATAAAGCCTCCCCCTGGCCACTTTGCGTTTGTGCATGGTGCATGAAATCGACGATCTGTACTTGGCGGGGCGATCATTGTCGGCCACCCCGCGTATCAGTATTTGGGGGATTATCCCGAGGACCTTGCTACCCTGAGGCATTATTGTATTGGCAATGGCGGCCATGACGCCCGCGCTGGCGCCGCTGTAAACCAGACCAATATCACGACAGACCCATTCATCGGCCCGCGCTTCGTCGTTACGCTCCAGGGGGCAGTTGCTGCACTGTTTTTGCGCAGCAGCGTCGCTTGAGGCTTGAGGCAGGAATCCAGATTAGTTTTGCGGTACCACGCGGGTGCGGCCGGTGTCATCGATGGCCACGAAGGTGAAGTGCCCTTCAGTAACTTTCGACAAGGTGCCGGAATCTTCGCGAATCCATACTTCCACCAAAATCTGCATGGAGCTGCGGCCGATGTCCTGCAGCTGGGTGTAGCAGCTGACAACGGCGCCCACGGGGACCGGTCGCAGGAACGCCATGGAATCAATGGCTACGGTGGCCACACGGCCACGGGCTTTTTTGCGGGCGGTGACGGCACCGGCCAGGTCCATCTGGGAGACCAGCCAGCCGCCGAAAATATCCCCATTCCAGTTGGCGCTTTGTGGCATGGCAATGGTTTGGATGGCAAGGGTGCCAATTGGCTGGGGCATGTCGTCAGTGTGGTCTGTCATTTTATTATCCGTAGAGCGCATGAGGCAGCCAGGTGGCGAGTTCAGGGAACAGCGCCAGAATGCCCAGCATGATTAATTGTATAAAGATAAAGGGTATCACGCCCTGATAAATGTGCGTGGTTTTAACCTCTGCCGGCGCCACCCCGCGTAGATAAAACAGCGCGAATCCGAAGGGTGGGGTCAGAAACGAAGTTTGCAAGTTCAATGCAATCATTACGCCAAGCCAGATGGGGTCCAGGCCCATGCCCAGTAGCACCGGGGCGACAATCGGCACTACCACAAAGGTGATCTCGATAAAGTCGAGAATGAAGCCGAGCAGGAAAATCAGCAGCATCACCATGACGGTGGCACCGATCACTCCACCGGGCATGGCGGCAAACAGATTATGCACCGCTTCCTCGCCGCCAAAGCCCCGGAACACCAGTGAAAACAGGCTGGCACCGATCAGGATCATGAACACCATGGCGGTGACTCGGCTGGTGGCACGGACCACCTCGCCAAGGATGGTTCTGTTCAGGTGTCGATTGGCTGCCCCCAGCAGCAGGGCACCAAAGGCGCCGACGCCGGCGGCTTCCGTGGGGGTGGCCTTGCCGGTGAGAATGGAGCCCAGCACCGCGGCGATCAACAGTAGCGGCGGGATCAGGCCGCCAAGCAGGGCCCGCCAGCTACGGCGTTCACCGTCGGCGGGCGCAAAGGCGGGAGCCCATTGGGGTTTTAACAGGCTGATTGCCACCACATAGAACAGGTACAGCCCTACTAAAATCAGCCCGGGAATCAGGGCGCCGACAAATAAATCGCCCACCGACACGGTATCCAGCGACCACAGGCCCTGCTTGAGCTGGGTGTCCTGATAGGCGTTAGCCAGCACATCACCCAGTAATACCAGGGCTATGGAGGGGGGGATAATCTGCCCGAGGGTGCCGGTGGCGCAGATCAGCCCGGTAGATAACTGTGGTTGATAGCCCTGACGAAGCATGGTGGGCAGCGAGAGCAGGCCCATGGTGACCACGGTGGCGCCGACAATGCCGGTGCTGGCGGCGAGCAGGGCGCCCACCAGGATAATCGCCAGCCCCATGCCGCCAGGGAGTGGGCCGAATAGTTGGCCCATGCTGGATAGCAACTTTTCCGCCACCCGGGATTTCTCCAGCATCACGCCCATGAATACGAAGAGGGGTACCGCCATCAGGGTGCTGTTTTCGATGACCCCGAACAGTCGGTTGGGCACAAAACTCAGGTCGGAAGGAGAAAAGGTGCCGGTAAGGATGCCGCCGGCGGCAAACAGCAGCGCGGTGCCGCCCAGGGCAAAAGCCACCGGGTAGCCGGTAAGCAATACCAGGCAGACGGCCACGAACATGGATAAGGGAAGCCATTCCATCACAGGCCCTCCTCCGGGTGTTCTTCATGTTCGGCAGTGCGCGGGGGGAGGGGGGCGCCAAGCAGCGTTAGCCCATGGCGTAGTAGTTCAGCCAATGCCTGCACACTCAGCAATGCGGGCAGCACTAGCAACAGGCTTTTGAGCAGATAGACAAAGGGTAGGCCGCCGTTGGCGGACCCCTCCTGTTCGCGCCAGCTGTTGGCTACATAATCCAGAGATAACCAGAAAATCGCTACGCATAGGGGGAGTAGCAGAAACAGGGTGCCTAGCAGGTTCACCCAAGCCCGCCCGCGGGGGCTAAAACGCTGGTAGAGCACATCCACCCGGACATGTTCGTCTTCAGCCAAGGTGTAGGCGATGGCTAGCATAAAAAGGCTGCCGTGCAGATAGGTCAGGGATTCCTGCAGGGCAATGTTGCCGATTTCGAATCCATAGCGCAGAACGACGACCAATACCATGCCCAGCACCAGCAGCAACGCCAGCCAAGCGCTGCCACGGCCGATGGCGGTGGTAAAAGCGGCCAGCCATTGCTGGACGTTCTGTAGGCTCTGTTTTGTCATTATTGTCAGAGGATAGCTGAAAACGGACATTATACGGAAAACGCCACAGGCAGCACGCATTCGGGGTGCGGATTAGGCTAGGGCATCTGTAGCCTGAATCTGATCTCAGTGTAATGTGGCTGTCACAAACTCTCTCTAGCATGCGCTGTGCTGAAACATGAACTGGCTTGCAACACGCGCAAAACAAACCGGGGTGGATACGTCCAGCAAGCGCCGGTGCCAAAACTAGGAGGCTTATTGTGAACGTTAAAATGAAAGCAACACTGGCAGGTGCCGCTGCAACTCTGGCCATGGCCTGCGCGCCGGGCACCGCGATGGCTCGTGACACCATTTCCATCGTGGGCTCTTCCACGGTATACCCGTTCGCCACCGTAGTGGCCGAACGTTTTGGGCGTACCGGCAACGCCACCCCAAAAATTGAATCCACCGGTTCCGGCGGCGGCATGAAGCTGTTCTGCCAGGGCGTCGGTACTCAGCATCCGGACATCACCAATGCTTCTCGTCGGATGAAGAAATCCGAGTTTGAGCTGTGCCAGAGCAACGGCGTGAAAGACATCACCGAGGTGAAGGTAGGTTATGACGGCATCGTGATTGCCAACTCGGTGAAAGGTAAGCACATTGATCTGTCCCTGCGTGACGTTTTCCTGGCCCTGGCCAAGGATGTGCCGAACCCGAAAGGGGGGGAAGAGCTGGTTGCTAACCCTTACAAAACCTGGAAAGAGATTAACCCAGCTCTGCCGAACGTGAAGATCGAAGTGCTAGGCCCGCCGCCGACTTCCGGTACTCGTGATGCGTTCAACGAACTGGCCATCGAAGGCGGCTGTAAAACCTTCCCATGGCTAAAAGCCATTAAGGGTGAAGATAAGTCCAAGTACAAGGCGATTTGCCGCAGTGTGCGTGAGGACGGTGTCTATGTTGAAGCCGGTGAAAACGACAACCTGATCGTGCAGAAGTTGGAAAAGAATCCGGATGCCTTCGGTGTGTTCGGTTACTCCTTCCTGGATCAGAACCGTGGTGTGGTGCAGGCAGCCAATATCGGCGGTGTTGAGCCCACTTTCGAAGCGATCGGTTCCGGCGAATACCCGGTATCTCGCTCCTTGTACTTCTACGTGAAGAAAGCGCACGTGGGTGTGGTGCCGGGTATCGAGGGTTACGTGAGAGAGTTCACCAGCGAGAAAGCCTGGGGTGACCAGGGATACCTGGGCGAGAAAGGCCTGATTCCGCTGGCTGATGATCTGCGCAAGTCCATGGCCAAACAGGCGCGTAGCCTGAAGCCCATGACCGGCAACGAGCTGTAAGCAAGGAAATAATAAGAAAGCATGGATGCTTTTGGCCCGGTGGTGTTTGCCGCCGGGCTTTTTCGCCCCTGAAAAGGTGTGTTTGTTCCACCAAGATTGCCGCGGTGATCTTGGTTGAGCAAATCCGATCGGAGTGATACATGCAAACCGGAAACCTGCTGTTGCTGCTGGTAGTGATGGTGGCCGGCGCTTACTACTTGGGGCTTCGCCGCTCCTTTGCGCTGGCCCGCCCGCTGGGCGGCATTCGCCACCTGCACTCATTGCCGTTTTACTTCGCCATGCGTTCGGCTATGTGGTGCGCGCTTCCCGCCTTAATCGTGCTGGGGCTGTGGCTGGCCTTTGATGACAGCATCATCCGCCAGCAAGTGTTGGGCAGCTTGCCGGTGGAGCTGCAACCGACGGATGCCTCCAGCTATAACCTGACGCTTAGCAAAATTCAGAATGTGGCCAGCGGTGCGCTACCGACTAATTTCGTGGAGCCGCCGATTGCCGCAGCGGCGGAGCATCTGCAGTCATTACGCCAGACCAGCGCCATGGCGCTGACCGTGGTTATTATTGTGCTGTGTATGTTGGGCGGCACCTGGGCCTGGCTGAAAGTATCGCCGCAATTGCGCGCCCGTCAGCAGGTGGAGCGCGTACTGCAGACGCTGTTCATGCTGTGTGCCACGGTAGCGATCCTTACCACCGTGGGCATCGTTATGTCGGTGCTGTTCGAATCGATCCGATTCTTCGGGAAGGTGCCGGTGACCGATTTCTTGTTCGGCTTGCAGTGGAGTCCACAGACTGCCCTGCGGGCTGACCAGGTTGCCTCTGGCGGCGCTTTTGGTGCGGTGCCCTTGTTCATGGGCACCATGTTGATCTCTGCGATTGCCTTATTGGTGGCGGTTCCAGTGGGGTTGATGTCCGCTATTTACCTATCGGAGTACGCCAGCAAGCGAGTGCGCACGGTGGCCAAGCCGGCACTGGAGGTGCTGGCCGGGGTGCCCACGGTGGTTTACGGTTTTTTTGCTGCGCTGACAGTGGCTCCATTTATTCGCGGCATGGGCGAGGCCGTGGGGTTGGATGTGGCGTCAGAGTCGGCCCTGGCCGCAGGCTTGGTGATGGGCGTGATGATTATTCCGTTTGTCTCATCGCTTGCCGATGACGTGATTACTGCGGTGCCCCAGTCCATGCGCGATGGCTCCTTGGGCTTGGGTGCAACCAAAAGCGAAACCATCAAGAAAGTGATTTTTCCGGCAGCATTACCGGGGATTATGGGGGGCATTTTGCTAGCCGCGTCCCGGGCGATTGGTGAAACCATGATTGTGGTCATGGCCGCCGGCTTGGCCGCTAACCTTACTGCCAACCCACTGGAAGCGGTCACTACTATTACCGTGCAGATCGTTACGTTGCTGACGGGTGACCAGGAGTTCGACAGTGCCAAAACCCTGGCGGCGTTTGCCCTAGGCCTGATGTTGTTCATCACAACCCTGGTTATGAATATCTTTGCGCTGCACATCGTGAAGAAATACCGCGAGCAGTACGACTAGCGTCGGGAGAAAAGTTATGAGCAAAACCACAGAAAAAGTGCGTAAGACGCTGGCCCGACGCTACCGGGCAGAGAAACGCTTCAAAGCCTATGGCATGGCCTCCATCGGCATTGGTTTGATGGCCTTGCTGCTGTTGTTCACTGACATCATCGGCAAGGGCCACAGTGCCTTCGTTGAATATGAAATTCAGTTGCCGATTACCTTCGATGCGGAGGTGCTGGATGTCAGTGACCCCCGTGATGCGGAGCAGCTTAACTACGGTAATTACCAAGGGGTCATTCGTGACGCTCTGGCAGAGCGGTTCCCTGGCGTGGAGTCACGCTTGGACGTTCGCTCACTTAACCAGCTGATGAGCACCGGGGCTGGTTATGCTCTGCGCGATATGCTTCGCGAAGAGCCGGCCCTGTTGGGAGAGACACGAACCCTATGGCTATTGGCCGACGATGATGTGGATTTGTTTCTCAAGGCGAACGAAGAGCAACGCGAAGACAGCCGTCTTAATGACAAGCAGCAGGCATGGGTAGCGGAGCTGGAAGCGTCCGGCGAAACCCGTATGGTCTTCAACCGGTCGCTTTTCAGTTACGGCGACTCCCGTGAACCGGAGCAAGCCGGTATTTTGGGCGCCATTCTGGGTTCCTTGTTTACCATGATTGTGACGGTGCTGCTGAGTTTTCCCATTGGTGTCGCGGCAGCTGTCTATT